>DAOTTJ010000190.1:0-4176 GCA_034437695.1 Ktedonobacteraceae bacterium
GGGACTCCCAGTGTGTCAGCTAATCTATTGAGCGTGTGCATGGTAACCTCTTTATATGGGTTTCGATAGAGGGCTTTAACGACATTATATGAAACTTCAGATCGTTGGCTGAGTTTATTCATACTCATGCCCCGCTCTTTCGCCACTTCTCTAACTCGGAGTCTGATCATGTGTTCCCCAATTTTTGCTCGTACTATAACAGGCATATGTCCCTGCAAGTAGTTGCCACTCAGATACTCTATGCATGGATACCCTCTCTATAAGGGTATGATGAACTGATACAGTACCTCTATTGACAGTAGCCTGAGACCTGGAGTATTCTCTTGGAGAAAATAAAGCGGGTAGCCTGCCGTTGCAATTGCAAGGGCAGTTTGTTTTGTAGATACTGCCGAGGGAGAACACCATGATGCTACGGGGAAAAAATACCGTATTGTATGGCGATGTCCGATGTGGTGCGAATGTGCTCATTGAGGACAATGTGGTAATTGGACACCCCAGCGCGGCTGAATTAGAGGGGTGCCTCGATAAGGTGCAGGAGTACACCTCCGTCGAGCAGCTCTACATGAGCAAGAGTAACGCACCAGTGACCATCGGTGACAACACCATCATTCGATCAGGTACGGTTATTTACTCCGGCGTCACGATAGGCAGTAACTTCGACTGCAGCCATAACGTATTGATTCGAGAAGACTGCACCATCGGTGACCATGTGTACATAAAGAGCAATACCGTCATGATGAAACACGTACAGGTCGGGAGCTACTGTCGGCTCGCGGGCATGATTGCCGATTTCAGCGTCATTGGCAATCATGTTTCCTCATTCGGTTCGCTGACACACCGGTATGGACATCACTACTCGCATTTCGAGCAGGGTCCTATCCTTCATGACGGCTGTATTGTTGGGCGAGGAGCAATTGTCGTTGGCCGTGTGCATATATATGCTCACGCAATTGTTGCGGCAAATGCGCTGGTCAACTTTGATGTACCTGCGGGTAGCCTGGTTACCGGTCCGAAAGGAACGATCAGGCCAAACGAATATACAGTACCAGTAGAAGCCGCGACCATTCTATCTGAATAGCCGTCTGTGCCGTTCCCCTGGAGAGCTCACATGCAAATACCACCTATCACGCGGTTGCCTGTTGAGATGAGGGCGCTGCTATTCGACCTGGACGATACGTTGTATGACCGAGGTGCGACATTCTATAGGTGGGCCACTGCATTCGTACACGCGCATATCCCCGCTGCCGAGCATACAACAGCGCTCGCACTCCTGTGCGCTCTCGATACGCACGGAACTGCGTCGCGAGTCGCGCTCTTCCGCTCGTTTCAACAGTCCTATCCCGGCCTGTATGAGATCGAGGCGATGATTGCAGCGTACTATCAGCAGTTTCCGCAGTACATGGCAGGCGCTCACTTGAGGCCGCTGCTTGACGTTATCAGCCACCTGCACATACCCATAGGCATTGTGACAAATGGGTTCGTTCGCCAACAGCAACCAAAGATTGCAGCACTGGGGCTTGCTACGATAGCCTCGTGTATCGTTATCTCGGAACGCTTTGGTGCGGAAAAACCGGCGGCTTCCCTCTTTCTCGCGGCGGCGGCCAGCCTCCAGGTTCCGGTGGAGCAAATCCTGTTCATTGGAGATAACCCTGCTGTTGATATCTGTGGCGCGAGCCAGGTTGGCATGAGAACGCTGTGGGTTCAGCACGACGCGGCGTGGCCTGCTGGGCTCCCCTTTTGTGCCGACGCAAGCATCAAGAGCATCGAGGAGTTGCCCGCATTACTCGCGCATTATCATCGTATGCTAGATTAGCCTGGTACACCGCCAGACCCGGAGGGTACGTATACATGAATACGGCATACATCCACACGGCAATAGGGGTTATGGGGGTGATTGTCAACGCGGCCAACGAAGTGTTGCTGGTCCTCTCCAAAGACCGAGGGTGGGAGCCACCAATGGGATTTCTGGAACCATATGAGTCTCCCTTCCCGGCGTTGCACCGAGAAGTGCGCGAGGAGTCGGGATATACCGTACGTGTGCGTCAGTTGACTGGCGTCTATCATTGTACACGAAATGGCATGCCAATCCTGACGCTATGTTTTCTGTGTGATGTCGGAGAACTCGTGGATACCCCAGATGATGAAACGCTGGCCGTCCAATGGGTAGCCCCAGACAAGCTACATGATGTTATAACGTACCCGCCCCATCTCTTACGGGTCATGGATGCACTCACTGGTGCGGGTATCTCCTTTCAGGATTATCAGATCGAACCATTTCAAGTGGTCAACTCGTGGCTGCTGTCATAACTTCCCTGGGTAGAGCTATCTACGCGGGGTGCGCCAAGCTAGGACAACTCTTGGAAAAACACGAGTTCTAGCTTGGAGACCTTCGCGTGATCGAGCACCCGGCATTTGATGATCGCTTGAAATCCTTTTTGCTGTCTTCGGACGCGGAACCAGAAAGAGGGTGGGCGGCTGAGTAGCCAGTCGACGGCTGCGAACGTCGATATATTGCTGAGGCCAGCAGCACAGAGCACAGACTTCCCAGCGGTATACAGATCTTTCCGCAGAATGATAGTCGCATATTGGATCTCTTGCTTCAGGTCATAGGTAAAGTTTGGATAATCGGCGGTTCTCCCAATGAAAACCTTTAGATCTCGATCAGTCGCGTGTATATCCCTGTCAGGGAGCAACCGTTTGCACTGGTAGTAGAGTTCAGGATCTACCTCCTGCAAGAACTTCTTCGCAGCAAGATTATATTTCGGGCCACCTACGAGGAAGAGATTTCTATCTTTGATCCTGTCAAAATCAGGGGTGTCCCGTACCGAAGCAACCTGCGGATCGACTTTACATCGATCTCGAAAGAAGTGGAGCAGATCGCCCAGTGCCACCACTTCCCCATAAAGCAGGAGCGCCGACCGTCGCCCTGGCCGCATCTGCGGCTCTACAGCAGCCTTATATACCTCAGATGTTACCACTCTCATCCCTTTTGTATAGGATTTCCAGAACAGCAAAACGGAGAGTCCCGGCAGGCGGATATGCCACAACGCTCCGAGAAAAGAGAGAAGAAGTCCAGACACAATTGCTGTGAAGACACCGCTCAGCACGCCTTGTGAGAATGCAGATTCAAATACTTCTTTGATGATGACCATACTGCTACATCAGCCCTTCGCTATAACTATATATGCTCCGGTCTCGTCACTATGTCAACAGCGAGTTAGCGGTACCTCTGATGCGGTAACGGACTGCTACTGTCAGGGTGTTTTCGATAATCTACCAATAGACCTTTTGACAGCCTAAAAATAGACCTTTTTGGCGAAAATGGGTCAGAATGTGATTGTCATTTGTGACCCCCTGTATGCTTCTCGCCTGGCTTCGGGAGATGGTGCAGGGAATATTGTCAGCATGGCTGGGGGTGGTCTATTTCCGACTATCAAAATTACGTGGGTGGTCTATTTCTTGGGCTCATCCTCATTGTAAGTTAGCTTGCTTGCTTGACAGATGTGGAATGAGATGAGCGTTCGCTATTCTCTCCGCCGCGAGAGTTTTTCCGCAGCTTGAAGAAGATGTCTCCTCGCTTCAGAGCTAAGGCGTGATTCTTTATTGAAACCAAGAACAACAGAAACCGGAGGAACAACAAAAGAGACGATGTGAGGATATTGGACGCAGAAGATACGCATCTCGGATAAGCTCCTTTGGAAAGGGATAAGATCATCCCAAAGCCGTGAAGGCTCTTCTGGAGAGGAAAAGATCTCATTGATCTTTTCTATCGATGACCAGCGCCAATCCTCTGCGTCTGGAAGATACCGTTGCCAAAGGTCTTGAAGGCGTCGTTGGAGGATGGGGGTTCCAATCTTTGCCAGCGAAGGATTGGCCGGGGATCGTTGCCCAATTACCGTTTCGGTGAACCACGAGAGCCAGAGTTCTGCGTCTAAGCCAATGGCCTGTAATGACCCATCCCCAGGTGGGTGCTGATCAAAGGGAGGGACGGCCAATCCATCTCTTTGTAAAACCCAGACACAAAAGTTCATGCCAAGAGGCAGATCTGCATGCAAACTCCATGGAGAGGTTCCTTGTCGATACATACGCCTCCTCCTTTGCTTCTCATCTTGAACTGCTTTCTCCTCAATCATATCACAGAGGCGACGATTGCTTCCTTGGAGTGATACTACAAAA
>DAOTTJ010000191.1:0-3735 GCA_034437695.1 Ktedonobacteraceae bacterium
ACGGATCTTCAGACTGGGGGTCAGGTTGTACTCAAAGTCGGAAAAGTGATACTTGAGCGTGGAGTAGTACAGCAGTTTCTCGTGGAAGCCGCCAGGCACGCCCAGATGAACCATCCGCAGATCGTACGGTTGCTGGACTATGGAGAAGCTGCGCAAACTGTCTATTTTGTACAAAGCTCATTCGCGCCCCAGACCTTGCGCCAGGTTTTCCCGCGTGGGCGCACTCTGGAACTGAAGCAAGCGGTGCGCTTTGCCAAACAGATCGCGCTCCCCCTGCACTACGCGCACAGTCGGGGGATAGTCCATCGCGACCTGCGCCCGGAGAATCTGGTTGCGGGACCGCAGCAGACGATCCTCCTAAACAACTTCGGCCTGCCTGGTCTCTACGCCAGTCGTGCGAACCTGCCTCATACTGCCCCCGAACAGCTACGAGGCGAGGCGCGTCCGGCCAGCGACCAGTACGCGCTGGCTGCACTGACCTACGAATGGCTGAGCGGACTGCAACCCCCGAGTGCTGCGCAGAATCAGCCACCGCGATCGTTACGCGAACTTGTGCCGCAGGTGCCGCCAGATATTGAACGCGTGATCATGCGCGGTATGGCAAAAGACTGGCGAGCACGTTTTGAGAGCGTGCGCGAGTTTATCGAAGGTCTGGAGCAGGCGACCACCTCCACATTTATCAGTCGGCCAACGCCCGTCCAGGCGATGCCGGTGCGCATCACGGGCGCGTTCTCCGCAGTAGCGGCTGTCAGCACAGACGCAGTTACGGAGCACCCAGAAGAGACCCCCGAGCCTCAGGCCAGAGTGAGCGGAGTGCAAGCGACCGTTCACGCCACGTCGGAAGCCGAGATCAGCGCACCGCCACCGCCCGCCGAATCGTTTGGTGCATACAGTTTGAACTCATCAAATGGAGGGTATGCGGGATCGGCCAACGGATCAATCCAATATCCGGTCTACCCGGTGGCACCGCCACCGCCGATATATAGTCGTGCGCCGCAGCCACAGCCAGTACCGATCGTCATAGTGCCAGCTAAGCCGCTTGAACCGCGGAAACCAATCTACTATCCGCTGACGCGCAAAGCACCCTTCTCAATGCAAGCTTTCGGTATGTTGCTCTACGCTGGACTAGTAGCGCTGGGGATCATGGGTACCTCGCTCTACCTGATCAATTCGTACCATCCAGGCATGAACAACATTTACGCCAACCTGGACGGGAGCATCAACGTGCTGGCGATCATCTTAACGGTAACTGCGATTTTATTGCTCATACCCGCCTGCTCGATACTCACAGGCGTCTTCTTTGGGAGTTGGCGCGGCCTGCTGGTCTCGCTCGTAGCTATTGGTGGTGGCATCGCCATCACGCACGCCAGCTATCCTGCATTCTGGGACATCAAAGACTATCAGGAATACCTGCTTATCGCGCCCTTACCGCTTGCCGCGCTGGTAGTCGGCCTGATCTACGATCGCCGCAAATACGCGGCGTGGTGGAAAAGCATGTTTACCATCATGCTGGGCAATGCAGTCATTATGCTCTGGTTCTATATACTATTTCTCGTCATCGAAGCGAATAACAGTTCGCTGGCCGATTCCATCGATAGTACCGGCACAACTGCGCAGAACGCCGTGGCCCTGGCCAGCGTCATCCTGGGCTGCCTGGCATTCAGCCTGATCATTCTGATCACCTTCCCCGTAGCCGCGCTCGAAGGTCTGATCCACCAGGGAATAGTCCGCGCAAGACACAAAAAATGAAGCCCTTTTTAGAGTTGGCGAACCTTACCCAGCACAACGACTTCTACTTCATAACCCTCGGGTTCCGCGTATTCCTCATCGAGGTCTTCCTCACCCGATGCGAGATCTTCCTCGTCCACAGAACGCGAACCTCCCAGAGCCATGAGTGCTTGGTTCTCCGCCTGTAAAGCATTAAAGGCGAGGCGCAGACGTAAGGCATAGCGCAACAACCAGACACCTCCGGCAAAGGCAAGAAAAAGCACACTATAGAGTTGAAAGACGTACACATTGCTAAAAGCACCACTATGAACTACATAGATTTCAGGACCCAGGGAAGGGGAGTGCGATCCGTCCCAGAAGATGCCGTTGACCAAGTCCACTTTCGTATAGAGCTGTTGAGCACCGAGATCAACGCTAATGCACCAGATTGCGAGTACCAGCAGAGGGAGAGCCACAAGCAGAAAACGCAGCCAGTGCCGCCAGTCGGTTGCCCGCGCCAGTTCCCACAGATAGAGAACCAGCACGCCCAACAGTACAAGCGAGCAGGCAACCAGGACGAGTAGCGCATTCAAAGTGGACCAGTCGAGCAAGGACAGGAGGTTCAAGGTGATGTTTCCTTCCACAGGACGCTCGTAGCATACGAGCACACTGGTAGTATTCTCTAATAAGAGCAAACTTTATATAAGTTTATCGTCACTACATTCACTCTATTAACGCCTTAGCCTCGCGCTTTGTTCCGCACGATCAGTTCGATGGAGTCGAGATCACTTATCAATGTAATGTCATTTCTCGCAGAAAGGTAACATTTCTAAGCCACTGCAAGGACTTTGCAGTTCTGCTCAAGCCTGCTGCTTGCGTCCCCACACCCCCGGTTTTTGGGTGCGAGCGAGGAGCGCGGGACCTGCGTCCCCGCGCTCCTCACTCGCACATTCTGGGAGATGCGGGGCAAGGCCCGCCAGAATGGAAAAGCACTTGTATCATTGATGAGTGTGGGAAGGATAAGAGACACTGCAATACTCTGCAAGCCAGAGACTTGTGATCCCTCACCCAGGGGTTTTTGGGATCGTGTTGCGAGCGTAGAGGCAGTTGCCTCTACGCTCGCAACACGATCCTTTATTCAGAGGAAGGAGCCACACGCCGAGCATTACATAAGCCCTGGATGGCAAATACAAAAGAGCACTTACCCATATAAAAGTAAGTGCTCTTTTCTTTTCTTCCTGCCAAACTCTGACGAGCTTCCTCATCCCTTTCGATATAAGCCAGAGATTCCTAAAACGGTGGCCGTTACGACGTTTCAAACTCTGACGAGCTTCCTCATCCCTTTTGACGATATCATCGGTTCTGATGTTTATTACTACCCTGTTTGATTTCAAACTCTGACGAGCTTCCTCATCCCTTTCGACTGCTACCCTCGTAGTATAGCATTGGAGTCCACTTGAAGCAAACGTTTCCGAGAAGCTCTTTTTACTATATTATTAAATAGTTCAAATGTAGTCACAGACTGTCCTATCACCTTCTCCTTAGGCTTCTGAACTGCCCCGAGAGGCTACGTTCACCATACCCACAGCACCCACCTCTCGCAAAGAGATATAACCCGACAACTCTATCCTTCACTGACAGCACTTTGACACCGTATACGTTACACAATGCTGCTCAGTCATGCACGCAGACGAACGACTTTGAAGCTTCCAGGTGAAAAGAGGATCGCAGCCACACATAAGAAAAGATAGTACAAGTTTTTGTACAAAATTATCATTCGGCTGGTACAAATTTATCTTATCTAAACTTCCACTGAAACAGAAGACTGGTATAAGACACAGAAAAAGACCTTCTGCGTGTTTCTTGCTGTCGAGGCTGTGGTAGCGGATCGTAAGGAGTGCATTTTCCTGGTTACTCGCTGATCGCAGATGTGAAAACTTGTTCCGCAGAGAGAAAAAATCCCCGTACGGACCCTCTACGCAAGACTGCAGCGCGATGAGCCGATACCAGGAGCCGTACAAGCCGATC
>DAOTTJ010000192.1:0-29552 GCA_034437695.1 Ktedonobacteraceae bacterium
CGTCCCGGTTGCGCCGAGCAGATCGAAGATGCGCTCATGAAAGGCATTTGGAGACAATACAAACGCAGCAAGATCGACGACCAATCTTTTTTCGCTGAGATAATAGATGCTCTCATTGAGCGCGTAGAGAACCTGGACGAGACAGTGAATGATGCGAGCCAGGCAGCCAGTCACCAGGTAGACCTCGCCGCGAATGGCGGGTTTGTGGGCATTTTCCAGTGTAAAACGCGCATTCCAAAGGAATGTCTGGACAATAGCCTGCTTGAGTTGAGGAGAATAGAGAGCTACGTGAGCCTTGAGGGATGCGATCACCCGATCAGGATCGTAGAGCGGGCGGCAGATTGTAGTCTCGGCGCAATAGATAAAGCTATGAAAGCCATAGGCCGGCTGCTGCCATTTTAACAACCAGAATACGCTGTTAGGGGTTCTGCATCAACTCCTGCAAATACAGAACGGTCAACCAGTTGCGGGCTGTGCCTGAGGTTTTCAGGCTCTTCTCAAGGATGGAACTGGATAGCTTTGACTGTCCCATACCCATAGGATAGTAGACATAGAGGTCCTGGCCGCGCAGAAACAACTCTTCTGGACCCGTATACCGCTGCTGAAGATTGTTCAGAGCCGCACTCTCAGGCGGTGTCACAAGAAAGTGTACGACCAGCCGCTTAGGCTCTTTCTCGCTCTGACCGGACCAGGGGTTGTACTCGACAATCTCAGCAAGCTCGGCTGCGGTACGCACCACGACATCAACACGAAAGCCACATTTTTGCGCAAAGCTCTCTCCAATCTGTCGCGCAAGCTGCGCCACGTCCGCGTTGTCGCTGCGAAAGACCACATTGCCGCTCTGAATGTAGGTAATAACCGACGTAAAGCCAAGCGCTTCGTGCAGGTCTTTCAGGTCGCTCATACGAACGATGTGGTTACCACCGACGTTGATGCCGCGAAAAAGTGAGAGATAGGTCGCCATCGATGTGCTCCTTATATATATATGTGGATATTGCATACGGTTGACCGCTCCCTATTATAGCAGCCCACCAAAGAGGGTGGCGTGACAGCGTAGGGTGCCAGTTCACTGTCCCACCCTCCTATCTGCTGATGAATTTTCCCCACCGACCCATTTTTTTATAAATAGCTCAAATCACGTTGCAGACATTCATCCACAACGTGATTTGAGCTATTTATAGATTGAATGATGATTTATTCGTGTGACTGAGTACCGACTTCAATCAGGCGATGGCTCGCCTCGACGCCGTAATCCATGCTATAGATCTCTTGTAGACGGGCGATCTGTTCGCGTGTGAGTTCGCTGAAAGGTGCTTTTCCGGCGAATGAGTGAAGAACTATGCCTTCGAGCAGGTCGCCCAATGAGAGATCGAGATACTCAGCGAGGGCCTTCAGGACCTTTACCATGCGTTTCTCCATGCGCGTCCCAATCTGGACACGTTCGATGGTCTGAGAGTCAGGCAGTTTCCTGGTTTCATCTGTAGATGGTGGATTCATGGTTCCTCCGTGTTGTGATAATGCTGTTAGGTTACTTTATACTCAGGTAACTTGGTAACATTATAACAAACAACAAAGGAGATATGCAAGGTCACGCGTCAAAAGAGCTAAGTGCCTGGGGTGGCACTCGGGGTAAAAAACGCGGTCACCTCCAGCGTGGCAAGCTGCTGGATTTGCAGCGTGATGGCCTGTACGCCGGGATCTGACTCATCGGTGTTGGTGTCGGGAGCGCCGCTCAGGACTTCCGTAGCCAGCGTTTTCAGTACACTGCGCATGTTGATGGCATCAGGCTGTGTCAGTTGTACGTCATTCAGCGCGACCAGTTGCTGAGTATCCGACTCTACTTCTTGCAGCCAGTTGACAATGGTGTTGAGTTCCGGTGCGATCTGGAGGGTCAGCTTCTTTTGATTATTTGAGACACCGGGTGAACGGAATAGTGCCTTCAGGTGGGTGTCGATATGCGTCACATAACCAGGCACACCAGGTGTCAGCGAGCAGTCCAGCAGGGGAAGCGCGGCAAAGTTCTCCAGGCCTGGATCGTCGGTGACATTATCTGCACCCGATGCAGCATTGTGTAAACTCTGAAGGATGCACGCAGGCCCATTCAATACATACAGAATATTGACAAGCTTATGTCTCACATCGCTAGCCCCATGATGATCCACCGCCTCCTGCGCCCACTTGACTATCTCCTCCACATTATTCAGCAGCCAGTAATTTAATCCACCCTGTAGATGCACATGCGTCACATCGGGATCGTCAGACAGCAGATGGCGCAGGTGGCAGAGCACGCTCAATTGCGTCACCGTCACGCCCGCGCAATTTTTAATAAACTGACCCGGAGGAAACTCCGCATAGTAACGCCACTTGCTCATGTCCAGTGTCGAGCTGATTGGAGCAGGGCTTATGGGTTCTTCGGTGACCAGAAAACGGCTAAACTGGTCAACCAGGTTGTTGTGCTGCGGATTGACGTACGCAAGCGTGGCTATACCGCCGCTCGGATGAAGGATACCCAGTGCAAGGGCCTCACTCTCAATCTGGCTAACCTCGGGCAATAACCAGGCATAGTACTGTTGGCCAGAGGCAGGGGCCGGGATGTTGTTCAGCTTTATTTGCACCTGGTCATTAATGCCGAGGTTCTGCGTGCCGTCGCCATCGCCAGTGCTGATAAAGAAGACCTGTCCGACAATGGCGACTGGCGTGGTTTGAGGTTGAGTGAAGGCGTGGGAGACGATCAGACCTGAGCCGACCAGCGCCACAAAGAGGAGCGCAACGAGTACGGTGCGCCAGACACGCCACTGGCGCACGGGTCGCGCTGGTTGACGTAGTGGAGGAGGCGCAACCGGCAGAGCGAAAGATGAAACTTGCGGCGACCCGCGAGAAGTAAAGCGCAGATTTGCCAGCGACGGATCTGGTGGGATCGGCGTTTCCAGCCGCGCGACCAGCGGCATCGGCGTCGTGGGAAGGATCAGTACCTCGGTCGGCACCTGCTCTAGATATTCAGGGGAGTTGGACAACATACGAATATCGGGCGCAGAGATCGGCATCTCACGCTGAACGGGCAGAGCCAGACCCAACGTGGCGGCCAGGGAGGCCATCAAAGCCATTGCGCTTGGATAGCGCTCCTCTGGTTGTTTCGCCAGACAACGCAGAAGCACCGCCGACAAAGCGGGCGAAATCGCCGGGTTGTACTGCTCCGGCGGCGGCGGCGCAGCAAGCAGATGTTGGAGCAGAATAACATGGGAACTCTCGCCATAAAACGGAAGTTTCCCTGTACACGTCTCGTAGAGCACAACGCCCAGCGAATAGATATCGCTGGCGGAGGTATCTGGATGCCCCTGCGCCTGCTCTGGTGAGACATAGAGTGGAGTGCCTACTGAAGAACTGGTGAGCGTGCCAGCGGCTGTGCCGATCATCTTCACAATGCCAAAATCTGTCAAAACAGGCTCGCCCATAGGGTTACGTACTGTATTGCGTCGATCCAACAAAATATTCGCCGGCTTGATATCACGGTGCAAAAGCCCACGCCGATGCGCGTAATCGATCGCATCGCTAATCGAGTAGAAGAGCGAGAGCAGATCCTCATTGCCCAGAAACTGGCCGGAATGAGAGGTCACACGCAGGAAATCTGCCAGCGTTTGCCCCTCGATATAATCCATCACCATATAAGCCGGAGCAGTCTCGTCTCCCAGAGCCGGCGTTTCAAAGTCATAGATCTGTACAATATTGGGATGATGCAAAGAGGCCACCGCCTGAGCCTCACGCAAGAAGCGCGAGATAAAGGTGGGGTCGCTGCGCAACATCGAATGAAGAAATTTAATCGCGACAAAACGCTGCAAACGCACATCAAAGGCCTTCCACACCTCGGCCATGCCCCCCTGACCCAGGCGTTCGCGCAGCTCGTATTTTCCCATTTGTCCAGCGTTGATATGCATAGATGCTCTCTTCTCAAACTGACATGCAGAGCGAAGCAGATACCGTTTCCCGTTGCCTCGAAGCTCAAGAGAGGTACCACGCTGCTTTAAACTTCAAATGCTATGGAGCATGCTCTGCTTTCTTCCACCCTCTAGAGCAGTATACGCTATCTTTAACAGAAATATCCAGAGGTCTGAGTTCCTTTTTACTCGTACATTCGCTAAATACGCAACCTGTTTTTTAGACTTTCCTACGATTGGCAGACCACTTGTTATGAGTGTAAAGCAATCGATACTATGGATGAAAGCGGGGAGTTGATGCGATGGAGTCTCTCTGATAAACTGAGCGGGACCTGCTCTGCCAGAAGAAAGGCAATGGAGGTCCCGCGAGCAGTGAGTTGCTCAGGAGCTTTTGATAATCACTATCGAGCCATTCTGGGTATGCAGGGTGAGCGGGGCCTGCGGCGTTGGGCCAACGGTGTTGGTGCCGAAGTCGTTGGTAACGTTGCCAGAGCCGGTGCTGGCAACGAGGGCAAAGGCCGCATTAGCGGGCAAGGTCAGATCGACATCGCCGCTATTGGTCTGCATGCGATACGAACCGCGCGAATCGAGCGAACCAGAGAAACGCACCGAACCGTTTTGCGTCTGAAGCAGCGACTGACCACTCAGCGCTGCGCCCATCACAACCACATCGCCACTCAAGGTCTGAGCATTCAACTGACCCTTGACCTGGTTCAATCGAATCGAGCCGCTTGAAGCAGCCAGGGTCAGGGTGCCGTTGAGCGACGTAGCAGTGATATCGCCGCTATCTGTACGCACATTGACTGGTCCCTGAATACTATCGAGCGCAACACTGCCACTGCCGGTCGAAGCGGAGAGGCCATTGCCAGCGTGGACATCGATCGAGCCACTATTGAGAGTGATCTGGACAGCGGTCGTATCCGGGATAGTGACTGAAAAGTCGGTATTGGTAAACCAGGAGGCGGGACTGACGGTCACCTGATCGTTGTGGTGGGCGTCGTGTCCCTGCTGGGCGACTATCTGGTTGCTATAGACATCGGGAGCAAGCGGTTGACCATTGCGTATCGCCCGCACAGTAATTAGATCGGTATGGCTGGGATAGACACTAATATTACCCCCCTGCTCTTTAAGGATGAGCAGCGCGTTGGGTCCAACTGTAAAGCTGGAGGCTGAAGAGACAGACGAATTGCCGCCGCCCGGCACCTGGGTCTGCTGATGGTAGTAGTAGCGCAGAAGCAGGATAGCTCCGGCCAGCACAAGCAGCAAGACAAGGACAGCGCCTATCGCCCAGATTTTGCCACGTCGAGCGGGGTTAATGGTCTGCATAGACAACCTCCTCCAGTTGTTGGAAGACCCAATTAAAATGATGAAGATCATGCAGGTTATATAAACCAGATCGAACAGTATGAGAAGACATCCATTTCTCCCTGAAAAAGCAGTTGAATAAAAGAAAAGCTTTCTAGCCTTTTGCAGCGCTTGCCTATTTTTTAGACGCTGTCTATTTAGTACGACCAGGAGGGTTCTCTCGTTTCGTAGGGATCAAGTGGAGGAGATTTTCCAGCGAAACGGGTATTTGAAGCTGAGAGAGCCGCATCAAAGATCTCTCAAAAGGCATTCGCCTGGAGCAAGTCAGGGGTCTATGACTGCTCTTCGTACATCTGCTGCTGGTAGCCCTGTTCGTACGTCGTCTGCGTCTGATCGTCCCAGGGCATATCTTTGGGCAAGGGACGAGAGGCGGAAGCGGGCGAGTTGTTCATTTTCGGACGCTTCTCTTCGGCGTTTTTGAGCTGTAAGAGAAGGCGCAGCTCTTCGTTGCGCTTCTCTTGCATGCGCTCGCGATGCTGAAAGGAACGATGGATCAGCCAGCGCAGTGCGCCCCCGATCGAACCTCCAAAGAGCAGAAGAAAGATGATGACCTGGATATAGTGGTCAAAGAGAAGATTTAAGATATCCATATTATTGACTCACATTTATGGTTCTGCTAGTGCTCTGTCATAACTCATTTGACGTGTCGCCTGCGACGCGGAGCGGGAGAAAGGCTGGGGCGCAGCCCCCAGACCCCAGTCAAGGGGCTGCACCCCTTGCATCTCTGCTGTCATCGTGTCGGACCGCTAGTGCTCTGCCAAACTTCGTGTGACGCAGCCTCAGGCCCCACAGTCTTGCATTCCCGCCCGTCTATCAACGTTGGCAAGGGAAGCTCAGCGCTCGCGTCTATGCAGTAAGCGGGCGAGTTGACGCAGAGGGAATTCAAGGGAGATGCCTATCACAAAGCCCTGGACGACCAGCGCAGCCGTCAGGAGATAGAAAAGCGTCTCCTCAATCGGTACATTGCCAAGCTGCCAGCCAGTGAGAAAGGCCGGGTCGAAGAACCAGATATGTTGTTGAATAGCCACGGCGTCGGCCAGGGTAAAATAGACGCCAAAGGCGAGCACGACCCACGGCCAGGTATGGCGTTCGCGCCAGAGCTGTCGCCAGCCGAGTACCCATTGACCGGTCAGGATAGGCAGCGCCCACGCCAGCAGGAAAACGAGATAGAGCCAATGCTTCATACCTCCGGCTCCTGAAGGACTGACGCCGTCTGGCGCTTGCGTCGCCAGACGGTGAGGGCAAAGATGGCGGTCGTACCCAGCACGGCTTCGAGGATACAGAAGAGATACTCCTCAGGCGGGATCAACCAGAAACGCACCCCCCAGGTCTGACCAGGCTGCCAGTTCCAGATACCCCAGAAGACCGCCAGGTGGTCCCAGGGAGCCATCGCGAGCAGCGCCAGAAGGAGCAACGGGATCAGACTTGACCAGTAGCGCTTCTCGCGTAGATGATGGCGCAAGAGCACAAGCAGAACGCCGAGAGGAAGGACGAGAAAAAGCAAGAGAAAACCCGCGTAGGTCATCCGATCGGTTCCTCAACTTTCATAGATAGGCACAGCTAACTAGCAGTTCAGTTTATCACAAAGCAGAGAGCCTGCCCTCGCGAAAACAGCATATCACTGCGCCTGCGCCTCTGGCAAGTTAAACCTTGTCTATGCGCAGAGCTGCGCAAACGGCGGGGACGCGAACGCTCGGCTTGCAATGCAAACGCGCTTTATGCTATTCTGCGTCTGGAAAGGAACCTCGCCGATGACTCAAGAACCAACCAGACAGACACAACTCGAAGCTGTGCTCAAGACATTCCAACTGCCCCCCGCTATCGCTATACGTTGCTGGACAGCAGACGATCTTGCCGTGACGCAACAGCTTTCGGAGCAAAATAACTGGCCAACCCAACACGAGCAAGCGGAGCTTATTGCATCGTGGTACAATTCGTGGCCCGCGCTCGTCATGACGAGCGATGAACGCGTCGTTGGCTATGTACGTGCATTGACCGATAGGTACATCCTACTGCACATCGCCGATCTCATCGTCGATCCCGCTTATCGCAAGCAGGGACTTGGTCGCCTGCTGCTCGATGTCTGCCACGCGATGTATCCGCGCACGCTCATGGCGCTCGTGGCCGAAGAGGTCGCGGTCCCGTTCTATGTGCAACTAGGGTTTCGCGCCGGGGATAGGAGTTATGCAAAAAAGTACACGCCCAGCACGAGTCTGCGCGAAATAGGAAGCTAGAGCTTCTGACCCGCCCTGCGCCGTCTCGCGACCAACGCAGCGTGGGTCAGAAGCCTTTTAAGCGAAGATCCCCGCGACCTCGATGATCTCTGTAGCAGGAACAAAAGTGGCCTCGGTGGCGCTTTTGCCGGTCCGGCTCAGATACGCCTGCACGACGCGATAGCCGACGGCATACCCGGCAGCGTGCGGCAGGCCCAGCGGCGACCATCCCCATTGCTTGGCAATCTCATCGCCAAAAATGTACCCACGGATCTTGTCAAAGCCGCTGACCGCGAGGGCCTGGCCAATAATCGCGGTAGAGCGAGCCATCTCATCGGCGTCCAAACCACCGACCCAGGGTCCGACGTACTCGGAACCGTAGAGTTCAGCGGCAAACGATTCCGCCAGGCCCTCCAGCACCATGTACTGGCCCACCGTCGTAGCGAACGTCCAGGGTTCGTATGTGAGGCGCACGCGATGATTAAATTCGTGGACCAGCGCGGAGGGGATACGCGGCAGGTTGTACGCGTTGGGCCAGATCGGTAAGATCACATAACCTGGTACTTGCGCACCCGCGTAGCCGCGATTCAGTTCCATAAAGACGCGGTCGTGCGGATTGCCGAGCAGCAAAAGACCCGTGATATGTTGCTCAGTGCACGAACGTCCAAAGGCCTCGAAAGTTTGCGCAGCCAGTTGTAGAGCCGTCGCAGCCTTCTCCCATGCTCCAAACTGCTCCAATTGATCGAGGGCCGATGAGTACTCGCTCAGGTCGGCAGTCAGATCGACATCCCAGAGAAATTTCATCGCCATCGTCTCATCCTCAACCCCCTGAGGCGCAAACCGACTGAGCGTCGGGGTCCAGTAGTCGCGCAACGGCTCCAATAAGTACTCGCGGTAGACCGCAGGCCGCTCGGCGACGGACGCGGCGATGACAGCACGCATCGCCGCAAGTGTATCGTATAACGTGATCTCCATCTCTCAAATCTCCTCAGACGTTTGTACATAGCAGAGTTGCTACTGCGCCAAGTCTAAAGCATGACGTTACGTCAGGGTCAAGAGCGTAATCAAACGTCAGACTAAAACGTCACAAGCAGGTTCTGGACGCCGAAGATCCCCAGGCTCGGCGTCTGTTGCAGCGACTGACCGGCGACAATCCGCAGTTCGGGCAAGCGTTTGAGGACGCGTTCAAAGACGATCTGTGTCTCCAGGCGGGCCAGAGGCGCTCCCAGACAGAAGTGTACGCCGTGTCCAAAGGATTGATGACGGTTCGGCGTGCGCCCGATATCGAAGCGCTCGGGAGCAGTGAAATAGCGCTCGTCAAAGTTGGCCGAGAGACGATCCACGCGCACACGTTCGCCCTTACGCACCAACTGTCCACACAGCAAAACGTCTTCTTGCGCGATACGCCCCTCGATCAGCGAGCCAGGACTGGCGCGAAATGGCGGCATATAGCGAATGATCTCCTCGATCGCCGCAGGCAGCAGCGCGGGCTGCTGACGCAGACGCTCCATCTCCGCTGGATACAGATCAAAGCAGAGCAGTGCATTGCCCAACACATTGGTCGTCGTCACATTGCCCGCCAGCAACAGCGTGAAACAGAAAGCCACCACGTCCCCCACGCCTAGACGTTCGCCCTCAACCTCTGAAGCCAAAAGCAGACTTATCAGATCTTCGCCTGGCTGCTGACGACGCAGAGCGATCGCCTGCACAAACGCCTGAGCCATCTCGCGGCGGGCCAGTTGTTGATCGGTATTGTGACCCATCATCGCATCGCTCAAGGCCTTAAACATGGTCCAATCCTCAACCGGAAAACCCAGCAGCGTCACAATCACCATCATAGGCAAAGGATTGGCGAGATCGACCATCCAATCGCCCGACCTGCGAGCGAGCATCCCATCCAACAAAACGTCGACCATCTGCTCAATGCGCGGGGCCATCGTCGCCACGACGCGCGGCGAGAATGCCTGAGTTACAAGCACACGCAACTGCTGATGGCGCGGCGGGTCCAGCTCGATAATGCTCGGCGTCCGACCCGGATCGACTGCGCGACCAGGCACAGTATTCTCCGAAGAGAAGACCCGATAATCGCTCTGGACGCGCAGAACGTCCTCATAGCGAAAAACTAGCCAATCGCTGCTCGCCTCGTCCCAGATAATCGGCGCTTCCTCGCGCATACCCCGCGTCCACGCAAGTAACTGACGATGATAATCAAGCGGAGAAAGCGAGAGATCACTGACAAAGGCAGGAAGTTGCATAGATACCTTCTTTTCACTAACTATAAAATAGATTACAACGCGCTCGCGAGGTGCGCTATGAGATGTAGTGTAAACCTGGCTGACGGTATCTGTCTAGATAGGCGATGAAGAGTGCCAGGGCTGTTCAAAAGTCCGCCCTGCCGCCTGCGGCGGCGGGCAAAAGAGGTAAAAAAGGTTTTTCGGGAACACCCCTCTTCCCTGTCCCCGGACAGGGTGCCGGCAAAGGGCTGCCGCCCTCTGCACTCCTGCTTCTGATAACTTTTGAATAGCCCTGTGAAGAGTGCTGAGATCGGTTCTTGTTTCCTGGATACATCACATTCCCACCCTTTCAGCTCATTTACCACTTATTGCACAGAACCCCTCATCGCAACGCTGTTGCGGTGAGGGGTTCTGGCTCGCTTGTTGGTTATGCTAGAGCAACTGATGCCACGATCTGTCGCTCCACTGTAACTTGATTGCTATTCTGTTCTGTGAAGTGTCTGGTACTGTTTCAATTCATAATTTTCGATGCGTTCGGTACTATCAACGCCCCAGCGCCAGGCAGCAATATCCAATAAAATCAATAAAAGTATGAAGATTGCAAATTCCATGCTCTGCTTTCCTTTGCTAAAAAAGATAATCCCTGTTCCTCTCCGCGTGAACTGTTTTCTGTTGTGATATCACTTGCCTAAAGTATAAATTATATGATAGTATCAAGTCAATGAATTGATTTCGATGTCGATCATCGAAAAAATTGATGGGAGAATAGCAATGGAGTTTCGTCAGCTAGCAACCTTTCGCATGGTGGCCGAAACCTTGAGTTTTAGCCGTACGGCTCAGGCGCTGAACTACGTGCAGTCGAGCGTGACCGCGCAGGTGCAGGCTTTGGAGGAAGAGTTAGGTGTGCGGCTCTTTGACCGCCTGGGCAAGCGGGTCGCGCTGACGGATGCGGGGTCGCGCCTGCTGCCGTACGCTGAGAAGATGCTCAATCTGAGCGAGGAGGCACGCAGCGTGGTGATAGGCGGCGATATTCCAACCGGCACGCTGACTGTCACCGCCCCCGAGAGCGTCTGTACGTATTGTCTGCCAGAGGTGCTGAGTCGCTTTCGCAAGCGCTACCCACAGGTCAGGCTACTGTTTCGTCCGGGTTCGTTTTCTGATATCCGGCGCAGCGTCAGCGAAGGGGAGGTAGATGTGGGCTTTGTCATCGACGGGCCGCAGATCTCTACTGCTCTGAACATTGAAGTCCTGGCACCTGCGCCGCTCCATCTGCTGGTCTCGCCCGATCATCATCTGGCTGGCCATGCTGTAGTAAATTCTCGCGACCTGGAAGACGAACAGTTTCTGTTGACCGAGGCAGGCTGCGCCTACCGCAATATGCTTGAGCACGGTCTGCATGAAGCTGGCTTGCGCATCTCTACTCATCTTGCGTTTGAGGGAATCGAGTCCATCAAGCAGTGTACTATCGCCTCGATGGGCATCGCCTTTTTGCCCGAAATGACCATCAAGCGCGAATTAGAGTCCGGTAGCCTGGTGACGCTCAACTGGGAAGATCAGCGATTTGTCGCTACAGTTCAACTCCTCTGGCATAAGGATAAATGGTTTTCGCCCGCACTTCAAGCCTTTTTGGAGGTCGTGCGCGAGGTGTTCCTGCCAGCCTCAAGAGAGGCTGTTGCTCTCGACGCTCTAAGCGCCGGTCTGGCAAGCTAGAAGAGAGGAAGCAGACCCGGATCTACGCATGTGTGAATTAGCCCCCGCACATGCGTATATTGACAGGAGCAAAAGCAGATAACCGACAGGCCCGCAAAAGGATACACCCATGCCAGATAGTCTCAACCTTGCCACTTCGCCACGTCAGGTAGTTCGAGTTCACGAGCCGAGCGCACGCGATGCCAGTCTGGAACGCATGCAACGACTCGTACCTGCACTGACGAGCAGTGACCTCTATACCTGCGCTCTGGCCTATACGGCTCACTACCAGGATAATGTGCTACAACTTGAGCACGAGTGGGAGTTGCTGACAAACGCTGTCTTCGACGCCTGGCAAGACGAGCAGTACGAGGTGGTGGTTCGGCTAACTACTGCGCTGGCTCAGTCTGCCGCGCGGCAACCCGACCAGGCTGCCGCACGACGGCTGCTCCAACTTGGTATCGCCTCAAGTCGTAAGCTACGTCAGCAGGAGAAGCTGGCGGCCTTTCTTAGCAGACTTGGCGGTCTGCTCTTCATTCAGGGCAAGACGGAGCAAGGGTGGCGCATCTGGCAAACGGCGCTGCATTTTACCGACTCGCTGGCCGGGGTGTGGGAGCCGCTGGTCAGTTTTGTGCATATCGCGGACCTGCTCGGCAATTTCACTGCATGTCAGCAATTCGTTACGACAATCCAGAGCAAGAAGGGCGACGATCAGGCGAGCAGCCTGGCGGTCGCGCTGTTTGTGCGCGGACTCTATGCACGCTGGGAGGATCACGCAGAACAGGCTCGCCGCGATTTTCACGCCTGTCTGGATCTGCTCCTGGCACACCAGCGACCAAACTGGCCAGCGCAGCAGCTTTTCTTGCTCGTGGTCCAGACGGAGCTTGCACGTCTCCAGAGAGAATACGAGCAAGCGCAGATCTATGCGGAAACGGCGATTACGCTCGCGCAAACGTTTGCCGACCACTATACATTCGCCACATTGCTCATCGACCAGGGGTCGTACGCCGCGTTCCATCGCCAGCTCGACGATGTCAGGTGCGCCTATCGACGCCTGTGCGCGATCGAACCCCGCTTTCTCGCACCAAATGCCACCCACTGCATCAGGTTCTTTGAACAGTTTCTGACCACCCACGGCGCAGCTCATCAGGAGACGCAGCATCCCCCACTCATCAGCCCATTCCAGAGACTGAGTGAGCGCGAGATCGACGTGCTCACCCTGGTCGCCACTGGCTACTCCAATCAAGAAATCGCCGCCCGCTTGGTAGTGACAACCGGGACGGTCAAGAAGCACCTGGAGCACATCTATACGCGCCTGGATGTTCATAATCGCACCTCCGCGCTGGTCAAGGCCAGAGAACTGGGCCTACTTGCCTGACATCGCTCCACCACGCGTGCATCGCATGGCAAAGATACGTCTTTTGGCGAATGTGCCGCGCCGCGCTCGGTGCTATGCTGGCTCTCAAGAACACAGGGTTTGAGACGCACAGATTGAGCGTGTAGCCAGCGTTCAGGCCAGAGGAGAGCATCTATGAGAACCAACCTTCCTATTATATGTGCTGTATTGCCACACAGAGGCCGACGAGGAGCCGTTGCGCTGCTATCCTGCTGTCTGCTCTGGCTGGTAGTGGCCTGCGGCTCGACGCCGGGCAGTGCGGTCGTCACCCCGGCACCCACGGCGACGTCAAAGCCGACCGCCACGCCCGAGGTGCCGGGAACCGCTACGCCCCTGCTGACCTATAGTGGCCACGTCGGCCCGGTCATCGGCGTCGCGTGGTCGCCCGACAACACGCGCATCGCCTCGTGTGGCAACGACGGCACCGTCCAGGTCTGGGCAGTGGAAAGTGGCAACCTGCTCTGGAAGACCCGCATCGGCCACTACGCCTTCGCGGTCGCGTGGTCGCCCGATGGTCGCAAGATCGCCGGAGGAGCGGGCGACGGCAACGTGACGCTGCTGGACGCCAGCAATGGACAGCAACTGGCCGCCTATACCGATCAGAGCGGAGCCATCGAAGGGCTGGCCTGGTCGCCCGATAGCACCTTTATCGTCGCGGGCAGCCAGGATAAAACCGCCGATGTCTGGAATGTCCGCACCGGCAAACGCGTCCTCTCGTATACAGGCCACAGCGCCGCCGTCGCCCGCGTCGCGTGGTCGCCCGACGGCAAGCATATCGCCTCGGCCAGCTACGACGGCACCGTCCAGGTCTGGGACGCGAGTACAGGTAAGCGCCTGCTCAGCTATAGCGGCAACGGCGCACCCGTCTGGTCCGTCGCCTGGTCGCCCGATGGCAAACACATCGTCTCAGGTACAGGAGCCGCCGGGGCCTTCCCTCCAGTCAGAGCACAGAACACCGTCAAAATCTGGGACCCCACGACCGGCCAGACCGTGCTGACCTACGCAGGCACAAGCGACCAGTACGAGACATACGCCCTGGCGTGGTCACCCGACAGCCAATCGATAGTCTCAGCGGGCGATGACCAGATTATCCCCGTCTGGAACGCCACAACTGGTAAAGATCTCTTTCACTACCAGGGCCAGAGCCAGGGTATCTTCGGACTGGCGTGGTCAGCCGACGGCACACGCATCGCCTCAGCAGGCATCGACGGCACCGTCCAAATCTGGAAACCACAGACATAGGCGGGATTGTTAAGGGCTGCTGCCCTTGACCGGGGCTTGGGGTATCCCCAATACACTTTTTCTTTTGTTAAGCATGAAGGTAGCAGAGAGGTGCTCTCCGCTACCTTCATGCTTATTGCTCTGTCAAGCTTCGATTGACGAGCGGGGTTGCAAGGGGTGCAACCTCTTGACTGGGGTCTGGGGCTGCGCCCCAGCCTTCCTTCCCCCTCTTCGTCGCCTGCGGCGACGAAGAGGGGGAAGCGTGACAGAGCACTATGGGTGGGTTCGACGCGATTGAAAAGGGTGGATAATAAAAAAACAAACACATCACCTTTACCTTTTCTCTACCATATGATATTCTGGACGAACAAGTCCACAACGAGAAGAAGATCGCTTGTTGTTGACTACACCGCGTCTGGGGCGCTGGCTCTGAGACCATCTCAGGGCGGATAAGGCCATCAGACGCGTTTGTGTGCAGACATTATGGACCGCCTGGGTTCATAACCTGGAAGTCTTCCCGCATGGGAGAGAAGATGGCCGGGCCATTTGTGATCTGATCTGATCTGAAGGGAGCAACGAGCAATGAGACGTGTGGTGATTACCGGCATAGGGTTGATTACCTCATTGGGGCATACAGTCGCCGAAACCTGGGAGGGCCTGTGCGCGGGACGTTCGGGCATTGGACCAATCGAGAGTTTTGACGCCAGAGAGTATCCTGTGCGCTTTGCCGGTGAGGTCAAAAATTTTGATCCGAGCCTCTACTTACAGCATAAAGAGATCCGCCGTAACGACCCCTTCGCGCACCTGGCGGTCGCTGCGGCCTGCCAGGCATTGGAGGGCGGAAAGTTTGAGATTACCCCGGACATCGCGCCCGAGATCGGCGTGTGCATCGGCAGCGGCGTCGGGGGTCTGGGTACCCTGCACGAGCAACTCACGGTCCTGCGCGACAAAGGGCCAGCGCGGGTCAGCCCGTTCCTGGTGCCGATGATGATGATCAACGCGGCACCAGGCATGGTCTCGATGGTAACCGGGGCGCAGGGGCCAACGTGGTCGGCGGTTTCGGCCTGCGCGACCGGCGGCAACGCGATCGGCGAGGCCTGGGAGACGATTCGCCGTGGCGCAGCCACAGCTATGCTGGCGGGCGGCTCTGAAAAGGCAGTCACACCACTGTCGATGGCCGCATTTGCGAATATGCACGCGTTATCGCGGCGCAACGAAGATCCCCAGGCGGCCAGCCGTCCCTTCGACGGCACACGCGATGGCTTCGTAATGGGCGAGGGCGCGGGCGTCCTGCTGCTGGAAGAACTCAACTTCGCACTTGAACGCGGTGCGCCCATCCTCGCCGAACTGGTCGGCTATGGGTCGACCGCCGACGCACATCACGTCACCGAACCTGCTCCCGGTGGGGAAGGGCTGGTACGTGCGATCAACCTTGCGCTGAAGGGAGCCAACCTTCAGCCAGCAGAGGTAGACTATATCAACGCTCACGGAACCTCGACGCGCCTCAACGATCTGATGGAGACTCAGGCGATCAAAACCTGCTTCGGCGCAGACGCCACGCGGGTCGCGATTAGCTCGACCAAATCGATGCTTGGCCATACCTTTGGCGCGGCCGGAGCCATCGAGGCCGCGATCTCCATCTTGACAATCGTCAATGGCACTATCCCGCCCACCATCAATATGGAAGTACCCGATCCAGAATGCGACCTTGACTATGTACCCAACCACGCCCGCAAGGCCGAGGTCAACGTCGCGCTATCAAACTCGATGGGTTTCGGCGGTCACAATAGCTGCCTGCTCTTTAAACGCTTTCACGCCTGATCTCTCATCTGGAACGCCCGTCTCGCGGAAAATGGCTTTCGCGGGAGAGCCACCACCATCGTTTGGGTGCAGCGGGCAGCAGTCCCCTGCCGGAGCGCGAGGTGTTTTACACAGGTAGGTTTTTCGCTGAACGCTTCGCCACAGCGAAGCCCAGACCTCACCGCGCTTGTCAGGCGCACCCTGCGCCTGACAAGCGCTTTCCTGCACTTCTTCTCTTTGGGTGGGAAGGTTCCACCAAGTATAGTGCTCTATCACGCTTCGATTGACGACAGCAGGGATGCAAGGGGTGCAACCCCTTGACTGGGGTCTGGGGCCTTCCTTCCCCCTCTGTGTCGCCGGCAGCGACACGTCACAGGAAGCGTGACAGAGCAAGAGGCATAAAGTGAAGCGGAAGTGTAGAGGGTATCCGGGCAAAAACCTCTTTTTCCTCTTTTGCCCGTCACTGTAGGCGACAAGGCGGCCATTGCAGCAACCATCATCTATCTATAGCATCTATTGATCAATATGATATACTTTATTATAGTATAGAGAAATATATTTCAACCATTTTTCTGAAAACCCATAGAACATCGTCATACCTACTACTGGCAACCTCAGTACATGAACGTCATTTGTAGATCTATCCGATATTATCGCAGCCCTTCCCTATAAAGAAGCAAGAGCAACGGAGGCTACTATAATGACAAAGAAGACTAATAGAACCTGCCCCAACTGTGGCAGCGAACTGTCGCCAAGCGAGTTGACCGAGTGTGACCGTTGCGGGCAGGCGCTGACAAGTGCGAAGCTGACCGGACAACTGCCCACCGATAGTAGTCTTCTCTCGCCGACCATTCCAACTCCCGGCACCAGCCCAACTATCAGCCAGGTAGGAGCCGGGCTGCACAGCAATCCCCAACAGAGCCGTAAGCGCCGCTGGCTTGTACCGCTACTTGTCATCCTGGCGCTCGCCGTCATCCTGCCGCTCAGCGCAGTGAGGATCTGGACACAAACTCATCCCAACACCCCCGCTACATCTCTGCCGCAACCAGCCTCATCGATGATGCACGTCTCAATCAAGCTGATCGATGTGTTTTGCGACTCAAAAGAAGATTCGTTCTGGACGCACGACCAATTCTATGCAATGACAACCTTTACCACGCCCGGACAGAACGCCCAGGCCCCGCTCAACATCCAGGCGCAGATCTCGCACTCGCTAGATATCACCAGCGGACAGGATCTGCCGATTCCCCCAAACTCACTTACTATTTTCGACGGCGCTATCGCAAAGAACTCCATAATTAAAGGAGGGATCACAGCCTATAACGATACGCAGGGTCTGGCCTGGGCCAATCTAGACTCGTGGATCGCCGATGTCGCGCAGCTCGTTGAAACTGGACTCACCAATCAGGGCATTCATACAGCCGATGTAGGAACGGTCACAGCCGAGAGCGTGCTTGACCTTGCAGTCAAAGCCTGGTACATTACAGCCAACCTGAGCAACGACAACGCCAATCAGCTCGGCACCCTGGAACTCAGCGTCCCGGCCACTGGAGCGGCCAGCGAGTATGGAGTCGCGCATTTTCACAACAACGGCAGCCTCTTTGGCAGCGGCGGCTGGGACTACACCCTGAAGTACGAGATCCTGCGTTCACCTGCTACAGGCAGTTCAATTCCCTCTATCGGCGAGGCGTGAGAAGACGGAGGATGGTTCGGTTGCTGGAAAAGTGCTACAATCTTCCTGGAAGCTAACGAACAGTACCAGGAGGATACACGATGGCGACAACCGACCTATCAGCACAAATAAAGCACAAAACCATCCCCTTTCTCAAAGGTCTGCCAATCCTGGGCAACCTGCCGGAATTTTCACGCGATCGTCTCGGTCTGTTGAGCGCGATGGCGACACGTGGCGATGTCGTCGGCATGCATTTCGGACGCATTCCAGCCGTGCTCTTTAATCGACCCGAGGACATACAGGCGATTCTTGTCGAACACGCCTACGACTTTGATAAGGGGTACCTGGTCCATAGTATTTTTCGGCCCGCCATCGGCGATAGTATCTTCAGCAGTGAAGGCGATTTCCATCGCCATCAGCGCAAATTGATGGCTCCTTCTTTTCAGCCACGGGCGGTCGCCAGCTACGCCGAGAGCATGTGCTCTTATAGCGAGCAGATCCAGCAAACCTGGGCTGAAGGCGCGGTTATCGATATCGATCAACAGATGACCGCGCTGACTATGAGCATTATCGGCAAGGCCCTCTTCGATGCCGATGTCTTTAACCAGACCAACGAACTCGGCGCAGCGATCTCGGCGCTCTCCGCATATGCGGCCTGGGGCATCTCGCGCTCCCTGCCGATCCCCTATAGCTGGCCAATCCCTATCCACCGCCGTACGTACAAAGCAGCCGCACTTCTGCGCGAACAACTGCAACATTTTATCGATGAGCGCCGCTCTAATCCCGGTAAGCGCATCGATCTGCTCTCGCTGCTCTTGCAGGCTCGCGACGACGAGGGCCAGCCGATGAGCGACGAGCAACTGATGGCCGAATGCCAGATCCTTTTCGCTGCCGGACACGAGACGACCGCGACCGCGCTGAGCTGGTGCTGGTACCTGCTCTGTCAACATCCAGCGAGCTACGCGCAGCTTCAGCAAGAGGTCGATAGCGTCCTGCAAGGTCGAACGCCGACGTACAGCGATCTGCCACGCCTGCCCTATTGCCTGCAAGTGTTTAAAGAGAGCATGCGCCTCTACCCACCCGCCTTTGCGACCTCCAGACAGGCGCTCCACGCGGTAGAGATCAACGGCTATCACATCCCCAAAGGTGGCCTGGTCTTGATCTCGCCCTATACTATGCACCGCCGTGCCGACCTTTTTCCTGTACCAGAAGAGTTCGATCCAGAGCGTTTTACACCTCAACGCGAGAAACAGCTTCCGCGCAGCGCATTCCTGCCCTTCGGCGCGGGTCCGCGCATCTGCATCGGCATGCACTTCTCATATATGGAAGGACAGCTTTTGCTCGCCACGCTCGCCCAGCGCGTCACATTCCAGCTTGTACCGGGCCAGCACATCGTCGCCGACCCCAATAAGCACCTGACGATGCGCCCACAAAAGGCAATCTACGTAAGTGTCACACGCAGAGATTAGTCGTAGCGACACCAGGCGCTGGACAAGCAGCTAACTAATAGGTCAGAAAGATCTTCCGTTGCAGACCGTCTATTTTGCTATGGCCACCGTTCGGCAGAATATACTGGGGATCGGTATGGCCAATATCAAGGTTGAAGACCACCAGCACCGTTGGATGATACTCGACGAGTGCCTTTCTGACCGCTTCTCTCTGCTCGCGTATGAATAGCTCTTTCTCCACGACGGTCGACTGCTGCTGAAACGACCAGGCTTTGGGGCGACCGATCAGGAGCGCAGCGCACTGTTGCAACAGGCCACGCTCGCCCATGCACATCAACAGGCGATACACCTCGGTGGCCGAGGGCATCTCCTCGGATGTCTCAAAGTAGAAAACTGACCTGGCATACGCTTCTACTGATTGGATAGAGACACCTGTCGATAGATTCCAGCCCAGTACCTCCAGGTTTCCGCCCCAGAGCTTGCCTTCGACGACGCAATCGGCGTTCTCCTAGACCCAGCCCTCACCGGGAAAAAGTTCGGGGTGCTGACTCAAACTGGCCGGATCATCCCAGGGTTGCGGCTGGTCGGTAAAAGCTGGCGCGGGCTGGATCTCCCACTCGCCGGACACAAAGAGCGCCCGTTGGAGCGCCTGCTGGGTCAGAGGATGCATCGCCCCACCACGTCCCAGTTCAACCATGATGGTCGCTCCATGATACGAAACCATGCCCAGGTTCCAGAGAAAATTGTGCAGATTGGTCTTATCGCTATACCCAAAGAACGCCTTTGGATGCGCCCGAATACGCGCAGGGTCCAGATATTTCAGCACTTTGAGCTGGTCGTCACCACCAATCGTAGCAAAAAGAGCCTTGATTTCGGGATCTTCAAACGCGTCCTGAATATCGCGAGCGCGATCCTGCGGCGAGGCGTGCATCCTGCGCGTCGTGGGGTACTCGACTGGCACAAGGTGAAACTGCTCACGCAAACGGCGCAATCCCTGCTCATAGACGGCGGGAAAGACTTGAGGCAAAGCTAGCGAGGGCGAAAGGATAGCTACCTTTTCGCCAGGCGCGAGTTTCGGCGGATACACATGCATAACTGTTGACGAGCGCGTGACCATAGTGCAGAGCACTGCCTCCTTAGAGCGTGACCAGCGGGACGATTTCGATATAGACCCGGTTGACCTTGCGTAGACGCAAGCCAAGCTGGAAAAGCGTAAAAAGCGGTTTATATTTGCGAGCCAGCGCGGCATGCGCCTCTGTCTCTTCGGCTTTAGGCAGGATACGCGCGACCCCTGCGATCTGCTCACCAATGACCTCGCCGCTATATTTGCACGCAGCCATACTCACAGACGCATTGTTGCGAATGCGTTTCAGCTTGCCAGCCTCTTGCAGCGTCATTACATAGATTTTCCCAGCGTGTTCGGCGAACCAGACCTCAGTCGAGACGCCTGCGCCGCTTTTACGCAAGGTGGTAAGCTGGATGAAGCGCTGTTTTTGCAGCGATGCAAACAGGTTGCTGCCCGCCCCAGCTTCATACGAAGTAGTCATAGATAGATTTTTCCTTGTCTGTACATACGTGTCCATACGTCCATATGCGTTGGCAAGCACAAAAATTGCGCTATGCCTATTGTACCTCGCCAATCCTCAATCTGGCGACCACTCAGACACCGATGCAGCATTGCTCAATTGACACTTCTGGCCGGTTCGTCTATTCTGGAGGCCACGCGGTATTTTTTGAGAAATGTGTGGGTAGTATTCTATTGATAAGTAGCGAGAAAAGCCAGAGCGGCATAGAACGCACTGGACGGCGCGTCTGGCTGGTTCGCCACGGTTCGACTGACTGGAACGAGCAGCGGCGCTTCTGCGGACAGAGCGATATTCCGCTCTCACCCACCGGCCGGGAACAGGCGAAGTGGCTGGCTGCTTGTCTGTCCGCCGAGCCGGTCTGTGCGCTCTATACCAGCGATCTGCTCCGAGCGCAACAGACTGCTGCGGTCATCGCCGAACATCGTCCACAACGGCTGCAACCGATCAGCCTGGCAGCGTGGCGCGAGATCGACTTTGGCCTGTGGGAGGGCCTGACCTACGCTGAGATCGCGACTCGGTTTCCGACGCAGCTCGGGTTTTTTAGCGATCCGGCAACTCACGCTCCACCACACGGCGAGTCGCTCGGACAGCTCAGGCAGCGCGTGCTCGCTGCGCTGCGCCAGGCTATGAGTAAAAGCACTGCTGCGGGTCCGGGCGCAGTGGTGATTGTCAGCCACGGCGGTCCACTGCGCATCCTTCTGAGCTGCGTGCTGGGGATGCCACTGGCGCGGCAGTGGCAGCTCGCGCTGGTTCCCGGTTCGCTCAGTGCGCTCGAACTGCTCCTGCCAATCGACGAGACGGCAGATCCACAGGGGACGCTGACGCTGCTCAACCTGCACGGCTCACTAACAGCCAGCTTGCCCGATCCCACTAACAGCGAGGACGAAGGATGAATGCGCCACTGGCGAGCCTCTGGAAACGTGTTATACTCCACTATAAGAAGCTGGTCGCGGCGACTGGCTTTCTCTCGCTGCTCTCGCTGCCCGGTAGCCGGCGACTTTTTGCCGCTGAGTCGGCGACGACTGCGCCGTTGACGGGGGGCGAATATTTCCCCCTGGTGGGGTTGTTGCTGGCGCTGCTTCTGGGTCTGCTGAGTCGACTCCTGGGACTGCTCACCCCTCAGTTGGTCGAGGCCGCGCTCCTGGTGGTGGCCCTGACGGTGCTGACTGGCGGTCTGCACCTGGACGGCCTGATGGATAGCTGCGACGGTCTGTTTGGCGGACGAACGCGCGAGCGGCAACTGGAGATCATGCGCGATAGCCGCGTCGGCAGCTTCGGGGTGCTCGCCGGGGCCTGCGCTCTCCTGCTCAAATGGGCCTGTCTCGCCAGTCTGAGCAAAAACGCGATCCTGCCAATCCTGTGCGTGACCTTGCCCTCAGCACGCTGGACGCTCGTGCTTGTCCTGCGCGTCTTTCCCGGCGCACGCCCCGGCGGAATCGGAGCGAGTTTTCGCCAGGACATCACACAGCAAAAACTTGCACTGGCGTGCGTCCTCGCGCTGACCATTGTCCTGCTGAGTGAACGGCTCGCGGGTCTGCTCGTCTGGAGCATCGCGACCGGCACTGCGCTTGGACTGGGTACCTGGATCACGCGCAGACTCGGCGGGCTGACCGGCGATACGTGTGGCGCAATCGCCGAGATCGCCGAGATAGTCGGCCTGCTGACATTCGTCTTTCTTCACTTGTAAGTCAAGACAGCAACGAAAGCGAGCATCACCTCCTTTGATGAAAAACTATCACGAGCACCACGCTGATGCTCTCACTACCGATGCGGCACACGCTCCCGAAATGGCTCAGGGAGCGCGGCTGATCCTGGTGCTCGGAGGCGCAAGGAGCGGCAAGAGCACCTTCGCGGAGAAACTGGCCGCCAATAGTCGACGCTCGGTGGCCTTTATTGCCACCGCGACGGCCAGCGATGAAGAGATGCAGACCCGCATCGCCCTGCACCAGACCACGCGTCCCCACACCTGGCAGACGCTTGAAGAGGCCCTCGATCTGCCTGGCGCAGTCCAGCGAGCGGCGTCCCTGGCTGAGGTGCTTCTGCTGGACTGCCTGACGCTCTGGACCTCTAACTGGCTCCTGCATCAATCGGACATTGATTGGGACGCGCCAGTCGTGACCGATATGCGCTTTGAGCAGGAGGCGCTCACCGAGGTCGAGAAGCTGCTCGACGTTTTGCAGAGTTTGTCGACCGAGCATACATTGATTGTCGTCTCCAACGAGGTAGGTCTAGGCCTGGTGCCGAATACTGCACTCGGACGCGTCTACCGCGATACGCTTGGACGAGTCAACCAGCGCCTGGCGCTTGCCGCCGAGCGCGTCTATCTGCTGGTGGCGGGCATAGCGGTCGACCTCAAGCGCCTGCCCGCCGCACCCGACCTCTACTGACAAGCCCGCCTGGACATCGATCGGTCCAACGTTCGTGCGTATGGCCTGCGTGGTCGGGGTCGCTGGCCCTGGTCCATCCATCCGAGAGAAAGCGAGGGAAAGCGTGCAACACCTTCAACAACCCGCGACCGACCGACCCTGGGCGATCGAGATGCATGGCATCGAGCCGATCGCGGAAGACGAGCGCCACGGGACACCATTCGAGCTTTTCTGGGTCTGGTTCGCCGCCAATCTGGGCATCCTGGGCATTATCTATGGCGGCATCCTGGCCGCCAGCGGTCTCAACCTGTGGCAGAGTCTGCTGGTTGCCCTGGTTGCGCCTGCTGGCTCGTTTCTGCTCGTCGGTGTACTGAGCGTGGCAGGCAAATGGGGAGGTGCGCCCATGTTGACCCTCTCGCGGGCCTCCTTTGGCGTGCGAGGTAACCTGGGTCCGGCCCTGATCAGTTGGCTCAGCCTTGTCGGCTGGGAGACTATCGCGGTGATCACCGCTGCCTACGCACTGCTGGGTCTGTTCACGCTCGCCGGTCTACCGGCCAATCTCTTCTGGACCGTCGTTAGTCTGGTAGTAGTAGCCCTCCTTGTCGTGATACTTGGTCTGCTTGGACACGCGACACTGGTCTGGATTCAGCGGGCCGCGACCTGGGTCCTGGGTCTGCTGACGCTAGTGATTGTTGTTTTCCTGGTGGCCAGAACCCACTGGACGACCGAACTGGCTGTGCCGGCAGGGCGCTGGGATACTGGCGTGCTGGCGACACTGAGCATTGTGCTCGCCGGCACGGGCATCGGGTGGGCCAACACAGGAGCCGATTACACGCGCTACCTGCCGCGCCAGAGTCGGGGACGGGCGATTATCTGGTGGACCGTCTGCGGCTCGACGCTGCCGCTCTTCATCCTGATTATGGCGGGGGTGCTGCTCTCAAGCGATGTCGGGAGCCTGGCCAGCGCGGCCAATCCGATCCAGGCGATCGGCGCAGCCCTGCCCTCGTGGATGGCCGTCCCGTACCTGCTCACAGCGATTGGTGGCCTGATCGTCGAGGCCGATCTGTCGATCTACTCCTCCGGTCTAAATTTACTAGCAATCGGTGTAAAGATCCAACGCTACAAGACAGTGCTGATCGATGGAGCGCTGATGATTGCCGGGTCGATCTACGTGATGGTGATCGCGCAGAACTTTCTCGGCCCCTTCGAGAGCTTTTTACAGTTGCTGGCCGATGGGATTACCGCCTGGGCGGCAGTCTTCCTGGTCGATATGTTGCTCAGCCGTGGCTACGATAGTGCTGGCCTGCGCACGACTCGGGCGGGGAGCCGCTATTTCTATCGCGCAGGAGTGCACTGGCAAGGCCTGGTCAGTTGGCTGCTCGGTCTGCTAGTGAGCCTGGCCTTCACCGTCTCGCCCTGGTTTAGCGGTCCATTCGCGGCGGGTCTTTTCGCGACGAGCAGCCTGGGCTTTCTGCTCGGCTTGTTGGTCAGCGGCCTGGCCTACCTGGGACTGGTCCTGGCGACAGAGCAGCGACAGGTGCGACCAGAACGCACAGAAGAGGGGTGAGAGACGTGAAGTTCCATCCACAACGCCTGATGCTGGTCGGCAGCATTCTGGTCGATATTCTGATGTACGTCGATCAACTGCCCGCCCGCGGGGGCGACCGCCTGGCCAGGCACGCGCTGCTCACCTCTGGCGGGGGCTTCAACGTCCTGAGTGGAGCGGCCCGCCTGGGCCTGCCGGTGTGTTACGCGGGCCGCGTTGGGGATGGTCCGATGGGCAGTCAGGTGCTTAAAGACCTGCAAGCTGCGGCCATTCCGCTCGCGCTGCCTCAGGTGCGCGGAGAAGACACCGGCTTCGATATCGGCCTGGTCGAGGCCGACGGCGAACGTACCTTTGTCACAGCGCCAGGGACAGAGGCGCGTCTCTCGCTCGCCGACCTGCGAACTATCCCGCTTGAGCCGGACGATGCGGTCTACATCTCGGGTTACGACCTGCTCTACCCGCTGACGGGGGCGGCGCTGGAAGCCTGGCTGCCAGAACTGCCAGAGGACTGCCTGCTGGTCATCGATCCGGGGCCGCTGGTCGCTGAGATTCCAGCGGCTCGCCTGGCGGGTGTGCTGGCCCGCACTAATCTGCTCAGTCTGAACAGACGCGAGACCAGCCTGCTCGGCGCAGGTGAAGACCTGCCCGTGGCCGCGCAACGCCTGGTGGAGCGTCTGGCCCCTGGTGGGCTGGTGGTCGCACGCGCTGGCGAGCAGGGCTGCTGGCTGGCCAGCGCGACTCTGAACCCGCTGGCGATTACTGGTCGACCCGCGGCCCGCGTGCTGGATACAACTGGCGCAGGCGATGTCCATGTCGCGGCGCTGCTCGCTCGTCTCGCGGCGGGCGACGAGTTGCAGCGAGCTGCCTATGTAGCGAATGTTGCGGCCTCACTTTCCGTCGAGCAGACCGGACCAGCCACCGGACCGACCAGTCGTGAATTAGAGAACGCGCTCCAGGAGTAAGCACCGCCAGCGACGGCGCGGGAAGCCCTACCAGGTCAGACCGTGGCCGAAGGGGAAAAGCGGGTTCGCGGAGTCGTAAGGCACGTCGGTCTTCTGCTGGAGGACGGCCTCCATCGACGAAGGCATCTCGATAGGCAGTTTGCCAGACGGGGCAAAACGTCCAAAGATCAGATCGAGCACCACTTCGTCGGTTGCGCCAAAGTTGCCGATCAGTGCGGCGCAGGCGGCGGCGATCTCGGGGATGACCGCTGGCCGGTCCAGGTAGATATCCACAATCGTCGGGACGGTGTGGAGGATCGTCAGGAGGCGGGCCAGCTCGTCCGGCTTAAAGCTCAGGTCGCCAGCGTGGAAAAGACTTTCCAGGAAAGTGGTGTTGCGCGGCTCGTAGGGGGCATCCAGGCGCAGAAGCGCTACATCGGCCTCGGCGGGAGTCTCGACGACCTGAGCATAGGCCGCAGCCACCTGTACATCGACGTTTTCGAGGTAGATCTTTGGTCGACCCCGCAGAGGTAAGAGGCTAGCCTGAGCGGCAGTGGTATTTTTCAGCAGGACCAACGAGCGCCGCTGAGCCTGCTGGGCGGCCGCGTAGAAACGCGGGTCGCCGACCAGGAGCGCGGCGGCCTCGGGGTCGACAAAAGGTTGATCGAAGAGTCCCAGGCGAAACTTCTCGCGCAACAAGCGCCGCGCAGATATATCGATCCGCTCCTCAGTGACCTGTCCGCTGCGAACCAGCTCGACCAGGAGCGCAGGAAAGGCTTCGCCGCCAAACTGATCGACGCCCGCGTCAAGTACCTTTTTAACGCGTTCGGCCTCGCTCAGGTGCTCAACGCCCCAGCTTCGCGCCGCCATCTGCCAGTTGCCCCAACTACGCGGATGGATCAGGCCCCAATCGGTACACACGATGCCGTCGAAGCCATACTTTTCGCGCAACAGACCGGTGACCACATCCTTATTAAAACCAAAGCCAACCTCCTCGATAGGCAGACCGATTGGCTGGCCGTAGTAGGGCATAATCTGCGAAGTGCCGGCGGCGAAGGCGGCCTCGAAGGGGAGCAGGTGGTAGGCGAAATTATCGCCGGGATAGACCTGTTCCTTGCCATAGGGAAAGTGAGGATCTTCGCCGTCCTTCTGTGGGCCGCCGCCGGGGAAGTGTTTCGTCATGCAGGCCACGCTCTGGGGTCCGAGAGTCGCGCCCTGAAAGCCGCGAATGTAGGCTGCGACCAGACGCGAAGTGAGTGCGGCGTCCTCGCCAAAGGTGCCGCTGATCCTGGCCCAGCGTGGCTCGGTGGCCAGATCGGCCATCGGGTGAAGGGCGAGGTGGATACCCACGGCGCGATACTCCTGACGGGCGATATCGCCGAACTGCTCAACCAGCGCGGGATCGCCGGTTGCGGCCAGGCCGATTGGCTCGGGCCATTGCGAGAACAGACTTTTGCCGGTGCTAATACTGGTCAGGGGATTATGGCTGAACGCGTTGCGTGGGTCTGACGAGATGGTGACGGGGATACCCAGGCGTGTCTCCTGGGCGAGAGCCTGGAGATTATTGTGCCAGGTTGCCATCAGGCGTGGCTCTGGGATCTCATGCACATTGAAATGATTAATGAGATGCGTAAGTACCTGCTCATGAGTAGTAGCGTTGTGGGCAGTGTCGGGAGTCTCGGACAAGCTGCCATCGTCAGAGACAGGGATAACCGTCTGGAAAAACAGCCCGGCCTTCTCCTCCAGGGTCATCTGTCCGAGCAGGTCAGCAACGCGCACATCGATGGGCAGGCGGCTATCCTCGTAGGGGTCAAGTCGTCCGTTCTTATTGAGGTCGCGAAAAAGAAAGCCGTCGGCGGTGCGTAGTGTCTCAATGCTCATCACATTTCTCCTTGCTCTATACACAATGCTATCAGTCAGACGACCTGTTTCTGACTACGCTTAGAAGGGTGTTTCAGGCTTTTTTGTGCCTGTTTTGTATTGTAAGTTACTGTGGGGGTATCCTTCAAGAGAGTGGCTCTCTGCATTCCCTTTTTTGCCGCCTTTGTCGGCGTAAGGCAATAAAAGAGGTATTTGGAGGTGTTTCAAATTTTTCACGGGTAGGTTTTTGTCCTTCCTTGATTGTCGAGCACGCTTGCCCACCCCCAAAGAGAAGAAGGTGCAGGAAGGCGCATGTCAGGCTCCTTCCTGCACGGTGAGGTCTGGGCTTCGCCACCGCGAAGCGTTCAGCAAAAAACCTACCTGTGTCAAACACCCCAGATTCCCTGTCCGGGGGACAGGGTGCTGGCAAAGGGCTGCCGCCCTCTGCACTACTTCCTGCACGTGAGATCATTTGGCGGGTAGGGGGGTAAGCAGGCGTTGGGCGAGCGCTGAGTCGAGTTTGAGCATGTAGGTTGGCTCAAAGGGTGCGTTGGGTACGTCTAGGATGCCCTGTGGATCGTAGACCAGGATGCCGGCCTCAAATTCCTGGTAGACGACGCCAGCGATGTCGTATCTGGCGCTCGTGATGGGCAGTCGCGGAGCGCCGCCGATCTGGCGATAGAAGGCGAGAATGCCGCCGACGATATCCTGGTTGGTTTTAGCGCAGTGCCAGCGGGCCGGGCTGGTAGCTGTTTCCTTAAAGTAGCTGCCCCACGGGTCGGTCAGTTGAAGCAGCGAGCAGGCTGCGTAGGGTTGGGGTTTATTCTGCAAGGTCCAGACCTGGTTGTACTGTAACTGCGCTACCCAGGCCGAGTCGAGCTTTGTCACCGGTTTGGCGATCATGGGGTCCATGACGGTAATCGCGGTTGGGCTGCACGCGTAGGCGACACAGACATGTGTCTCGCTGGTGCCGGGCAGGTAGGGATCTGGCTCGGTGATCAGCACGGGGAGCTGTTGAGTGAGCGCCTTGCGAATGTCGTCCACCAGGGCCTGACCGGTGCCGTTGATGGGTGAGAGAGTGACGCCCTGTTGAGCGCAGTAGTTGACATAGTTTGCCGCCGCAGTATTGCCAATATAGGCGGAACCGTAGGCACCGTCCTTGACTGCGCCTGCGCTGTATTTTGCGCCGGTCAGCCACGCCAGAGCGGCGGCGAGACTGCCGGCCACACAGTCCATAATCGCGTTCGGGTCATTGTCGAGTTGCGAGACCATCGGGAAGTTTGCGAGCGTTGCAGTTGACATAGTAGACCAGCCTTTCACGGTTGCCAGACAGTCTTTAAAGAGTGCATTTCGCGCTCCAGCGGCGAGTTGATATTCCCAGAGACTCACCTGCGGAGAAAGCATCTGGTTGGCCATGAGCGATTGTAGTGCGTCATTTGGTCCGGGACGCGTATCCAGACTATAGGTGAGATTAAAGCCATCTTTGATGCCGATGGCACTGAATTGAGCGTGCCAGACGCTTTGCAGGAAATCGGTGTAGACCTGGGGCATCCAGAGATCGACGCTGGGCGCAAGTGCCTGGAGGACGGCGTTCTGATTCTGGGCTGCGGGATCGGCCAGGCATGAGAGGTAGAGAAGATTCGGGTCGCCAGCTAGCTGCGCGTTGAACCTCTGCGCCCAGCCAACCTGGCTGTTCCACTGGACTTCCATGTCTACGCACATTAATCCAAATGCATGCATATATTCCTTTATAAGGTTTATTTCCTGGGTGAGTCCGCCGAACGTATCGCCATACGCGTAGATATACGGCAGGCAGCCGACGCCGACCTGCAAGATAGCGTTACGGATAGCAGTGAAGCCTGCGAGACCACCGTGCCAGGGGAGCGTCCCCTCGGCGGCCTTGACGATCAGCGAATCCAGGCCGGCATTTTTCGTCCAGAGCGCGGCCTGGACAAATTGTGCAGTGGTCCACTGTTCGGTCTCGACGCCTGTGAAGAGCGCGTTGCCGAGCGCGGTTAAAGCTGACTGGCTATCTGACATTGTTTGTTCCTTTCGGGCGGTGCTTGAGCCACCCGCTCATAGACATGAAGGTAGCAGAGAGGTGTTCTCTGCACTCCTCTCTTGCGTGTTTTGGCGGAGGCAAAACACGCAAGAGAAAAGAAAAAGTGTATTGGGAACACCCCAGGCCCTGGCAAAGGGCTGCCGCCCTCTGCACTCCTGCCTAAGTCTGCGCCTATGGAGGCACCCGCCCTTCGCGCGAACTTGAGCAGAGAGCACCTCTCT
>DAOTTJ010000193.1:0-8281 GCA_034437695.1 Ktedonobacteraceae bacterium
TTGTGCTTTTTTACGCGAGGCAGCCCGCAGTGAGGATAGTTAAGACAGAGATAAAGCTACTTTTTGAATAGTGTATTTTTGTTCCTTACACAAGGAGAAACCACATGAGAGCTGGCAAGAAATTCACCCTTGGGTTTCTGCCGACCCTGTTCTGCCTGATAGCGATGCTTGTTGCAGGATGCGGTGGGGGAACCACGCCCACAGTTACGACAAAGCCTGCACCGGCACCTAAAGGCCAACAGACGTATCGCGTTGGTCTCCCAGCCAGCGACATTGCTTCTTTTGACCCGGCAACAGCTACGGACTCCAACTCAATCGCAGCAGTGGACGCAGTCTTTACCGGGCTGATCGAGTTGAACGACAAACTGGAAGTTGTACCTGAGCTGGCTGCATCGCTCCCAACTATCTCCGCAGACGGCCTGACCTACACCTTCACCTTGAAGTCTGGACTCAAGTTTAGCGACGGCACCGCGCTGAAAGCTCAGGATGTAGCCTACAGCATCGACCGTGCGCTCTCACCGGCTGTTTCGAGTCTGAACGGTGTTACCCTCACTTATCTCGGCCTGATCAAAGACGCCTCTCAGCGTGCCGGTGGCAAAGTCACCACCCTGATTGGCGACAGTCTGGTCGTGGTCAATGACACCACCCTCAAGATTATCGTCACCAAAAAGACCGCCTATTTTGAAGAGGCACTGACCTATCCGACCGCCTATGTGGTCGAGCAAAGTGTGATCTCCAAATGGAGCACCAAATGGACCGATCATCTGAGCGACAACAACGGCGATGGTGGCGACGGTCCCTGGAAGGTCCTAAGCTACAGCCACACGACAGGTATCGTGCTGGTTCCAAACACCAACTACTGGGGTCCTGCCTTGACGCTGCAACGTCTCGAACTTGATTTCTACAAGTCAACCGATACGATGTACTCGGCGTATCAGGCCAACCAGATCGACAACACGGCAGTTCCTTCGGCTAACGATGCCCAGGCCGAGGCGATGACCAAAGAGTTCCACAACGACCCCTCACTGGCCATCTTCTACCTGACGATGAACTATCTGTACAAACCATTTGACAATATAGACATCCGTCAGGCATTCTCTTTAGCTATCAACCGCGATGTCATCGCAAAGAGCATCTACCACAACCTGGTCACCCCCTCGTGCCACATCGTGCCTAAGGGCATGCCTGGTTACGATAGTTCGCTGACCTGCCCTGGTGGTGGTCCAACCAAAGGTGACACAGCGAAAGCCCAGCAACTCTTTGCCGCCGGTCTCGCCGCCGAAGGTCTGACCAAAGCCACCTTCCCAGCCATCACCCTGACCTACCCCAGTGGCCAGTCGGACCTGGATGACATGATCACCACAATCATTGGTATGTGGTCGAGCGTGCTCGGTGTTAACATCACCAGCCATGCAGAAGACTTCAACCAGTTGCTGACCGATGTCAACAATACCGTCTGTACGACACCTACCGACCTGACCAAATGTGTCAACAAAGGTCTGTCGCTATGGTACCTCGGCTGGATCGCCGACTACCCTGATGCTCAGGACTGGACAACCTTGCAGTTCGATAATGCCGCGCCGAATAACTCCTATAACTATGGGCAGAACCTCAGTGCGGATGCCTCGTCACAGCAAGCAGTCCAGACACAACTTGAGAAAGCCGATGTCGACCTGGGCAGTGACCGTACAGCCCTGTACAACCAGGCTGAACAGAAACTGGTCAACGATGTAGCCTGGCTCTCGCTCTATCAGAGCGATGTCGTAGGCCTGATCAAGTCCTATGTCTATGGTGTTGTACCGAATGCCCAGGCCCTTACGCCTCCCGATGACTGGGCAAACCTCTACATCGCCACTCACTAGAGGCCTTCATCCAGCCTTTCATAGCAGCCCGTTTGAACGTCATACACGCGGGCAACCAGGATAACCAGAGACAGTGACCATTCTGGCCACTGTCTCTTTCTTCAAGGCCTCCTCAGGCGTCAATGACGAGGATGCAAGGCAAGATCGCCCAAACAAACCTGCCTGCAACCCCAATTCGCCGCCTGTTTCCTTGACAGCACAAATAATGTCCCGTAAAATTACCTATAAATCAGCCAATGTAACGCCTGTGGTCTTTACCCATGAGAATTCACACGCGCAAAGTGCCAGCGCATGAATTTCTCACAAGACGGGCGTGTAACTACAAACTGTACCATTAGTAAGAGATCACCTTCCAGGTATCTCGTCAGTACTTTGCCAACGATCAAACGAAAGATGTGCCGAGCGGATGTGCGGTACACCTTTCCAACAACAATCAAACGAAAGATGTGCAGGGCAGGAGTGCAGAGGGCCGCAGCCCTTTGCCTGGGGTTTGGGGCTGCGCCCCAACCTCCCTCCCCCCTCGCCGCCGCAGGCGGCGCACCTTTCCAACGAAGTTGGACAGACTACAAACAGATTGTATCCTTGCATAAAGGAGTAAGGGACACAGTATGATTCAATTTCTGATTAAAAGAATCCTCGGACTCCTCTTCGTAGTCATCGGGGTAACCTTTATCACCTTCATCATCGGACTAAATGCACCTGGCGATCCAATCATTGGCATGCTCGGTTTGCATTTCTCGCGTAGTGCTTATCTTAACCTCAAACATATATACGGCCTTGACCTCCCCTGGTGGCAGCAATACCTCAACTATCTACATAATCTGTTCACCTTCAACTTTGGCCTCTCCTACGAGTACAAGAACCGCGCCGTCAAAGATATCCTCGCCAGCGGTGTCCCGATCTCACTAGAACTGGGCCTGTGGGCGCTAGTCCTTCAACTGGGGGTAGGTATTCCACTGGGGATCGTCTCCGCGCTGCGAGCCAATAGCTGGGTTGATACCACCAATATGACCCTGATGCTAATCCTGTACGCCATCCCTTCGTTCGTGCTGGCGGTTTTTGTGCAGGTCTTTGTCATCTGGCTAGATCAGAAAGCGGGCCTGGGCTGGCCGGTTGCCAACTGGGGAAACCCCTGGCAATATACGTACACCGACATTCAGTTTAAACTTCTGCCGATCCTGGTCTACGCCGCCACAGGGGTTGCCTATTTCGCCCGTCTCTCACGCACAACTATGCTTGAGGTCTTACGTCAGGACTATGTACGTACGGCCAGAGCGAAAGGGTTAAACGAACGCGTCGTCATCTATCGCCACGCTCTGCGCAACGCCATGATCCCCCTGATCACAGTGATCGGCGTCGTGATCGGCTTCCTGGTCGCCGGAGCATTTTTCATCGAACAAATCTTTAACATCCCTGGCATCGCTGAAATCACTTTGACATCCGTCATCAATCGCGATTACCCCGTGATCCAGGCCACAACGGTTCTGCTCGCGGTCGCGGTCGTCCTGGGCAATTTACTATCAGATATTCTTTACACCGTGGCTGACCCGCGGATCAAAATTGAATAGGAGAGTACGAGATGGATACAAGAAGCGATCAGAGCCAGGAAATTTCTGACGGCGCGATGATGCCCAAAAGCGCCAATCCAGACATGGCGACCCTGGGTGAAGTGTCTGGCACGCCAATACTTACAGAAGGGGCATCGTCCATACCACCCGCCTCGCCCACGCGTGAGTCTTTTCAACGTCTGTTCCGCGATAAACGCTCCATCCTGAGTATCGGCATCATTGCCTTCTTTATCCTGCTGGCTCTGATTGGACCGATCATCTACGAGCACATCGGCGGTCCCTACGTCAGCGATATCAACAGCGTCACCTACGGACCTCAGGACTATCACAGCTTCTCGCACGAAGAACTTGATCGTCAGAACGAACTCCCCAGCCGCCAGTACTGGCTAGGAACCGACCAACTCGGTCGCGATATTCTGGCTCGCCTGATGCAGGGTATTCTCATTTCACTCACAGTAGCCCTCCTGGTTGAAGTCATTGACGTAGTACTGGGTGTGCTGGTCGGCGTCCTTGCAGGCTACTTCGGCGGTTGGATCGATACACTCCTGGCTCGCTTCGCAGATCTGATGTTTGCCTTCCCTGGTCTATTGCTGGTTATTCTGATCAGCGGTATCTTTGGGAGCGCAGCAGATACAGCGTTCTCCCATATCCCGGTGATCGGTGGCAGCGGAGATGCCCGCCTGATCCTGGTTTCGCTGGCCCTGGCAGTCACGGCGTGGCCACTGATGGCACGCTATGTGCGCGGTCAAACCTTGCAACTAAAAGAACAACAGTTTATTGAAGCGGCCCGCACCTCCGGCACAAGCAACCTCCGCATCATCTGGCGGCACATTATTCCAAACCTCTTCAGCATAGTGATAGTTGTGGCCACGCTTGACATCTCCACCACGATTGTAGGTGAAGCCGGCATCAGCCTGCTTGGTCTGGGCGTGCAACCTCCTGGCTCAAGCATCGGCCTGATGATTGCTACGGCAGCCGTCTACATCGATTCGTATCCCTGGGAAGTGATCATTCCATGTGTAACGCTGGCATTGATTGTGATAGCTTTCTCCTTCATGGGTGATAGCCTGCGCGACGCCTTTGATCCGCGTTCGAAAAATTAGTGAGTGGAGACCAAAAAAATGGGAGAAAATCTGCTTGAAGTCAAAAATCTGAAGACGTACTTCTTCAGTCGAGCAGGAGTTGTCAAAGCCGTTGACAACGTTTCATTCGAGATGCGTCCAGGTGAAACATTGGGCGTTGTCGGTGAAAGCGGCTGCGGGAAAAGCGTGACGGCGCTCTCAGTGATGCGCCTGGTCTATCGGCCCGGCAAGATTGTCGATGGTGAGATTAGCTTTAACGGCGAAAATATTCTAGAGAAAAATACCGACGAACTGACCGATCTGCGCGGCAGCAAGATCTCGATGATCTTTCAAGACCCGATGACCTCGCTCAACCCGGTCTATAATGTTGGCTTTCAAATCGCCGAAACGGTGAAACGCCACCGCCAAGATGTCTCAGCAGAGCAGGCGTGGAAACGCGCAGTAGAGATGCTCGACCTGGTACGCATCCCCGACGCCAGGAGCCGCGCCAAAAACTTCCCCCACGAGTTCAGCGGCGGCATGCGCCAGCGCGTCATGATCGCCATCGCCCTGGCCTGCAACCCACAGTTGCTCATCGCCGACGAACCAACCACCGCACTTGATGTGACCATTCAGGCCCAGATCCTGGAACTGATGAAAGGTCTCTCAAAAGAGTTTGGCACCGCCGTCATGCTGATCACCCACGATCTCGGTGTGGTCGCAGGCTCCTGCCAGTACGTCAATGTGATGTACGCCGGGCATATCGTGGAATCCGCTCCGGTCAAGCAGATTTTTGAAACGCCCGCCCATCCCTATACGATTGGCCTGCTCCACTCTATCCCACGCCTCGACGATCAACGCGGGATCAAACTCTCACCGATCAGTGGTCAACCCCCCGATCTGTTGAACCCGCCAAACGGTTGTCCCTACTCACCACGTTGTCCGCGTAAACAGGACCGTTGTACCCAGGAACGCCCGGAATTGATGTCAGTTGGTCGCGGGATACAGCTCGCTGCCTGTTTCTATCCAGCATAAGAGGAAAGCCATCTATGATTCAACAGACACCTGTACCACCGACACCACCCAACCGTGAGGACAATTCAACGCTGGTCGACGTGCGTGGCCTGAAAGTCTACTTTCCGATTAAAGGCGGCCTGCTCGGTCGATCCGTCGCACACGTCAAAGCGGTCGATGGAGTAGATCTCTTTGTCAGACGCGGCGAAACCCTCGGCCTTGTGGGAGAAAGCGGCTGTGGCAAATCTACGACTGGTCGGGCCATTCTGCAATTAATTAAACCCACCGCCGGCAGCGTAAAGCTGGATGGCCAGGAATTGACCACGCTACCAGCAGAAGAGATACGTAAGACGCGTAAAAATATGCAGATTGTCTTTCAAGACCCCTTTGCATCGCTCAATCCACGCTTCTCGGTCGGCCAGATCATCTCAGAACCACTGCAAAACTTCAAGAAGTATAATAACCAGCAGGAACTGCACGACGAGGTTTCAAACCTGCTGGAAACGGTTGGACTTAATCCGCTATATATCAATCGCTTTGCCCATGAGTTTAGCGGCGGTCAGCGCCAGCGCATCGGCATTGCCCGCGCCCTGGCTCTCCATCCTTCGTTCATCGTGGCCGATGAACCAGTCTCGGCCCTGGACGTATCGATCCAGGCCCAGGTCCTGAACCTGCTGGAAGATTTGCAGAACGAATTTAATCTAACTTATCTCTTTGTCGCGCACAATCTCTCGGTGGTCAAACATATCAGCGACCGCGTAGCCGTCATGTATCTGGGACGCGTTGCGGAGCTGGCCACCAGCGAGGCGCTCTATGAGCTGCCACTTCACCCCTACACCCAGGCCTTGCTTTCAGCTATTCCAGTACCCGATCCGGCAATCGAAGAACGCCGCAAACGCATTATTCTGGAAGGCGATGTCCCCAGTCCTGTCAATCCACCCAGTGGCTGCAATTTTCATCCACGCTGCTGGAAAGCCCAGGAGATCTGTAAAGAGATCAATCCTCCCCTGGAAGAGAAACAGTCTGGTCACTACGCTGCCTGCCACTTTCCTGGCTAACAACTATCCATCAGGAAGCTTCCTAATGAGTCATTCCTGATGTTTCTGCTGTTGTGGTCGACGAAACACGCAGCAGGAGTGCAGAAGAACGACGAGTCCTCTGACTAGGGGGTTCGGGGGCTGCGCCCCCGAAAACCATCTTGCTTGTTTTGCAAGTCGCCTGCGGCGACCTGCAAAACAAGCAAGATGGTTATTCTGATTTTACAAAATCAGCAATGACTTATGTATCAATCACTCTATTCTCGGGCCTGGATACCGTTAAGGATGGGTCCAACTATAGGTAGCTGTATCGTACTGGGTTCCGCTCATCTGATAGGTAAACCAGTAGGTGACTGCTTGACCAGAGCTTATCCCACCCGCCGTATACTCCCAGCGCGAGGTACCGCTATTATACGTCATTGTCAGGTTTTGCTGCGTTTGACCCGAGACTATGTAGTGGACAATCACATAGCCCGCAGTCCAACCGCTCGGCTTGAACCAGAACAATGCCTGACTGGAACCGGTGCTACTTACACCCAACGTAAAGCCGCTTCCGCCAACTGTTGGCGTCGGCGTCGGCGTCGGCGTCGGACTATTCCCAACGGTGTAGCTATACGTGCCGGTATCGTACTGCAAGCCTGCCTGCTGGTAGGTGAATGAGTACGCAATGACCTGGCCTGGACTCAGACCGCCCACAGTATATTCCCAGCGCGAGGTACCACTGTTATAGGTCATTGTCAGGTTCTGCTGCGTCTGACCTTGCACGGTGTAGTGCAGAATAACGTAGCCCGCAGTCCAACCGCTCGGCTGGAACCAGAACTGCGCCTGGCTGGCACTGAGACTGTTGACTCCCTGGGTAAAGCCCGTACCACCTCCACTGCCCGAGGTCGGGGTGGCTGTTGGCGTAGTGCCAGGAACCGTCGGCGTCGGCGTCGTGGTGGACCCCCCCGAGGTAAAGACATGTACATAGTCGATGTTCATGCTATAGCCCGAAGCCGTCGCGCCCGATGGCGAGCCACAACCACAGATGGCATTGGGAAAAGCACCACCAATGGCAAGGTCGAAGATGATGAAGAAACTATGATCGACGGCGTTCGCCCAGGTCGTCGCGTCCATCTGATTCGCGTTGATCGTAAAGAAATTTGAGCCATCCAGATACCAGCGAATCTGCTCGGGCGAGACACTGCGATCGATCTCAACGCGGTAGGTATGAAAACCAGTCTGACAGCCCGCACAGGCACGCTGTCCACTCCCCAAACCAGTCGTCTCATTACAAGGACCACCAGGGTCGGTCCCACAGTGCAACGTCCCATACTCCGAACTCAGACCGTTGATATCTTCCATGATATCAACTTCACCGATACCCGGCCAGTTGAGATAGTTGTTACGAAAAGCCGCACCCAGCATCCAGAAGGCGGGCCAGTAACCCAACGCCGCGTTTCCAGAGACGTTCGGCTGCTGAATCGAGGCTTCTACAGCTAGCTCCCCCCCGGCCGGTGCCGCAAAGTCTGTGCGCTGCGTCTCAACGCGCCCCGAGGTCCACGATCCCCCATTGTCGATAGCTTTGATAACCAGATGTCCGTTGCCATCCTGGTAGACGTTTGAGGTGCTGGTGGTTTCGCTCTCTACTTCACCTGTCCCCCAATTGCCTGGACAACCTGCACATCCGTAACTAGTACCAGTATCATACAACCAGTTTGAGGTATTCAAAACAGTGTTAGCCGCCCCATTAAATTCAT
>DAOTTJ010000194.1:0-14401 GCA_034437695.1 Ktedonobacteraceae bacterium
TGAGCATTTCAAAAAAGACTGCACTCAACGCGTAAAGGTCCGCCCGCGTGTCAGCAGTATGGCTGCTCTCGACCTGTTCAGGCGCAACATAGTATGCAGTTCCCATAAACTTGTCAGAGTGGGTAATTGTGAACATGTCGTGACTGCGCGATAGACCAAAGTCGGCAATTTTGACTACTCCTTTGTTGTTGACGAGGATATTCTGTGGCTTGATATCGCGATGCACGACACCACGCACGTACGCTGCATGCAAACCTTCAACAGCCTGATGCAGATAGTCTAGCGCACGCAAGGGTTCCATCGGACCATAATGCTGGATGTAGTACTTCAGGTTTTGTCCGTCAATATGATGCATGATAATATAATAGAGCGAACCTTCATTTCCATAATCGATAACACGTACTATATGGTGATCATTAAGGTTATAGAGAATAAATGCTTCACGCTTGAAACGCTCTACTAGTTCGCTATCATTTACATGGTCGATCCGCATAATCTTCGCGGCGTAGAGATAGTTTGTTTGTATATCACGAGCAATATAAACGGTGCCAAAGTTGCCACTTCCGCGCTCGTCGATAAGTTTGTAACGACCTTTGATCTCCCGATCTCTTAAATCAGCGACCATTTTTTTCCTCCCTAACCTGCGCGATGGATTTGTCGGTGCTTTTCTATTCAGTATACAATTTTTTCGTCTCACTATCTATAGATATGTCTAAGGCACTCAGGGCTATTCAAGAGTCTACTCTGCCACCTGCGGCGGCGGGCAAAAGAGGTTTTTCGGGAATACCCCGACCTTTTCACGGGCAGGTTTTTTGCCCTTCCCTAGTTGTCGGGCAAGATCGCCCCACCCCAGAGAGAAAAACGCCTTCCTGCACGTGAGACCTGTGCTTCGCTGTGGCGAAGCATTCAGAGAAAACCTACCTGTGTAAAACGCCACGACCCCCGGCAGGGAAGCTGCGCTCTCTGCATTCTCGCCCTGAATGGTTAGAGGGTGGCTGGCAGGCGTCGATGCCAGTCGGTCATCTGTTGATAGACGTGGGCAATGCGCAGGATCAGTCCCTCTTCAAAAGGTTTGCCCGTTATCTGGAGTCCGAGGGGCAGACCTTGATGATTAAAGCCGCACGGTAGCGAGATGGCGGGCAGACCTGCCAGGTTAAACGGCATGGTCAGCCGCAGCATGGCGTCTCCGGAATTTTCTGAAACACCTTCGATGCTGATCTCCTGGTACATCTGCGGCACCGGTATGGCCGGGATAGGCAGCGTGGGCAGCACCAGGGCGTCGATTGGCTGCATGGCGGTGCGCAGTGAGCTGGAGAAAAATCTGCGCTGATGCTGTGCTTCGAGATAGTCGACGGCGCTGACCTCCAGGCCTGCGAGCAGACGGCTCCGCGTGGGTTCGCCGTAGAGTGCTAGCTTTTCGTGCAGCCAGCCACGCTCCTGGTGGGCAAGCGTGGCTTCGGGGCGCTGAATGGTTCGATAGGTGGCAAAAGAGGTCAACGGCAACGTTACGTCGATCACCTGAGCGCCAGCCTCTTTCAGCACCATCAAGGCTCCACTCCAGGCTAGGCGCACTTCGGGGTCCATTGGGTCGACAAAAGCTGCCTGTGGCACGCCAAGTTTGAGGCCCTGCAACGAAGGTGTCCCTGCACCTACTAATGTCTCGTGCGTCTTGCTTGGGGGACGCGAGACGCTATTTGGATCGTGCGGATCGTACTTTGCAATGCTGTCAAAAAGGATTGCGCAATCTTCCGCGCTCCGTCCCAGGGGTCCAACGTGATCGAGCGACCAGCTCAAGGGGATGACTCCCGAGCAACTCACCCGCCCATACGTCGGTTTGAGACCGGTCACGCCGCAACAGGACGCGGGAATACGGATCGAGCCGCCCGTATCGGTGCCGATCGCTCCCAGCGCCATACTCGCAGCAAGCGCAGCCGCACTTCCACCGCTTGAGCCACCTGGTACACAGGTAAGATCCCAGGGATTGCGCGTCGGCGGTGTATAGGTACCGTAGGCGAACTCATGGGTCTGGGTCTTTCCAATCAAGACAGCCCCGGCCCGGCGCAGATGCTCTACCACCGTGGCGTCTTCGGGCGCGATATAATCGGCCAGGACGGGTGAGCCAGCAGTCAGACGCACATGCTTTACCGCTACCATGTCTTTGATCGCAACAGGCACCCCGTGCAGAAGACTACGAAAGATGCCGGTACGGTGTTCATTCTCGGCCTGTTCGGCGTCTTTAAACGCCTCGTCGCGCATCACAGTGACAAACGCTTTGATGTCCTCGTCCTGAGCGTCGATCTGCTCCAGCACCTCCGCCAATAATTCCGTAGGAGTTACCAGGCCCGAGCGCAGGTCCGCCGAGGCTTCTTGTATCGATAGATAGGGCATGATCTTTCTGCTCTTCCTCTCAGGGTTCTTTTCGCGTGAGTTTTTTACTCTCTCAGTTTATCCCATAAGGGGGTAGTTTGTCTCTGCTCTGCTCAGGAGATCTGGCTGCTCTGCTCCTGTCTCGCCGCCAGGTGTTCGCTATACATCAGTTCATTCTGCACGAGGGGAAGCGTGAGCATAACCGTCGTCCCCTGACCCGGCACGCTGGCGAGCGTCAATTGACCCTGGTGGATCTGGATGATCCCTTGCGCGATCGAGAGACCAAGTCCGGTGCCGCCAGCAGCACGCGAGCGAGCCTTGTCTACGCGATAGAAGCGCTCTCCCAATAAAGGCAGGTGTTCAGCGCCGATACCGATACCGCTGTCTTTTACCTCAAGTAGTACCGACTGATGCTGAACGCCAAGCTGCACGTGGATAGTGCCACCAGGGCGATTATATTTAATTGCATTATCCAGCACGACCAGCACGGCCTGTTCCAATAGCATTGAATCGCCGATAACGTAGAGGTCGTCGCTGCATTCCTCAGTAAGGGTAATTTCACGTTCAGTAGCCAACGACCGCACGCGTCTATCGAGTTCACCGATCAGTTTTGTGAAATTGATGACTTCGTGCTCGCGGTGGTCGGTCTGGTTATCCAGGCGGGCCAGGGTCAACAAACTGGTGGTGAGGTGGGTCATGTGCTTGGTCTCTGCGACAATATACTCAAGTAGATCTGCGTCCTCGGGTGGTAGACGTTGCTTGCCGCGCAGGAGCACTTCAGCATCGGCCCGTAAGAGCGTCAGCGGAGTGCGCAGCTCGTGCGAGGCGTCGGCTATAAAGCGCTGTTGATGAGTCCAGGCCAGGCGAGCTGGCGCGAGAGCGCGGTTGGCCAGAAATAGACCACCCAGACCTGCGCCCAGGAGCGCGACACTGCCGACACTCAAGAGGAGCGTCAGCAATAGAGTCAACTCGTTGTATTGGGCCTTGACGGATTCGCTCGCGACCACTACGCCGAGGATTCCACCGCTATTTGAGCGCACGACCACCGCGTAGAGATAGACAGGACCAAACAAGCCCCCGGCGTCAACCGTCCCACTTGCACTGCCACTCTGCGCCGCCAATGCCTGGCCAACTATGCTGTTGTGAACTATCGCTGTAGGCAGGTTGCTTGTATTCTGTGAACCCACCAGCGAGCCATCGGCATTGTAGCAGACGACATATTCGGGCGAAGGATAATTCATCTCAGCTGGACCCGGTGCTTGCCCCTGCCCTTGTCCCTGACCATCGACGTTCTGAGCAATCAGCGGGCAGGCATAGGGCCATTGATCGTGGTGAGCATGTGCATGGCCCTGGGTATCGGTCTGGATGGGATTTAAAAGAAAGTATTGCGAGCCAAAGTACAAAGTCACGCCAAAAAGAATCAGAGCTGCGCCCAGCACACCACAATACCAGAGAGTCAGACGGATGCGTATACCTCGAAAGAGGCTTTCACCCTCGCCCTGTTTGTAGAACCTCTTCAAGCGCCGCATTGGCCACCAACCAGTTTTGCTCACGCGAGTCTCTTTTCTCTTCGCCACGCCCTGTGTCTTTCAACAGGTGCGCTCTCTTCTCTGGCAGAACGAAGGGCCGTTATGCTTCAATTTTATAACCAATGCCACGTACAGTCTTGATCAGCGGGTGCGACGACCCCTGGTCGATCTTGTCGCGCAGATAGTGGATATAGATATCCACTACATTCGAAAGCGCCTCCATGTCGTAACGCCAGACTGCATCGACGATCTGGGTGCGCGTGAGCGCTCGACCTGGATTGCGCATCAGGTATTCAAGCAGCGCAAACTCTTTGGCGGTCAGCTCGATCATACGTCCAGCACGCCGAGCCTCGTGCCTCACAAGGTCGAGCGTCAGATCTCCCACTACCAGTTGTATCGTCTCGTCAAAATGGCGCTCCCGCCGCCGTAACAGGGCGTTCACTCGTGCCAGAAACTCTTCCATAGCAAAGGGCTTGGTGAGATAATCGTCGGCCCCCATGTTCAGACCTGTCACGCGGTCTTCAATGGCCCCGCGAGCCGTCAACATCAGGACAGGGGTCATAATGCGCTCGGCCCGCATCTGTCGGCAGATCTCCAGACCACTCAGTCCTGGTAACATCAGATCCAGAATAATGCCATCGTAGCTATCGCTCAAAGCCAAGTCTAAACCGCCCGGTCCATCAGGAGCCAGGTCAACGGTGTGCCGCTCCTCTAACAGGACACGCCGCAAAAGATAGGCCAGGTGTTGCTCGTCTTCTACAATCAGGATGTGCATGGCTTTTCCTCTGCAGATTTTCTGCTACGCCCCACAGGCGATACTTTCTTTGCTGCTTATTATCTCATAGATGGCCGATTACTCATATCTTCAAGCTCGTCGCAGTTGCCGTTCACTCCCTGCACGCGTGCTTACTCCTGACTTTGCAATAGCTCCTTTGGAGGATAGGTGATGGCAGGTGAAACGTCTGTCGCGGGCTGACCCGAGGTCGGCGGAGCAGGTCGCTCGCCCGGCGAATCGAATAGCGAACTATTTTGCATGCCTGGAAAAAGGGTCAGCACCAGTTCAGCCACAGCGATCAGCACCATGATAAAGACTGCAAAAGCGATATACATCAAGCCGACAATCTGGGTGTGAAGAAAGTACGGCGCGTAACTGAACAGCGAACAGAGTTGCACAATGATCGCAATATAAAAGATACGCGGTAAGTAGAAGGCACAGACGATAGAGAGCACATCGGCAAGATAGAAGTAGCGTTCGTGCATCTCAGGCAATAAAAAGGGGATGGCCAGGGCAAAGACCAGGGCAACGCGCAGGATAAGCTCGGGCGTCAGCGCTCTCTTGCTTTTCCAGAACAGCCAACCAATGAAGATGACGAAAAGACCAGCGAGCGCGATCCCGATCCACTTCCAGTAGTCGGGCGCGTTTCTTGGCAACCATTGATAAAAGCTCGGCGCGTTCAACGTCAGAGACGACGAGTTGCCGCTCCCACCACGTCCATTGCCAAACTGACCACGTCCTCCGTTCGGCGACTGGTTGTCATTCCCACCATTAAACTGCACGGCGCTCCCATTCCCCATGCCACCGCTGCTGATCTGATTTGCATAAATGCTCAGCAGGCTGCCCGCGTCCCGCCCGGCGATAAAGGCGGGTAAGAGCATCAGCACAAAGATAGCCGGAATAAGCACAAGCGTACGTACGGGCAATTTTCTCCTGAGCAACACTACCAGCAAGACCGGAAAGAAGAAGACTGCCTGCAACTTAAACGCAAGTGCCAGGCCAAAGAAGAGACACGCCAGACCTGGTCGATCTTTACAGAGGAAATACAGGCTCCCCAGACAAAAGGCGGCGTACATCGCGTCGGCCTGTCCCCAGGCGGCGCTGTTAATAAAGATAGTAGGCGCAAAGAGCAATACCAGCGCTCCAATCGTCGGAACCAGAGAGCGTTCGTACTTTAGCCTGAGAATAAGATAGGCGAAGAAACTCAACAGTCCATCAAACAGGATCGAGATGCCTTTAATCGCAACTATCTTAGGGATCGGCAGATACGTGGCAAGCGCCAGGAGATAGAGGTACGGCGGGTTATAGTTGGAGAAAGAGTACTTTAGCGCGGCAAAGCCCTGATGGGCGGCGATAAAATCATACCACTGGCTTAGAAAAACGGTATAGTCGCTCGTCTCAATCGGAAAAAACTCGACGCGCAAGACGATTGCCCCCAGGAATAGAAGGGCCAGCAATCCACGTACCAGGTTTATTGGAACAGGACGATTTTTTTGTGCCTGTACAAGCATTTTGTTGCTCCATACTATTTGTTTTTATCTTTATTTTCTACTCGTACATAAAGATACTCTGCCTTAATTGACGCTTGATTGGATTTATATGAGAAGCTTCCAATTTACCTCCAACGTGTTTCAAATTATCCTGTTCTATGATCAAAGTAACGCAAGTACAGTTCGTGGTGCCGGGGAGCATTCAATATCCCCTCTCTTCAAGCTTAAAACAAAGGACACAAATATGCAATTCGCAGAATACGAAAAATATGTTGCGCGGCAAAATGGCAGGCAGGTTCCACCAGAGACCAGCAAGAAGTCTGCACCGCCAGCCGCCGCGCGTATGCCCAGAGACAAGGCCCTGGCTCTAGCCCAAAAATGGAAACGCGGCTTTGTGGTTCTCTCGTTGACTGCCTTCGCGACTTTCAGCGGGCTGGCCGCTTATCATACGAGTATGCTCGCCAGTCAGCAAACAACTACTACCACTTCTACAAGTTCTACTGCACAAAAAAATACAAATACATTTCTTAATCAAAAAGGAAAGAATAACATTGGCAGCACTACTCCGACCGCTACCGCCACTGCTACCGCCACCGCTACTGCCAGTAGCTCAAGCAGTTCAACCCCGGCCAGCGGCTCCCATGTCTCCTGAATATAGTGCGCCTGTGGGGATGCGCCAGATGACTTTTGAGGCAATGGGTACGACGATCGAGCTGATCGTACCAGCAGAGCAGGCCGACGAGGCCTTAGAGATAGTGCGCCTCCTCTTTGCGGAGTGGGAACAGACGCTGAGTCGCTTCCTCGCTGAGAGCGAACTGACGCTGTTAAACCAGCAGTCAGGGAGGCCGGTCCTGGTAAGTAGTCTACTCTATCACGTTCTGGCGACGGCTCTGACAGCCGCTCAGGCGACGGAGGGTATCTACGATCCCGCGCTGCTGGACCAGCTTGTACGCGCTGGCTATGACCGCTCGTTTGCCAGTCTGCCAGCACAGCACTTCGATCTGTTGATCCCCGGTGAACCGGGTGGACGCTGGCGCGGCATTAAGGTCGACCCTATTCATCGCACGGTGACTCTACCGGCCGGGATCAAGCTGGATTTCGGTGGGATCGCGAAGGGGATGGCGGTCGATGCCGCTCTCCAACGCCTGCATCTCTACGATATAGAGAGCGCACTGCTCAACGCCGGGGGCGACCTGGCGGTGCTGGGTCTGCCCCCCTCGCTGGAACACTGGCAGATCGCAGTTCCGGGGCGCTCACAATTCTGGACCATTCCTTTACAGTTCGGGGCAGTGGCTACTTCTGGCATTGCTCACCGCCACTGGTGGCAGGGCCAGACCTTGCGCCACCACCTGCTTGATCCACGCACCGGTCAGCCCGCGACAAGCGACCTGTGGTCCGTGACAGTAGTGGCCGATCGCTGCGAACAGGCCGAGGTCGCAGCCAAAGTCGCATTTATTCTAGGCTCGCAAGCCGGGTCTGATTTTCTACGTGAGCACCATATCGGCGGTCTGCTGGTGTGTCAGGATGGTTCCTGGGAAACGGTCGAACCGTGGACCAGGCAGATTATGGAGGAATTATGAGCGCTATCTGGCAATCTGTGACCTGGAATGTGGCACGCGCGGGCGGTTTCACCGCATATATTCTACTTATGCTAGCAGTTATCGCCGGTCTTATGCTTTCTACACAGATTCAATCGCCCGGTCGCTGGCCGCGCCTGATCAATAATGAACTACATAACTTTCTGACGCTACTCAGTACAGTCTTTTTAGGTGTGCATATCCTGGCGGTCTGGCTTGACCCCTTTACGCATTTCGGCTGGAACGCGATCCTTATCCCACTGGCGAGCACGTATCGTCCCTTCTGGATGGCCTGCGGGATCGTCGGTCTCTACCTGGGCCTGGCCATAGGTCTGAGCACCTGGATACGTCCACGCATCGGCTACACGTGGTGGAAACGTCTGCATGTGCTTACGATTGGGGTCTTTGCGCTGGCTACCATTCATGGTCTGGGAACCGGCAGCGATACACAGACGACGTGGGCGCTGAGCATCTATGTAGTCAGCAGCCTGGTTGTGACGGTACTCCTTGTAAAGCGCATCCTCGAAGCCAGGCGGAAAAGTCGGCAGAAGACCAGACGCCCGGCTCCTGCGCAACGTCCGGCCGCTCCGCCAGTTCTCGCCAAGTCGTCTCAACCTGAAGCGATCCGCATGCCCACCCACGGTCGCCTGCCTATCGCGCGTTTAAAATAATGGCGACCTTACCATAGAGCAAGAGAACGAGTGGTGTTTGCTCGTTCTCCTTTTTTACTTTAGTTGCTACTTCGCCTACTTCAGCCGCTCGCCAGCGCCCAGGCACTTTAAGCAGACCAGTATACTAAAAAGAAACGCTGCACTGAGGAAGAAGTTGAGAGATGAAATACTTGATCTACCTGACCACGTTCCTGGTACTGCTATGTATGTTGAGTGCCTGTGGAAACAGCCAGAGCGCATCAACTGGTCGAACCCCGCGCGTGGTCAAGGTCACCGAGACCGATTTTCGCATTCGTGCGTCGCTCACTAGCTTTCGGCCCGGCCAGACTTATCGCTCTGTGGTTACAAATCAGGGCCTGGTCGCTCACGAGTTTATGCTGCTGCCTCTCTCGTCAGCCCGGACCCAGGCGATGTCGATGGCGGCGATGGACCGCACAGCTCTGGTGACAATCCCGCTGCTCGCTCCCGGCGAGACACGCACGCTCGACTATACATTTGCTTCGACTCCCTCCGCCTCCCAACTTGAGATCGCCTGCTACCTGCCCGGTCACTACGAGGCGGGGATGAGGCTGTCCGTACGCGTCAGTGCCTCTACATAAAAAAGTTGGAGGGTATGCCGGGCTTCTCTTGGCCGGCATACCCTCCAACCTGGAACGGACAACTGACCCTTACGGAACGGTCGTACCGATACTGACGGTATCCAGCGTGGCCACGCACGAGGTACCCACGACATGCGAGGTGACCGCCATACCGGCCAGCAGCGTCCCGGTCATATTGACAGTCACGCTCGACCCAGCCACCAGGGTCCACGCTGTCCCATTGGTTGAGGTATAGGTGGAGAAGGTAGTACCTGCACGCGTCACTTCCAGATAAGCTGGCGCAGTTCCAGCAAAATTGAACTGCTGAACTGCATTGCCGCCCGACGTGGCGCGATATTGGATAGTAATGCCATTCCCAGGCGTCAGGAAGGCAGCGTAGAACATCGAGCCTGCGGTACTATCCTGGCGCAACATCACCCCGGCTTTGGCCCACGCGTTGCTATTCGAGACAGCCGTGACGTGCGCCCGCACATTGCCGTTGCCCGCGAGACTTTGCGAGACGTAGTGGAACTGATCGGCGGTGCCGAAGATGTCGCTGCCATTGCCCGCGACCGTCCATGTGCTCCCGTTGAGCGTTTGGCCACCGGGCAGGGAGGGACTACCAATATCCGCGCAGGTCCAACCAGTTGGGCAAACATTGGGCGTTGCGTTTGCATTCACGCTCACGGTGTCAAACGCGACAGACCCCAGGACTGTCGCGTTGTGCGAAGTGACTGCCATGCCGCCGAGAACTGCGCCGGTCATATTGATAGTCACGCTCGACCCGGCCACCAGTGTCCAGGCCACATCATCGACCGAGGTATAGGCGGCAAATGTCGTGCCGTTGCGCGTCACCATCAGGTAGGTCGGCGCAGTCCCGGTAATAGTGCTCGCCTGGACGGCATTGCCGCCCGCAGTCGCCCGGTACTGCACTGAGATACCATTGCCTGGCGTCACCATGATAAAGTAGTAGGCAGAGCTAGCTGTGTTATCCTGACGGATCATCACCCCGGCCTTAGCCCACGCGCCAGTATTCGACTGAGAGGTCAGGTGAGCACTGACGCTGCCATTAGCCGCCAGTGCTTGCCAGACATAGCGGAACTGGTCGGCGGTCCCAAAGACATCGTTGCCGCCGCCCTGGATCAGCCAGGAGCCGTTGTTCAAGGCCTGCGTGCCGGTCGGGGTTGCGCCGCCGATATCCGCGCAGTTCCAACTGGTCGGACAGGAGGTCGGCGTCGAGGTTGTACTGATGTTCACGCTATCCAGTGTGACGGTCCCCAGAGTGGTAGGGTTGTGCGAGGTGACCGCCATACCTGCCAGAACCGGCCCGGTCATGTTGATAGTCATGCCCGAACCCGCTACAAGCGTCCAGTTGACTCCATCGGTTGAGGTATAGGTGGTAAAGGTAGTACCATTGATGGCCACCATCAGATAGGCCGGGAGGGTTCCGGCAAAGTTGACCAGTTGTTGCGCACCCCCTCCCTGAGTAGCACGGTACTGCACTGTAATGCCATTGCCTGGCGTGACCTCAGCGGCGTAGTACATCGAGCCAGGATCGGTGCTCTGCCGCAGCATCACCCCAGCTTTAGCCCAGACACCGCTGTTTGACTGAGCCGTGATGTGAGCGCTGACACTGCCATTGGCCGCCAGCGATTGCCAGACGTAGTGAAACTGATCGGCAGTTCCAAAGATATCGTTGCCGCCGCCCTGAATGGTCCAGGTCGTTCCATTTAACGCCTGACTGCCAACGGGGGTAGGACTCCCGATGTCTGCGCAGTTCCAACTGGTCGGACAGCTCGCAACCGGGACGCTGGTGCTCAGGTTGACCATATTCGCGGTAATGGTCGCAGTCGCAGTCGCGCTATGCGAGCCGACTGCCATGCCTGCCAGAACCGGCCCGGTCATATTGATAGCCACGCTCGACCCGGCTACGGCAGTCCAGGTAATGCCATCGGTTGAGGTATAGGTGGTAAAGGTAGCGCCGTTGATGACCACCATCAGGTAAGTCGGAACGGTCCCGGTGAAGCCTACTGCCTGTTGCGCACCACCTCCCTGCACACCACGATACTGCACAGCGAGTCCGTTGCCCGGCGTGACCAGCGCGAAGTAGTAGGGCGCAGCTGGATCGCTGCTCTGGCGGATCATCACCCCCGCTTTGGCCCACGGACTGCTATTCGACTGCGTGATGATATGCGCACTTATGCTGCCGCTGCTCGCCAGGGTTTGCCAGACATAGTGGAACTGGTCGGACGTGCCGTAGATATCGTTGCCGCCACCTGTGACTGTCCAACTCCCATTGCTGAGCGACTGACCACCTGCGGGCATGGCACCGCCAATGTCGGCGCAACTCCATCCAGGTGGGCAGGTGCTGAAACTGACTGTATCGTAGGTGACTGTGCTGAGCTGGGTCGAATTATGCGACGTGGCCGCCAGTCCAGCCAACACTGAGCCGGTCATGTTAATCGTCACGCTCGACCCGCTCACCAGGGTCCAGTTGACTCCATCGCTCGATGTGTAGGCCGAGAAGGTCGTGCCGGAGCGACTGACCATCAGGTAGATCGGCACCGTTCCAGTTGCGATGGACGCGCTCTGCTGCGCCCCACCGGCCTGGGTCGCACGAAACTGGATGACTATCCCGTTGCCCGGCGTGATCTCGGCGGCGTAATACATCGAGCCAGGGTCGGTGCTCTGCCGCAACATCACCCCCGCTTTGGCCCAGATGCCAGTGTTTGACTGCGCAGTAATATGTGCGCTGATCGAGCCATCGCCCGCCAGCGTTTGCCAGGCGTAGTGAAACTGGTCGGCTGTGCCATAGATATCGTTGCCACCCGCCGAGAAGCTCCAGGTGCCACCGCTGACCGACTGGTTGCCAACCGGAGTCGGATTGCCGATATCTGCACACGTCCAGGTCGCCGGACAGCCGAGGATGGCCCCGACGTTCACCGTGTCAAAGGTGACTGTTCCCAGGTTGCTGGAATCGTGCGAGGTGGCGGCCAGACCCGCCAGGACAGCGCCAGTCATGCCGATGGTCACGGTTGAGCCGCTGATCAGGTTCCAGTTCACTCCATCGGACGAGGTGTAGGCCGAGAAGCTACTGCCCGCACGCGCGACCATTAGATAGACTGGCACTACACCTGTAGTAATTTGGGCGCTCTGCTGCGCCCCTCCACCCTGCGTGGCGCGATACTGGATCACCACACCGTTGCCTGGCGTGATCTCAGCGGCGTAGTACATCGCACCAGGGTCGGTGCTCTGCCGCAACATTACCCCTGTTTTGGCCCAGACATCGGTATTTGTCTGCGAGGTGACGTGGGCGCTCACGCTCCCGTCGCCCGCCAGGTTCTGCCAGATAAAATGAAACTGGTCATAGGTGCCGTAGATATCGTTACCTCCGGCCAGGACCGTCCATACGCCATTGCTAAGCGACTGACTGCCGCTGGGAATGGCATAGCCGATGTCGCCACAGCTCCAGCCGGTCGGACAGTTAGTCGGCGCAGGTGGCGCAGTCGCGCTCAGGTTGAGAGTATCAAAGTTCACGACGCTCTGCACCCCGACGTTGGCCGAAGTTACCGCCAGGCCGACGAGCGCGGTACCGCTCATATTGAGCGCGATACACGAACCGACGATATATGTCCAGTTCATGCCATCGCCAGAACTGTAGGCGCAGTAGGTACTGCCAGCGCGGGCAATCTCCAGGTAGGTGGGGATGGTCCCGGCCGGTTGAGCCAGCACCTGCGTCTTGAGACCCGCAATCGTGCGAGCCTGCACCAGCAGACCATTGCTCGGCGTGATAAACGCTCCATAGTACGCCGATGAGGGATCGGTGCTCTGACGGATCATCACACCAGCTTTGGCCGACCCACTGGTATTCGACTGCGCGGTGACGTGCGTGCTGATGGTCCCATCTCCACTCAGAGGCTGCCAGATGTAGTGAAACTGGTCGCTCGTCGCCTGAATATCCGCACCCGCGCCCTTGACGGTCCAGGTTCCACCGTTCAACGACTGATCGCCAACGGTGACCGGGTTACCGATATCGCCGCAGTTCCAGCCGGTCGGACACGCCGACGCGCTAGACGCAGGGTTCGGAGCCGCACCAGGGGTCTGGACCGCAACATTGCTATAAACAACCGCATTCGCCGTCGCGGTCGCGCCCGATGCAACGGCAAGTCCGGCCAGCGTGGTCACCGGCATCGGGATTGTCACGCTACCGCCCGGAATGAGCGTATAGGTGCTACCATTTGTCGAGGTCGCCGCCTGGAAGATATCGCCGACGCGCTGGATCTCCAGATAAACCGGCAGGGTGGCCGACACAGGCAAGGTGACCGCTGTGGTCCCACCACCAGGAGTTGTGCGCGATTGCACGACAACCTGACCCTTGCCACCGACAGAGACCGCGTAGTAGGGAGCTGCGGGATCAGTCGACTGACGCACTATCAGATCTGCCTGCGCGGCCGCAGTCGTGACCGACTCGGAGGTCACCTGGGCGCTGATCTGTGTGTTGCCGCTGACGTTCTGTGACTCAAAACGAAACTGATCGCTCGCTCCACCGACTCCCGTGCCTGCGCCGTTGACGCTCCAACCACTGCCCGCCACCGTTTCAGAGCCAGCGGTAGCCGGCGAACCGATATCCTGACACGTCCAGTTGGTCGGACAATTGGCGTCAACTGGCGGTGTGGCTGGCCTCCCCAGTCCAAAGGCGTAGACATAGTCGTCGGTGCCACCGGTAAAGATCTGCCCGTTGGCCACCGTCGGCTCGGCGTAGAGCGCCCCACCGGTCGTGTAGCTCCACAGGCGCGTCCCGTTCGCCGCATTGAGCACCTCTAGAGTCGATCCGGCACCATCAAAGATCAGACCATTCGAGTACGCCAACGCCGGCACGACTGCACCCGCTGCCGGATGCTGCCAGAGGTAATTGCCCGTCGTCGGGTCAAGCGCGTTCACCGTCCCCTTATAGCCCACGCCGTTGATAGTAAAAGCACCACCAGCATAGTAGAGGGTATTATTGGCAAAGGCTCCCGAGGAGGCACTGCCGTCACCACACTGCGGACACTCGCCGCTGATCGCCCCAAGCTGCTCCCAGACCGGACCAGCCGCAATATTGTTGCGATTAAACGCGTAGATAAAGCCGTTCTTATTGATAGCCGCAACCAACGGGTTGCCATTTTTGTCGCTAAACAGAATGGGCGACGACCCAAAGTCAGCGTCAACCCCCTCCTGCGCGGGCGGGATCGTCCACGACGACTTGACCGCCAGCGTCGAGGCATCAAAGGCAATCACCGCCTCGCTCAGGTTCTGGCCAGGCAGATTGCGCGTGCCGGTCGTCACAAACACCGTGTTCGTCGACGGGTCCAGCGCTGGCGTCGTCCAGATCCCTGCCCCAACCTGACCACTCGGCACCAACGTCGTCGACTTGA
>DAOTTJ010000195.1:0-2098 GCA_034437695.1 Ktedonobacteraceae bacterium
CTGTGCTTGCTTGATAGCCAGATCAGTCCATTGTTTTTTCAATCGCGCTTTTTCTTCAGCGGATTGTGCTTGTGTCATCAAACCCTCCTCAATCCACAACTGGATAGTGCGTTGCTAGATTAACCTGCATATTATAACCCAACTGCGCAACCTTGCAAGGACCAGGAAGTAGCTTTTTCGATCTGCACCTGGACAAGGTCGCCTGGCTGGAGTGTGGTCGGAGTGGTAGGTAGTGGGAAGAAGACCCATTTATTAGCGCGATTGCGACCTTTCCACTGCTGGCGTCCGTGGCTAGTATTGGCTTCCTCGATCATGACCTCCTGAGTCTGGTCTACCAGTTGTTGGTTGAGTTCCAGGGCGATGCGGGCCTGGACATCTTCGAGTGCGTGCAGGCGGCGCTTCTTTTCTGTCAGGGGGATATCGTCTTCCCAGCGGGCTGCCAGTGTACCGGGGCGCACCGAGTAGGCTGCGACGTGAACCACATCGAAGCGGATCTCCTCTAGCAGATCGAGTGTATGTTGAAACTCGGTCTCCGTCTCGCCGCAGAAGCCGACGATGATATCGGTTGAGAGCGAGATATCGGGCCAGAGTTCGCGGACGCGGGCGATTTTAGCGCGATACTCGTCAAGAGTATAGCCGCGTTTCATACGTTTCAGACAGTCGTCATCGCCCGATTGGACAGGAATATTGAGATGTTCGCAGACCTTAGGCAAGTGTGCCATCTGTGCGATCATATTATCGGTCATATGGCGGGGATAGGAGGTCATAAAGCGGATGCGTTTCAGCTCGTCGATTGTGCTTAGCTGCTCCATCAGATAGGCCAGGTTGGGTTGGTCGGGCAGATCGAGGCCGTAGGCTTCCACAGTCTGGCCCAGCAGGGTTAACTCTTTCGCGCCCTTGACCACCAGCGTACGTGCTTCGCTGACCAGCTCATCCACCGGTCGCGAGCGTTCGCGTCCGCGGCGATAGGGGACTATACAATAGGTACAGACCTTATTGCAGCCCAGCACGACAGGGAGCCAGGCGGTAGGGCTGGTCTGAGCCTGCTCGACTTTGCCTGGATAGTGCGCCACCCGTTCACCGGGTTTGGGCGTAATGGCCATTGGCAGGACTGTGCGCTTGCCAGTGACCGGGAGATTGAAAGCTGCGATAGTTGGCAGGATAGGTGTGACAGCCTCGCCTGGCTCGTTGTCTGGGGGCAAAAACTCGATATCCAGACAGCCTGCGCCAGAGATGGGCGTCCAGCGTTCTGCGAGGAAGCGCGGCAGAATATCGGCCTGCTCGACCTTCATAAAGAGATCGACATGTGGATAGCGTTTGCCCAACTCATCCAGCGTCTTCTGATTGCCGATCATACAGCCCATCAGAGCGACCAGCAGGTCGTCGCGCTGTGCTTTGGCGTATTTGAGCTGAGCCAGTTGATTGTGAGCCTTTTCCTCTGGCGCTTTGCGCACGCTACAGGTATTGAGTATCACCAGATTGGCCTGTTCCATGCTAGCCTCTTCCCAGCCCAGCTCATCCAGAATAGCCTGGATGCGCTGTGAGTCAGCCTGGTTCATCTGGCATCCGACGGTCCAGATATGATACTTGCCTCGCGCGATCGAGGGTGTCGTGGTCATGCTTTGCCTCTCTTCGAGTACTAGTGATCTATCTCAATCTGGCGGGTCTGAACAGACCCACACCCAGCCTGCTCTACGCAGCTTGTATGCCTGTATGGGTTGCATATATATGTCAGGTATTCAAGTTGTCCATTATACACGAAGTGGGGTGAGATGAATAGTGGGTAGGGGATTTTGCTCAGGGCTGTTTTATTTTCTGCAAGCCTCTGGCTTGCGACCCCCCATTCATAAGCATGAAGGTAGCAGAGGGACATCCTCTGCGCTCCTATTATGCGTCTCTTGTCGGAGGCAAAACACGCATAATAAAAGAATGGGGACACCCCAGATTACCTGTCCCCCGGACAGGGTGCCGGCAAAGGGCTGCGCCCTCTGCGCTCCCGCTTCACTTCATGTCTAGGGGGCTTGCGACTCTCCCGCCCGCCAAGAATGAAAGAGGTCTGGGATTGTTGCTTTGATCCATTGGGAAAAAAGGTGCGGGT
>DAOTTJ010000196.1:0-2165 GCA_034437695.1 Ktedonobacteraceae bacterium
AGTTGGCACAGTTCATCACCTACAAAGCGGAACGTCTTGGGATCAAGGTTGAGCGGGTAGATCCTGCCTACACGTCTCAAGAATGTCCTGCATGTGGGAAGTGCCAAAAAGCCAGGGATCGCCACTATCGCTGTACAGACTGTGGTTGGCACGGTCATCGAGATGCAGTAGGGGCAATTGCTATCAGTCGTCGGACTGGCGTATCTGGTGACAGGATACGTGCCACGGGATTGGTTCGCCAATCTGCCCGTGGACGGGCCGTCTGAGAAGGCCCTTGAACGGTGAAGCGTTTGCATCTTGAAGGCGAAAGCAACGGAGAGAAAGCTGATCCGAACCCCCCGTCATTTATGCGGGGGAGATCTCAGATTACCATATTCTGGCTTTTTACGCATCGGCCATATGACCGATTTATTTTTAGATGCCCTGCCCTATGCTAGGGTTTAGTCGCGTAGGTATTTCTTTTGCGTGTATATTTTCGTCGATAAGAAAGGACGAACTGATGGCTGTGAACAGTACATATCCCCAGCGACTCTACCTTTTACAATTGAGCATGACAACTGTCCCGCTGGCTTCGGGTCAGACGATGGCTATGTCGTCTGGCTGTTATCTGATCCAGACCAATGATGGGAAGAATGTGCTTGTCGATAGTGGTTCGCCAGCTGACTATACGCCGCCGCCAGGTACCCCGCCGGCCGAGCATGAAAAGAATGTGCTGGAGCACCTCGCCGACCTTGAGTTGCGCCCTGCCGATATTGATATACTGATCTGCACGCACTTTGACGTGGATCACGCTGGCTACCACGATGCCTTTACTCATGCGGAGTTTGTGGTTCAGCGCGAACATTATATGCTGGCGAAGAGTGGAGACGCTCGCTTTGCCGGTGCGCGTCAGCATTGGGATTATCCTGCTCTGCGGTATCGCCTGGTTGACGGTGATATCGAGTTGCTGCCGGGTCTGGTGCTGCTGGAAACGAGTGGACATGCGAACGGACACCAGTCGGTGCTAGTGTGTCTGCCACAGACTGGTCCGGTCCTCCTTGCGATCGATGCTGTAGTCATGCAGCGCCTTTTTACCCCTGAGAGGCGGGCGTGGCCGTCCGACGAGAACGAGGAGCAATTGCGTGCCAGTACACGCAAGCTTCTCGACCTTGTCGAGCGTGAGCGCATCGCGCTGGTCATCTTTGGTCACGATGGACAGCAGTGGCAAACGCTCAAGAAAGCGCCTGACTTCTACGCATGAACACGCGATAAAGCTCTGCTGACTACTCTGGAACCGGATAGTTTTTGTCTCTGGTTGTGAACACTCAGGGTCTGAGATTTGAGATCATCGGGAGATCGCAGATCTAGCCACGCATGCGAGCGCTGTTCATGTATAATAGGAGATGAGAAGTTTGCCTCAACCGAGAGACATATAGAACGAATATGAACGTTCTCTCAGGTATCGTCTCTGGTTTTCAAGGGCAATGCAAAGGATGAGGATATGTCTCAGCAGCAAACAGAAACCTCCCGCCAGCAAGAGGAGATGCCTCTTGAGCGGAGCGAAGAAATTGTTCAGTTGGAGCAACGCGATCGTATTGCGATGAATCTCAGTGACCGTATTGCCGGCACCATTACTGCTTTTAGCGGCAGTATGATCTATGTTGGTTTGCATGTTGTCTGGTTTGGTGGATGGATGCTCTTTAACCTCGGGTGTTTTGGACTCAAGCCGTTCGATCCATTTCCCTTTAGTTTGCTTACGATGATTGTCTCGTTGGAAGCGATCTTTCTCTCGGCCTTTGTCTTGATCAGTCAGAACAAACAGGCGTTACAGGCTGATAGACGGGCGAAGATTGATTTGCAGGTCAATATGATCGCTGAGCGCGAGACGACCAAAATCCTGATTATGATTGAAGAGATTCAACAGCATCTGGGTATTGGTACGCAGAGCGATAGCGAGATTACGATCTTGCGGAAACGCACAAATATTAATCAGATCGCCGATGAATTAGATCGTGCAGAGGAAGCAATCATAGGGTCGGCGGCAGGTGGGCCGAAAAGTGCTGCTGATACAAGTAGATAAGCGAGGCCACCTCCATAGGCGCGGACTTAGCGGGATGGTTAAGGGCTGCTGCCCTTAACCGGGGTTTGCAGTGTCCCCAATACCTTTTTCTATTGGTATGCCTGTT
>DAOTTJ010000197.1:0-19664 GCA_034437695.1 Ktedonobacteraceae bacterium
AGCATGAAGCTAGCAGAGGGATATCCTCTGCACTCCCGTTTTGTGTGTTTTGCATCCAGCAAAACGAAAGGAAAGGTTTGTTGGGGACACCCCAACCCCCGGCAAAGGGCTGCGCCCTCTGCACTCCCGCTTCACTTCATGTCTATGCTGCGGCTTACGCCCCACTTCACAGGTTTTTTGGTGCGAGCGGGGAGCGCAGGCCTGCGGCCCCGCACTCCTCGCTCGCATGATGTTGGGAATACGGGGCAAGCCCCGCTAGAACTGGAAATGCCCTGCAAAACTACCTATGAGCTGTGCAAGTTGTTGTAGGACCCATGACCCCCATGACTAGAGTAATGGTTTTTAGTGCGACTGATAACGATGACTTGAGGCACGTCCAACCTTCCACAAACGCTGCTATACTCTAGAAAAATCACACTGTGAAAACATTGAGAGCAGTGTTAGTACATATATTGGTTATTATAAGAGGAGATAGAGAGATGGAACAGATACAGCTAAAAACAGAGGAAGCGACTGAGTCGGTCGTACAACAAGAGATGATCATTGAAGCTCGCGGACTCATTAAAAGCTATCAACAGAAAACGGTGGTCAATAACCTCTCTTTTAGTGTGAAGAAGGGCGAAATCTTCGGCCTATTAGGTCCGAACGGTGCAGGCAAGAGTACCACCTTAGAGATGATCGAGGGTATTCGCAAGCCAGACGCCGGGACTGTCATCCTGGCGGGCCTGGATATTCGCAAGCAAAAGCATATAGTGCAGACGCTCATCGGCGTCCAGCTTCAGGCCACGACGCTCTTTCCCGAACTGTCGATCCTGGAAACCCTGCAATTTTTTCGGGCCATCTATTCACACGGTCTCGACCCCAGGCAACTCTTGCACGATGTACACCTGGAGGATAAAGCGCAGGTCCGCCCACAGAACCTCTCAGGTGGCCAGCGCCAACGCCTTGCTCTCGCCCTGGCTCTGGTCAATGATCCACAGATCCTCTTTCTGGACGAGCCAACTGCCGCGCTTGATCCGCAAAGTCGGCGCATGTTGTGGGATATCGTGCTCCATCTGCGCAACCAGGGAAAGACTATCGTGCTGACCACTCACTTTATGGACGAAGCGCAGCTCCTGTGTGACCGCATCGCGATTATGGATCGCGGCGTTATCATCGCACTCGACACACCCTCTGGCTTGATCGGCCGGCTAGGAGCACGCGCCACCATCGATTGCTATCTCAGCGAGAAGGCCCGGAAAGACGAGATCGCCGCCCTGCCAGGAGTGACAAAGCTCAGGCAAGCAAACGACCGTTTCGTGATCTATACCGAGGAGATGCAGACCACACTGACAGCGGTACTGGCCTACGCTAGCCAGCACGAGATCGCGCTGACCGACCTGCAAGTACGCACCCCTACCCTCGAAGATGTCTTTCTTGAATTAACCGGACGCGAACTGCGCCCAGAATAAGCTTATTGGCTCAATACAAATCTACATAGCAATTATACAGCAATAAAGGAAAAACACATGCAGAAGGTTACAACGCTACTCAGGACAAACTTTAAAATATTAATTCGCCAGCGGGCACTGATCATCTCCAGTCTTGGCCTGGCAGTGATTTCTATCCTGGTCTTTGGCTGGCTCTTTGGAGGAAACGGAAACGTCAAGACTGTGCTGGGCGTGGTTGACGAGGATCATTCGAGCATTTCGCAGCAAATCGTTGGTCAGCTACAGAAATCAAACGCGCTACAGATCTATACAGGCACGTACAGTATAGAACAGCAAGCGCTCAAAGATGGCAACCGTAGCGCAGTCATCATTATGGCGGCGGGCTTTGGTCAGCAGGTCCTGCACGGAGGTGCTCATTTGCAGGTCTTCTATGACCAGAGCAACCCGGTCACCACCGCGACAACTCAGTTGACTATGCAGGCGGTCATCGATGGAGTAAACCGGGCAGCGACCAATCAGCCTGGTCCGGTCACCCTCGATCAACAGGGAGTGGCAGCCAGAGATCTGCGCCCTATCGATTTTGTCACGCCGGGTATGCTTGGCATGTTGCTGATGTGGGCCAACCTGGCTGTAGGGGGCGACCTAGTATTGTGGCGCGAAATGGGCATCACCAAACGCCTGGCTAGCACACCTCTCAGCCCGCTCAGCATGATTAGCGCACAGGTAGTAGCTCGCCTGGTCCTCTCGTTGGTCCAGGGTGCAATTCTGATGGCGCTGGCACTCGCGATCTTCAACGTACACATCTATGGAAACTATCTGCTGCTGCTGTTGCTCGTCGCGCTAGGTGCATTGACCATGCTGGCGATCGGCTTCGCGGTCGCGAGTTTCATCAAACGAGCCGAGGCGGCCCGCGCGGTTACGCTGCTTATCACTTTTCCAATGATGTTCCTGGGCGGCTCCTACTTTAACGTCAACGGTGCTCCAGCCTTTATCCAGCCGCTCATTCACGCGATGCCGCTCTACTATATCAACGAGTCACTGCGTCAGGTAATCAACAATGGCGCTGGCTGGGCTGCCATTCAGACCAGCGTCCTGGTGCTCGTCGCCTGGATAGCCGCATCCATGCTGGTGGTCTGGCGCGGGTTTAAGTGGCTGTAGAGAAAGCCAGTTGGACGGGTATGCCGGGAGCCAGTAGAGAATACGGTTCCTGGCATTCTTTTGTCTATTGCAGAGAAAAGACCCTACAGCTACTGGGTATTCACCCAACTCATAATAAGCTGGCGCGAAAGACTGAGCTGCGGGGGAAGTTCGGGCAACTGATCGAAACGAAACCAACCAGCTTTATCAATCTCTTTCTGGTCGGGCTGGACCTCGCCCCCGGCATAGCTGGCGGTAAAACCAACCATAAGCTGATGTGGGAACGGCCACGGCTGACTCCCTGCATAGGTGACATCGCTTATCTCTATCCCCACTTCCTCGGCAACTTCGCGCCGTACGCAGTCTTCCAGCGTTTCACCCGGCTCAACAAAACCGGCAATGATGCTATAGCGAGCACCCCAGCCTGGCTTGTGGGCCAGCAAGACCTCTGTACCCTTGTGAACCAGGACAAGCACCGCAGGCGTGACCGGTGGATAGACAACATGTCCACAATGAGAGCAGCGGTGCGCCCACTCAACCGAAAGTTCGCCCACGGGCTGACCACAAACCGCGCAGTAGCGATTGACGCGCTGCCAGCGCAATAACTGAGCAGCGTAGCCCGCGACCAGATAGGCCGGCTCGTCAAGGGAGCCAAACAATCTGCGTAGATCAAGTTCACGCCAGTCAGCGGGGAGCGGATGTTCAGGCTCCACTTCACCCGCCATGCAAGGCAGATCGTTGAGTGTACCAAGATAGAGTGGAGAGTCAAGCTTGAGAGGCGCAAAGTCGGCCTCTACTCCACTGATCAACTTATACCCTGTCTCCTGGACCTGCACCAGCATTTTCTCGCCGCGATAGAGAAACCAGAGGGCAACTCCTGGACGTGGACGAGCCGGCGGATAGGCGCGTTGAAAAGATACCTGTACCATAAAGCTTCTTTCTCAAAAACAATGAATAGTCGAAAGTTGTACGATTATTTGCTTTCAGCATATATCCTGATTGACTTGTAACTATGGCTTTATTTTATCCCACTGTTTGCCAATGCGAAACCCTGAGCATAGGGTTATTTTATGCTCAACGCGTAGCCCCCACAAGCATGAAGTTAGCAGAGAGATACTCTCTGTACTCCTGTTTTTCCTCCGGCAAAACAGGCAAAACAAAAGAAAAATGTATTGGGGACACCCCAGATTACCTGTCCCCCGCACAGGGTGCCGGCAAAGCGCTGCCGCCCTCTGCATTCCCGCTTCACTTCATATCTATCTATGGGCAGGGGCGCAAGCCTGCGGCTACGCAAAGAGCAGATTGACTTTTCCAATAACTGCTGGTATCCTGAGCAAACGGATACCATAAAGGAAGAAAAACCATGCAACAAATGTTTGAGAGCACTCAACAGCACTGGATGGAACTGGAGCAAAGATACTACCAGGGAACCTTTAAACGCGTGCCACTGGTCTTTGTGCGTGGCGAAGGGACGCGAGTCTGGGATGCCGATGGCAAGCCCTATCTTGATCTGGTAGCAGGGATCGCTGTCAATGTGCTTGGACACTGTCATCCAGCCGTCGTCAGCGCTATTCAGCGCCAGGCAGAACAGCTCGTTCATGTCTCTAATCTCTATTACAATATACGCCAGATCGAACTGGCCGAGCAGTTGGGTCTCTTGAGCGGCGGTATGCGCTCTTTCTTCTCGAATAGTGGAGCCGAGGCCAATGAGGGGGCAATCAAGCTGGCGCGGAAATACGGTCGGAAGCATAAAGCTGGGGCCTATGAGGTTATCAGCATGGAGCGCAGCTTCCACGGGCGCACGCTGGCCACGACCGCAGCTACAGGTCAGGCCTCTTACCAGGCTACATGGGCACCGTTGCCGGATGGCTTTAAACAGGTGCCGTTTAATGATCTCGACGCGCTCAAGGCGGCCGTCAGTGAAAACACTGTCGGCATTCTGCTAGAGACGGTTCAGGGCGAAGGCGGGATCTGGCCTGGAACGCAAGAGTACATGCAAGGGGTGCGCCAACTGTGCGACGAGCAGAACATGCTGATGATCTGCGATGAGATACAGGCAGGCATGGGACGCACTGGCACGTTCTTTGCCTGGGAACACTACGCGGTCCAGCCCGATATTGTGACCCTGGCCAAAGGGTTAGCGGGCGGCGTGCCAATTGGCGCGATGCTGGCTGGTCCACGCGCCGATATTTTCGAACCCGGCGACCACGGCACGACCTTCGGCGGCAATCCCATCGCGTGTGCCGCAGGCCTGGCGACGATCCGCACGATCCTCGACGAAAATCTGCTAGCAAACGCCCGCACAATGGGCGACTACTGGAACGGTAAGATGCAGGAATTATGCGCCCGTTACGATTTTATCGATAGTCCACGTGGTATGGGACTGATGCAGGCGATTAATGTCAAGCACGAACTCGCCGGTCAGATTGTACAAAGGGCGCTGCACCACGGTGTACTCCTGAATGCACTGGGAACATCCACGCTGCGTATCGTCCCACCGCTGGTCATTAATCCGGCCGATATGGATGAGGCAGTTGAAGCCCTGGACACGACGCTCACCGAAATCGCCAACGAGCGTTAGAGCACTCGCGCAATCTGCCTGTCCCATTGCCAACCGAGGAATGGGGCAGGCACCGCCAGGCAGATCAGGCACGGTTGCTAGATCGCGTGTATAGTTCGGAGCCACGCCTGAGCCATCAAGGCATGGCCAGCCGACGAAGGATGAACGCCGTCTGCTGCCCAGAAAGCGGGTTCTTTCTGCGCCGACACCTGGGCAAACAAACCATCAAAGGGAATATAGAGCGCACTGTACTCGCGAGCGAGCTTACGCACCACAGCGATCTTGGGGTCCAGGTCCTCGCGCCATATCTCGCGCTCAACCGGCACAGGCAGAACAAATGGCTCGCACAGGATCAAACGCACGCGCAAGCTACCTGTGACACGCTCCAACAGTGTACGATAGGCCTTTTCATAGCGCTCGGCTGAAGTAGCATCGCCGCTATCGTAGCGCCTCCAGGTATCGTTGATGCCAATCATCAGAGAGAGCCATGTAGGCTGGAGATCGAGACAGTCTGTCTGCCAGCGGGCGACGAGGTCCTCGGTACGATTACCGCTCACCCCACGGTTCAGGAAGTGTACGGTTCGTTCGGGATAAAGCGCCTGAAACCAGGCAGCGGCCAGAGCTGCGTAGCCAGATCCTAGATCCTCCCCATTCTGGCGATCACGGCCAGCGTCGGTGATACTATCTCCCTGAAACAGGACGATGTCTCCATCGTGCAAAAATGGTTGCATATATGTGCCTCTCCAAATAACTGAAAGCTAACGGTTTTGAGTTGCTATGATAGCATCTCTGACCGCTTGCTTACAAGTTCGATTGCTCAGGAGACACCACCAAAGGTTTGCGCCGTCTGATCGTTTCCGAGGATCAGCGCCCCGGCTCTGTGCGCGGCAATCGTGACTTCGATCCCGTCGCGCAGTGTGACCTTTTGTTCGCGACCCGCCTCGGAGACCAGCAAGAATAGCGTGCCATCGCGCAAAGGTATAGCGGTCACGAGTACGGGTGCATCGCTTTGTTGACTCTTTTCACTGCGCTTGAGCACTTCGGCGTAGAGCATCCTGGTTGCGCTGGCGTCGTTGGCCAGTTCGAGCGGCAGACCACACCAGACGAGTAGCCCGCTCCCATAAGGCACGCGATAGATCTCGTTATGGGCTTTCCTGACATAGCTTATCTTCTCGTCGGCAAACGTTACCTGTACGCTCTGTCCCTGAAGATCGCTCAATGCTTCATAACGACAGACGGATACAAGCGCACATTCCTCGGGCAAGTCGACTATCTCTGGATCGTAGCCAAGATTGCGTTCATCACGTCCCAGAACTCCATTTACCAGCAGGGTGCCACCATTGTGGACATACGTCAGGAGCTGCTGCCAGGCGTCTTGCGCAAACAACTGCAAACCAGGCACAATAATCGTCTGGGGTAGATGTTTGGTCGTCGCCAGCAGGTCGAGCTGATGCTCGTTAAACAGCTGCGGGATGACGCCTAGATCATGTCCCAACACGCGTACAGCCTGCTGGGTGGCAAGGCGAGCCAGGTCTGGACGCACAAACCACTGCGAATAGGGGATGACCACCCAGACCTCAGGTGGCGTCTCCGCCTCAGACAAGCGTCCGGCCAGGGCGAGGGTGAGCCGTCCAAACTCCATCATTGTCTCAAGCTCTGGTTTGGCGCTCCCATCTGGACGCACCAGACCGATGCTATTCTCGTTGTCGCTCGTCATGTAGCTATTGATATGCCACAGCCATTGGATCAAGCCTGCGCCACGCGCTACCAGTCCGGTGACCAACTTGCGTTCGAGCAGAAAAGCGTTCTCCTGTTCGCTGCGCCAGGGTCGCCCATCGATATCGCGCAGTTGCATCACGCCGGTCTCCTGGATGAGATTGGGTTTCTCTAGCGTTTTATCGAGCAACATATCCCATAGCATATCGTCGATGTTCCACCACGGATGTGTGGTGGTGTAATCGACCACCGGGGCATAAAACTGCGGCGCGATCCGTGCTGCCGACTCATCCTGGCCGACCCCAACCAGAGTCTGCCCACCTCCGGCACGAATAGCCTCGATCAACTGCGCGGCCCAGCGCTGAAACATATCCTGCGAGAAGCGCGTATAGTCCGCGACCTGAAACATAGCGCGAACTTGCGTCGAGCGAATCGAGGTATCGTACTCGCTCTCCTGCGGAGGTAAAACATGCTCCCAGGTGGGTAGATCGACCGGTGTCTGTCGCCAGTGCAATTGTAGCTCGCTCAGTGTATAGCGTGCGCTCAGCCACCGCTGAAAAGCCCGCACTTCGTAGCGATCGTAGCTTGGCAGGGGTCGTTGGGCAAAGATGCGCTCTGGATCGCCAAAGCTCGGCTCATTGATCAGGTCCCAGGAGAGCAATTCAACCCGGACATAGCGGTGCGCAAGAAGCGCCACAAAATCCTGTTGAGCTGTGACCGCACGCGGGTCCAGCCAGGGGTTTTCACCCTCGAAGAGCGGGGGAAAGAAACTAAAGAAGGTAAAGATCACCTGAATATTGTGCTTGCAGGCCGTCAATACAAAGGCGTCCAGCGCCCGCAAAAATGTCTCGTTGGCCACACCAGCCACGCTTATAAACTCGCGCCAGGCCGTCCATACCCCTGTACGGATCAGATTGACTCCCGCCGCCTTCATTTCCGCCATATCCCGATCCCAGCGGGCGGGATTGGGCAGATGGAGAAACTTACGCTGGACACTGCTATCCATATACGTCGTACCATAGACAAGAAATAAGCTATCTTGTTGGTAGAAGTAGTCGCGTCCCGCCCGCAGACGCTGCCCTCGCGTGGTAGCGACCAGACTCTCATCCCAGACCCAGAAACCGCCCTTCTGTGCAAGCTGTGGTCCGTCGCCGAGCTGATAGCGGGTCTCAATGATATAAAGACCTGGCTGCCGGAGTGTCGCAAGCTGGCAAGCTTGCTCTTGTTGGAAAGGTGAAGGCGGAAAAACTGCATCAAAGGTCTGCACCACCTCGTCGGTGGCAAGTTGGCGGACGATGACGTGCGCATGCAACTCACCGTTAGTGCGAGCCGTAACCAGGATGGTCGGCGTTTCGCCTGGGAGATAGCAGCCCAGGGCGGGTCGCACCTCAAAGCTGGTCAGACCCTGAGCGGTCAGCGAGAGCACGCGCTGAATCGCTTCGGCGTTGGCCAGCCAGTCAGCTTCGAGCGCGGGCTGCCAGGGCGAGAGCAGCCAGCGGCCACCGCGAAAGCGCCCCGAACGCTGATCCAGGAGCAACATAGGCGTAGCCACGCGCTGTAATCCACCGCTGGCATGGGCATCTTGCAGATAGAGCAATGGCACCAGCAGCGTATCGAAAGAGCCGGCCGAACCCATCTCTGCGGGATGATCGGAGACTTGAGTCATTTTAGGATAAAACGACCAGAAGGTCCCTGGTGCCTCGGCCGAAATGTGCAGCGGACAATCGGCCAGCAAAGCTGCATCAGCGTCGGGTGCCAGGGCTAACTCACCAGCTACAGGCGACAACTGGAAAAATGGTCCCAGATATACCTGGCGGGTATAGGTATCCTGCTCCGGCTCAACACTCCCATCAGCGCAAACTGGACGCGTGAAAGGCATACCTCCAAAGATCGCTAGATTCCCACCGCGTTCCAGGAAAGCCACAATGGCTTGCCAGGCCGCCTTAGGGAAATAGGGACCATGAAAAGAGAGAAGCAGCTTGCAGTCTTCTCCCAGGAGTTCCGCAAGTTCTCCCGCGCTCGCCAGCTTAAAGGACCCTGGGATCAACCTGTGCAGGGTTGTTCCAGCGCAGAACTGTGGATACGTGGAGTCGTGAAAAACCACAGTATTACTCGCATGTATGTGTGAGACCATGTTTCCTCATGTCTAGAGAAAGTCGACAACTGTCAGAGAACAACTACCGTATGACAACCCTATTTTACCTCAGCGATAGCCACACCTGTATCGATGTAGCGCTGACCAACTGCGTAGAGAATCACCGGTACGATCAGCGCCACAACTGTCGCAGCCATCATCTGTGGATAAACAGTCGTGTAGCCGTTGCTGAAATAGAGCAGACCCAGCGGAACCGTGCGTGTATCCTGACTGTTCAGGTAGATCAGTGGATTCCAGGCATCACTCCAACTATAAAGGAATGTAAAGATTGCAACAACAATCAGGACCGGTCTGGATTGGGGAAGCACCACATGCCACCAGACTCCCAGGTGACTGCAACCGTCGATATGGGCCGCCTCGTCCAGTTCGCGCGGGAGACCCATAAAGAACTGGCGATAGAGGAATATGCTGTACGCCGAACCAAAGAGCTGGGGAACTAGAATCGGCAAGAACGTATCGATCCAACCCAGATTGCGAAACGTAATATAGAGCGGAATCGTCAAGACCTGCGGCGGCAACATCAACGTCGAAAGCATCAGAATAAACAGCGGCGTCCGTCCGGGAAAACGAAAGCGGGCAAAACCAAAGGCAACCAGCGAAGAGATAACTGTATTAACCACCATCGCGTAGGTCGCCAGAAAGAGACTATTGCCCACATAGGCAGCGAAGTTGTAAACCGTAAACACTTCGTTGTAGTTCGACCACACAAATGGATTGGGTATCCACTGAATCGGCGAAGCAAAGTATTGTGGAATAGTCTTTAATGAAGCAGAGAGCAGCCAGGCAAAGGGAGCCAGCACAATCAAGGCACCGATGCCCAGAATCACATACGTCAGAATCATACTTGTACGCTGATAGCTGCGGCCTTTATCGTAACGGCGGACCGCTGCGGTGTGACCTTCCTCGTTGGAGCTTTTAGACAACGTAGACGTGTCTATAAGAGACATAGCAAATCGCCTCCTTTGATCCTGCAAAGTCAGCACTGGCTTTGACAGGAGATCCTTCTTCTGCGCTTTTACTCACCCAACGGTGTTATATCTATCTAGCGAGCATTCTCATAATAGGTAAAGCGTTGGAAAATCAGCAAGACGATAGCTGTCAAGGCCAGCGTCACCACAAAGATCACCATCGCCAGAGCCGAGGAGTAGCCGTACGAGTGGTCAATAAACGCTTCCTGGTAGAGATAGGTGAGATACACGGCCAGTGTATTACGATACCCCAGAATAGGAGTCACCGAACCGATCGAACCGCTACCGCCACCGGCAAAAATCAGCGGGAGTGCAAACGCCTGAACATTGCTGATCAGCGTGATTACCGTGTTAAACAGAATAACCGGAGTGAGCAGCGGAAGCGTAATTGAGCGAAAGCATTGCCAGGTATTTGCACCATCGATCCGCGCAGCATCGTAATAGGTTTTTGAAATACCCTTGAGTCCGGCAATAAAGATGAGCATCGCTCCCCCGGTAAACCAGGCAGTTGTGATGATCAACGCGATAAGAGACATAATCGGATGATCGTAATTTGCCAGCCAGTTCACAGGGGGAATATGGAAGATACCCAGAAATTCGTTTAACAGGCCATAGTTTTCTCCATTAAAGACCTGCACAAACATCGCGCCGATGCCAACCCCAACCATCAGACTGGGCAGATAGAAGATAATGCGGAAGAGATGGTTACCAGGAAACTTGCGCTGTAATAAGAGCGCCAGGGCAAGTCCACCCACAATATAAATCACCGTGGCAGCGATGACATACATAACCATATTTACTGTAGCCTGGATGAAAACGGGATCGTTAAACAGTAACTTCTGGTAATTCTTCCAGCCGACCCATTGAGGCGTGCCAAAGAGCTTCATATCGGTAAAGCTATTATACACCGTATCGAGGAGTGGATACAGGTAGAAAGCCAGAAAACCGATAATCCAGGGCGAGATAAAGAGATAGCCAGCAACCTTTTCTTTGCGCAAAAAATGGCGGATGCGCCCAGGCAGTGCCTGACGTTTCACGGGTACCTGCGCATCTGAGCCTCGTAACGTAAGCATAACGCAGCTCCTTTTAACTCAAGAGAGGAGGGCGGCGAAATCAACCACCGCTCTCCTCCAGAAACAACCGGGTATAACGACAGCCAGGTTCAGGAGAACGTATGCTAAGAGGACGCTGTTATATCGGCCTGACCTTTGGACTTGATCTGCTGCGCAGCCGCGCTGGGCGTGAGTTTCCCGGTCGACAGGTCAGTCAGGATACTCGTCAGATCGGTCGAATACTGCGCATTAGGCGTCATGACAATCGGCATAAAGCCTTTCTGCGCCGCGATGAGTGTCTGAGCAAAATTCGTCGGCTGGAGGTACGAACTCATCGAGGCAAAGGCCGTCTGGTCAACCGGAATATCGCTGATCTGGGCAAAGGTCTTTTGTTGAGTCGTAGTGGTAGCCCACTTGATAAATTGCCAGGCTTCATTGGGATGCTTGCTGTTGGCATAGATCCCAAAGCTATTGGCATTCCCGCACGTCACCTGCTTGCCATTCACGCTGAAGATAGGCATGACGCCGATCTTATCGCCGAGGTTTTGCTGGACAACCACAGGGAAATCGGCCAGCACAATCCGCGAGAATGCGACTTTATTGGCGATCAGACTATCGATATCGCCCGCGCCAAACGCGCCGTTTGCTTGAATCGCCAGCGGCACCGCCAGATTTTCCGTGTAGAGACTCTGCCAATCGGCCAGACCCTGGATGCCAGCCGGGGTATCAACCAGAATCTGCTTGGGGTTGATCGGGTTATCGTAAACCTGGCCACCTTCCATATACACCAGCTCGGTCCACAGAGGATCAAGATCGTCGATATTGATAGCATACTGCGAGTACTGACCGTTTTTCTTGATCGAGAGTTTGGCGGCCATAGTCTTAAATGCATCGAAGGTCATCGGTGTAACCGGATCGGGAAACGGCACACCAGCGGCCTGTAACAGCGTCTTATTGTAGCCTAACAGAGGGACATAGATACCAACGGGTACCGCGTACTGCTTGCCTTTCCAATTGCCTAACTGGACAGCCGACTGGATCAGATTTTTCGTCGCGCTCGGGAAATCGCTGAAAGTGCTCACGTCGTAAAGAGCACCCTGGTCAAAATAAGGAGCAGCCATACCACCGGCCATGCCGACGATATCATAGGCAGTACCACCTGCTACGGTCGTTTGCAGCTTATTCCAGTAATCCTGCCAGCTCAGGATCTCGGGTTTGACTGAGATATTGGGATAATCCTTATTGATCGACTTCACCCAGTCGGACATCGCCTTATCTTTGACGGGACCATTGCTCCACCAACCGTATGTCAGGGCAACCGGACCAGAGGAACTGCTACTTCCACCACACGCATCCAACAATGTTCCACCAACACCAGCGGCCAGCGCCGCACTACCAGTCTGGGTAAGAAAACGTCTGCGGGTCATTGAATGTACCATGATTGTCCACTCCTTCGTGCAAAAAATGAGCACAAAAATCCACTTATCACAACATGTCCGTGTGATAACTGCTCACCTGAAATCAATCCTGGGTATGGGAAAGGTATCGATCGGGGAAACTACTACCTGGTCAGCAGTGCGCTAAGCAGCCTCCTTTCATGAGAGCTGAGTCGGGATCTGCTTTACCGACTCGCGAAGTACCAAGTCTACTTCGACTATGCTCGAAACGGTCACAGGGTCCGGGCTACTCATCAACGAGAGCAGACGTTTGAGAGCTACAGAACCAAGCACTTCTTTATCCACACGAACGGTAGTTAACGCTGGAACTATGTGCCGGGCCATGTTGATATCGTCAAAGCCTGCCAGCGAAATATCCTCGGGAACGCGCAGATCGGCCTCGCGCAACGCCTTCATTGCGCCGACCGCCATCTCATCGTTCGCGCTGAAAATCGCACTGAAGGGATGACCACTCGCCAGTAAACGCTTACAGGCTTCATATCCTCCCTCAGCCGAGAGATTAGCCGACTCATATAACTCATAAGACACCTCCAGACCCGCATCCATCATTGCCATCCGATACCCTTCAGCCCGGCGCTCGATGGTGTAGACCGCGTTGATTGGACGCTCACCCGCTAAAACAGGTCCACCAATAAACGCTATCCGCCGATGTCCCATGCTTATGAGATAGGTTACAGCCGCCCTGGCTCCCTCAAAATTGCTTCCCAGCACCGAGTTCACCCGCGGCACAGAGTTATCAACTAACACCAGCGGTATGCCGGTGTTCTGCACTAAACGCACTGTCTCTAACTCCGCTGGACCTACCAACAAGATACCTCCAAGTTTCATCTCATAAATAGTTGTCAGGAGAAAATCCGGCATATTTTGCAAATTACTAATCGAACGGTAGGTAACTTTTATATTGAATTTACTCGCTTCACTCTCTACACCGTGCAAAATATGCGACCAGAATGGATTCGTCATAAATCCATCAGCCGAGAGAAAAGAACAGAAAAGAAATCCAATCTCTTTTACCATTCGGCTCGTATCAGAACGCTGCTCCTGACTCGCTACGGCAAAATATCCAAGCTGGGTCGCTGCCTTGAGTACTCGCTGGCGCACCTCTTCAGTTACATTGACATGATTGTTAAAAACCCGTGAGACAGTTCCTATCGAAACTTGCGCCTCTTTGGCTATATCTTTTAAAGTTACCGGCCCGGCCACGCTCGATCCTCCTTGCGTGCCATTGAAAATTTTCAATGAAATAATAACATCGACTATCAACAAAAGTCAAGGGTGTGCCGATGTTTTGGCACATTTCCCCACTTTCCGTACTGACTATACTCTATTCCCTGTGGGCATGCAAGAAAATGCCAGGCTTTACCTGCGCAGAAAGGGAACGTTTACTCTTCCCTCGCCTTGAACATGAAAATCTTCTCTCGCCTCCAAACATTGCTAGCCTCTTGCAAAAACGGTCGACAAATGGTATATATTTTTCATAGAAATGCGCATGATTTCATTTAAATAGTATCTGTCAGGAAGCTGGTTCTTAATGGCTGACCCACTTTTGTATTTCGCTGGAACTAATAACTATTACCTCCACTATCAGGCAGAAGCAATGATCGACGAGGTATTGCAAAACGCGCGAACGATGGAACTCGCGGTTATACGTATGTGGGGGTTTCTCGATGGTCAGGCCGCCAATGGCTTCGCTCTGCAAACAGAGCCGGGCGTGTATCCCGAAGATGGCTATGCACGCTTCGACTATACGGTCTGGCAGGCCGGGAAACTCGGTCTGAAGCTGGTAGTAGTCCTGGTCAACAACTGGAACGACTTTGGTGGGATGCAGCAATACCTGACCTGGTTTGGCAGCACCGACCACGACGACTTTTTTCGCGACCCACAGATCAAACTCGCCTATAAAGAGTATATTCGCCACTTTCTGCAACGCGAAAATCGCTATACAGGCTGTCGCGTGCTCGACGAGCCAGCGATCCTCGCTTGGGAACTGGCCAATGAGCCACGCTGCCCATCCGATCCTTCAGGCGAAACGCTCTTCCAATGGGTGCGCGAGTTGAGCGCGTTTATCAAAGATCTTGACCACTCCCACCTCGTAGCTATCGGCGATGAAGGCTGGTATAACCGCCCCAATCATCCCGACTGGGCTTACAACGGCAGTCAGGGCCTCGATTGGACGCGGACGCTCGCCCTGCCCACGCTCGACTACGCAACCTTCCACCTCTATCCCGATCACTGGAAGAAAGACCACGCCTGGTCGCTTCAATGGATCGCCGACCATATACAGTCCGCACACGAACTGGGCAAACCGGTAGTGCTCGAAGAGTTCGGCTGGTTGGATCTGACAACACGCAACGAAATCTACACCTCCTGGACCAATGCGTTCTCTCAACTCGGCGGGCGCGGCACTCAGTTCTGGATACTCACCGGTCACCAGCCGGACGGCACTCTCTACCCCGATCACGACGGCTTTCGTGTGACGTATCCCTCACAAACCGCCAGCCACCTCGCAGCTCACGCCACCTCGATGCACAGCAAGAATGCAGCTTTCTGATATCCCATTTCCGCAGAGAGCAGAACAGGCCAACGAGCACAGCAGAATCCAGAAAAACAACCCGACAACTATTGAATTACAGTGCATAAAGGCGTATAATCTAAAGATAGACGGCTATCCTGGCCGAGCAGGATAAAAATACGATCACATCCGTACTTACAGGCTGGAAATCACAAAGAGGTGTGCAACGATGTACGAATATATCGCCGTAAGTCTATTAAATAGAGAACCTTTGAAGGCTTTAAAACGGTCTATACCTGCGTTCTGGCTGCTGAGCGGACAGAACGGTTCCCCATTCCTGCCACCTCCCGACAGTACTTCTCAACTTTATCAGACCAGCTTGCTTTTCATCGGCAAATCGCCAGCACTGCTGACCTGGCGGTACCAATAAAAATACTCCCTTCTTTTATGAGTTGCCTCAGGCACTCAAGCAGCAAGGTAACAGATCGTTCCCAGCGGCGATGGGACCACGCCGCCAGAATACGGTCTGTTATCTTTATTTAATGAGAAGGAAACATACGTTTAACTGGGCAACGATGCGTTTGTTTTGCCCAACGAACTCGCCGACGTAGCCGATACCGTCGATACTTTACGCCAGGGACGCTTGCGCAACAACCAGATGAGAATACCAGCCGGGATAATGTAGACGCTAAAAGCCGCCAACCAGACGATGATCACTATCAACACCTGTCCGAGTATAACCACAACTCCCCATGCTCCCTGCCAGATCGAGACAATACCTGAGGGGGTCGATGCCTGTACCTGTCCGCTGCCCGCCGGTTGCAGAGTAATCATAACCGTGTAGAAGGAGGTCTGCCCCTTGAGTTGATTGAGGTGCGCCTCGATATCGTTGATCTGTCCTTCAACCTGGGTCAATTGCTGCTCAATGTTGACAGCATCGTTCAGATTCTGAGTCTGGCTCATAAAAGCAAGCAAACGCTGTTGCTCGGCGCGTAGATTGGTCAGTGTGGATTGCGTATCGATATAATCGTTGGTTACGTCCTGGACGCTCTCCTGCATACTGAGCAATGTCCCCCCTTGCTTCTCTGCATAATTCTGCAAATACGCTGCGACCTGATCATAGTGGCCAGCGGTAATCAGGAAAGTCAGGGTGACATTGTATTGATTATTGGACACCTGCTCATAGTCAGTCCCATCTGAGGTTGACTGGGTGTCCGTTTGTGTGATCCAGTTTTGAAGATCGCTTGCCGCCTGCTTTGTATCCTTGACTTCCATGCTCACCCGCAAGCTCTTTGCTAGATATTGCACTCCATATTGCGACGCGCTGCTGCTCGTTGTCGACTTCTGGCTTGCATTCGCCATCTGGGCGGGCATATGCCCCGTATCCGCCGGGGCCTGCGCTGCTGTTGTACCAGCGGAGGCTGCACCACCACACGCCGTCAGCAGCACACCAATCGCTCCCAGGCCGATGATCATAGCCAGGATCTTTTTCCTGCGGCCTTGCATCATTCCTTTGCCGTTTCTGCTCCACATGCTTTTTAGCTCCTTCTTGTCCTGGCACCCATTTTTTTCTCTACTATTCTTACGTAACCGATATCTCTATACTCTCATGGATATCGACTTTCATCTGTCCCTGATTATTGACGAAACCTCTAGTGTAAAAGTTCCCGTAGATAGACAAAAGCCGACACGCTGGCGCAAATGCTCACCAGCGTGCCGGCTGTAAGATCTGTCTCTGGTTGTGCTCAACGCTCCAGGTGGAGCTTCAGCACGCCCTCTTTGTGCAAGACCTCGCATGCGTCTGCGGGTGTGACATCGTGGAACGCTCCAATGTGTATATCCTGAGCACGGGTAATGCTCAGCATATCTGCTCTGGCCGCGTTGAGCGTGTTTGCGAGTTCGGCGTCAGTGGTAGTCAACCAGAGTTGCCGCAGACTCGAACTCAGGGCAATGCTGGCCTCGCTTTTGTAGCGCCGGATAGCTGTGGCTATCTCGACGAGCAGTTCGCCATCGCTCTCGCTACGCGGATCTATCCAGTCGACCCGCACTTCCGGCCAGCAGGTGAGATGAATGGAGATCTGTCCAGTACTTGCTGCGAAAAGTCCACGGTAAATCTCCTCGGTCACATACGGTAGAAACGGAGCAAACAGCTTGAGCATCGTCAATAAGACCTGATAGAGCGTGTAGCGTGCGCCCTCACGTGCCGCGCTGGCCTCACCATAGAGCCGCTCTTTACTCATCTCCAGGTAGTTATCGGTCAAGTCGCGCCAGAAGAAGCTTTCGATCTCGTTTCTAACCGCCGCATACTCGCCCTCTTTGAAGAGTCTACTCGTTCGCTGTACTAACTGAGCTAGGCCACTCAATAGCCAGCGATCAGCCGGCGTAAAAGTGCAGGCGTCGGACACGGGTTGGGCCTCCGCCAGAAAGCGTTCGCTGAAACGTCCTACATTCCAGAGCTTGGTACAGAGTCTGGCCCCGTTCTTCATCTTCTCTTCGCTGATCACCGCATCGCGACCAAAACCAGCGGAAGCCGCCCAGTAACGCACGGCGTCGGCAGAATAGCGCTCGATCATCTCCAGAGGTGGCATCGGACCTCCGCCGCGACTCTTACTGATCTTCTCTGCACCCGCCGCTGCCAGACCCCATCCCGAGACGGCGACGGTCTTCCAGGGAAGCGTACCAAAGTGGTGCAACGACTTCACTATCGTATAAAAGGCCCAGGTGCGGATGATTTCGTGTGCCTGAGGACGTAGCGCAAAGGGCGAGACGCGCTTGTAGAGGGCCGGTTCACTCAACATGCGTCCTACTATCTGTGGAGACATCGACGAGGTGGCCCAGGTATCCATCACGTCCTCCTCGGGTGTGAAATCGCTGCTTCCACACTGGCAGACTCCGCCAGGCGAGCGCGTAGTCGGGTCAACAGGCAACTCTTCCTCGGCGGCGAGCATGATCGCACCGCACTGGCGACAGTACCAGAGCGGGAAAGAGACGCCAAAGTAGCGTTGACGCGAGATGCACCAGTCCCAACCGAGATTTTCTACCCACTCGCTATACCGCGTTTGCATATGCGCAGGCTGCCACACCATCTGCCGACCAGCCTCCAGCAATTGCTGCTTAAAGTCGAGCACACGGACAAACCACTGCCACGCGACGAGATACTCTATCGGTGTATCACAGCGCTCGTGTACGCGGACCGACTGCTCCAACGGCTCGCGTTTGAGCACCAATCCACGCTCATCCAGTTCGGCTACGATACGTTGACGTGCCTGCCCGGTGCTTAGTCCAGCAAACACGCCAGCCGCCTCACTCATGCGCCCGTCGCGTCCGATGATCACCTTCAACGGCAACTGGTGCAGACGCCACCACTCTACATCGGTAGCGTCCCCAAAGGTACAACACATGACCGCCCCGGTACCCTTCGCGGGATCGGCCTTGACATCAGCCAGCAACGGCACGGTGAAATCGAGCAACGGCACGCGCACCTGCGAACCGATCAGCGCGGCATAGCGGGCATCTTCTGGATGGACAAACACAGCGACACAGGCGGGCAACAGCTCGGCACGCGTGGTTGCAATCGGCAAAACTGTGCCGTCCACCAGCGCAAAAGCCAGGGTGACAAACTCACTCGTGCGTTCCAGATCATTCAGTTCAGCCTGAGCAATCGCGGTACGGCACTCGGGACACCAGATAGTCGGAGCCTCGCGCCGGTAGACCAGGTCTTTTTTGTAGAGATCGCGAAACGACCACTGCGAGGTCTTACGCGCCTGCTCATCAATACTGCGATAGCTATAGCGCCAGTCGATCGAGAGACCCAGGCGCTGCCAGAGTCGCTGATAGTCTTGTTCAGCCGCCTCACTCACCTCCAAACACTTCTCGATAAACGCCGCTCGCCCCACCTGTGGCGCAGTAATCCCCAGGCGCTTCTCCACCAACCGCTCGGTCGGTAACCCATTGTCGTCATAGCCCATTGGATAAAACACATTGTAACCCTGCATGCGCCAGAAACGCGCCAGAAAATCCGTTTGCCCGAACGAATACATATGGCCAAGATGTAAATGCCCCGACACGGTCGGTGGAGGCGTATCAATCGCATATACCGGTCGTTGTTCATCGTCCGGCTGAAACCGATAGATACCCGCGCTTTGCCAGAAATCGCTCAAAGCCGGCTCTACTGTGCGTGGATCGTAGCGTTTCGCTAAACTCATGGCTCTCTTCCTTCTATGCGCCAGCTTCCTGTCCTGGATAACAGAAAAGGCCAGCGCAGTCCTGGCATCTCGCGCTCGACCTGCGCGAGATGCAAAACCAATAAAAAAACCCTCCATCCTCCATGAGGACGAAAGGGTCGATCTTTTCGCGGTACCACCTCAATTCGCCGGACAGAATCGTACCGGCGCACTCTCTACTCCAACGACGCGACAGCCACACATTATAAGTGCATCCCAGGTCTATGCCAGAGTGCCTGTCAGGTTTATTAGAGCCTCGCTATAACGGGCTAACCCGTGCCTGATCTACTCGCTGTACACACCATTCAAGCCCCAAAGGGCATTGAGCGATATCCACAACTTTCTTCCGCAGCGTAGCCAGGTGACATTCGATCTCTGCTGCTGTAAAGGGCTTCCAGCCGTCGACCCTTTCTCTCTATCAGCACATCCGCGATCTACTCTTCCCGCCATCTCA
>DAOTTJ010000198.1:0-4889 GCA_034437695.1 Ktedonobacteraceae bacterium
ACCCAATGACAATATTAAACGTCTATTGGCAAAATGGGTAGCACATTGTTTTAATAGACCAGCTTTTCCTGATGAAGTTGTAAAAGCTGTTGTTGCACCCATCCTTAATAATCTGCGCATGATGCAGGCAGAAAATGATCCTGATCTTAAAGTTCTCGATTTAGTTAAGGAAGTACGTATTGCTCCACTCAAGGAAGTGACTCCTTACAAAGTCAATATGTTGTTCATTATCTCAGAAGAGGGCCTGCCAGATAACGGCATTGCATTGGCTCGCTTCGTTGGACGCTTGCAGGAATGGTTCGACCCCGAAGCAGCAAACCTTGCCGCATGGGATGCTTTGAGCCTTTACGAAATTAGCGCTGGAGATTACATAAATACACAGCAAATCTATCTCGACCACTATACGTATGACGGTAATACCATCAAAGGGCTTATTCCCCCATTTTACCATTTATAGCCTCTAGACAACGAAGCCAAATAATTTAAAATCTGTGGCTATTTTCATGGAAAATATTTAACCGTGTATGCAGGGCAACTACTGACTGCTTTAGCGGTTGCCCGCATACTCGATGAACAACTTTGTTTTCGGTGTATGGCTTTATTTTAGCCATGCAAGAACAAATCCAACCCTTCCACTCACTTTACTCTACTGTGACAGATTTTGCTAGATTCCTCGGCTGATCTACGTTACAACCACGTACTACTGCGGTATGGTAGGCGAGCAACTGTAGGGGAATGATCGCTACTAAGGGACTAAACATCTCGGGCGTCTCCGGCACGTAGAGGACTTTATCGGCGTGACGACTGATCGTTGCGTTCCCCTTAGTCGCGACTGCTATTACGTAGGCGTCGCGAGCACGCACTTCCTGGATATTGCTGACAACCTTTTCGTAAACGTGCGAATCTGTGGCAATAGCTACTAGAGGCACATGCTTGTCAAGCAAGGCAATCGATCCGTGTTTTAATTCGCCGGCCGGCAAGCCCTCTGCATGAATATAGGAGATCTCTTTGAGTTTGAGCGCTCCCTCCAATGCAACAGGGTAACCAACCCCACGACCAATAAACACTGCACTGTTAACGTGTGCTAGATGCCGGGCCAGCGGCTTAATCTCGTCGTCGGACACGTCGGCCTGGTCCAGGATCAGTTGCACTTTGTCAGGGATCTCTTCCAACTGAGCAAGCAAGACACTTACCTCGGCGGCGTCCATTTTACCTCGCGCTTGAGCCAGATAGATACCCAGCAGATAGAGTACCATCACCGAGTTAAGAAAGGTCTTGGTCGCCACCACGCAGATTTCTGGACCCGCCTGTAAGTACAACGCAACATCACACAGACGCGTAATGGCGCTGGCTACTACGTTGGTCACAGCAATTACCGGCGAACCTTGCTTACGCGCCTGACGAATACCCACTAGCGTATCAGCCGTCTCACCCGACTGCGTGACCGCAATACACAGGGTGCTGGGACCAACAATCGGGTCGGCATAGCGAAACTCGGCTGCGGTAACAACCTCGACAGGAATACGCGTCCATTTTTCCAGAGCGTATTTAGCTATCACACTCGCATGGTACGAGGTGCCACAGGCCACAATCACAATGCGCTCAATGGCATTGAGCTGTCCCGTGTCACGCATATGCTCCAGTTCAGTCAGATGGAGTTGACCATCGTACACGCGACCAGTCAATGCTCGTTGGAGGGCTGCTGGCTGCTCGTGGATCTCTTTCAGAGCAAAATGAGGATAACCATCCTTCTCTGCCGCCTCAATATCCCATTCAACTGTCAACGGCTCGCGCTCAATCAGCGTGCCATCCAGCTTGGTCAACGTTACACCATTGGGACGCAACACCGCCAGCTCGCCTTCGTCGAGGATCAGTACGCGGCGGGTGTGCTTGAGCAGCGCGGGGATATCTGAAGCCAGGTATTGCTCGTGCTCCCCCAGACCTACAATCAACGGTCCACCTCCATCACGCGCTCCAATCAACAGGTCGGGACACTCAGCACTGATCACCGCCATTGCATACGCACCACGTACATACTCCAAAGCCAGGCGCACCGCCTGCTCCAGGTCGTGCGCCGCACGCCCAAAGTACTCGCGTTCGATCAGGTGCGCTAGCACTTCAGTATCCGTCTCCGAACGATAGGTATGACCCTCGCTCTCCAATTCCATCCGCAGTTCAGTGTAATTCTCAATAATTCCATTGTGAATCACGCTGATCGTGCCTGTGCAATCGGTATGGGGATGAGCATTTATGTCGTTGGGCTGACCGTGGGTCGCCCAACGCGTGTGACCAATGCCCAGCAAACCAAGATAAGGTCGCCCGGCTTCGGCAACAGCTGTTTTGAGATTGGTAATTTTCCCGGCCCGGCGCTGGATTTCAAGCTTACCGGTAGAAGTCAGGATGGCGATACCCGCCGAATCGTACCCGCGATACTCTAATTTAGTAAGACCCTCAAGCAGAATGGAGGTAACATCTGTTTCTTGAGAACCTACATAGCCAATAATTCCACACATAGAAGGGCTGCTTTCTGTTTGCAGGTGCAAAACCCGCCATGATGCAACGCGTGGTTCCATCAAGTCCATCACTGAGAGCAGTTTGGCCTGACCGTTACCAGCCAGTTTTGCTAACTCCCTTTGCAGGGTAGTGAAAGTACCCTGGAGGCTCCCCGCTGATAGATTCCGAACGGCCTCCACCTCGTCAACCGCAGCTCCTCCTCAAAGCCCGGTCCATGCGCTACTTGTTTTCATAAGTCAGGAGAAAAAAGCGAAACTCTCTCAAACATAGTATAGCACAACCCACCCTCTGGCTGGCGGGCAGAGACCATCCACCCGCCTCCAGGGCTGTCCCATGCCTCTAAGGCCTGAGATGTTTGGCTCACTACGCATGACTATACTCGCGCTTCTTTCTCCATCAGACTCAGATCGCTTCTCGGTAACGGTTGGTGATCGGCAAACGACGATCACGCCCAAATGCCCGTGTGCTGATCTTTACTCCTGGCGGGGCCTGACGACGTTTATATTCGCTAAGGTCAACTAAACGCATCACACGCTGTACAACCGCTTCCTCAAAACCCATAGCAATAATCTCTTCAATGCTGCGATCCTGTTCGACATATGCCCGCAATATGCCGTCGAGAATCTCATAGGACGGCAAGCTATCTGTATCCTTTTGCTCGGGTCGCAGCTCGGCTGACGGCGGCTTCTCAATCACTGCTTGCGGGATAACGTTCTCGGAACTAAGCGAGTTACGGTAGACACACAATCTGTACACCAGCGTCTTGAATACGTCTTTGATGACGGCAAACCCACCGGCCATGTCGCCATACAGCGTACAGTAACCAACTGCCATCTCAGACTTATTGCCCGTCGTCAGTACGATTGGACCAAGTTTGTTTGAAATGCTCATGATGATGTTGCCACGAATACGCGCCTGAAGGTTCTCGCCAGCCAGACCAGGATCGTCCTCGCCGATCACTGGGGTCATCATCTTTAGAGAGAGTCGAAAAATGTCCTCGATCGGAATGGTCAAGCACTGCATGCCCAGGTTGGCGGCAAGCTCCTGGGCATCGCTCCGACTCCCCTCGGACGAATAACCCGAAGGCATCGAGATGCCAAGTACATTCTCTGCACCAAGCGCATCTACGGCAATTGCCGCCACCAACGAGGAGTCGATCCCTCCCGAAAGGGCGATGACCGCTTTCTTGAAGCCGGTCTTGTAGATATAATCACGCGTCCCCAGGACAAGCGCACGATAGATTTCTTCCATCTCATCCATTAATGGCTCGATACGCTGAGGAGCACCTAGAATAAGCGAATGCCTGTCACTGAGCATAGTAGGCGTAGGCCGAGCTTGACTGCTGATCACGTAGAGCGGCACATCCTCAGGGCTAACCTGGAGTCGCTCCTGGCGACGGCGAGGGTCGTGTAGACGCGAACGAAAGACCGAGGCTGTGTCTAAATCTACTATCAGTAAGTCCTCTTCAAAGCGCCTGGCACGGGCAATCAACTCTCCCTGAGCATCAAAAACCATACTGCCACCGTCGAAAACGAGTTCATCCTGACCCCCAACCATGTTCAGATAGGCCACGATGACACCATTATCGGCGGCCCGCGTGGCCATCATATCTTCACGAAACTGATCTTTCTCTATGTGAAAAGGCGAACCATTGATATTCAGAATCACCTCGGCTCCCGCATGGGCCTGCATGGTCATCGGTCCCACAGGATACCAGACATCTTCACAAATATTGACCCCCACGTGGACGCCGTTGATCAGAAACAACGGTGCCTTACGCCCGGCCTGAAAATAACGATTTTCATCAAATACACCATAGTTGGGCAAATAGTGCTTATGATAGGTACCAACCAGCTGCCCTTCATGGATAATCGCCGCCGCATTGTAGATATCGTGGATACGATCGACAAAACCAATCACCGCTGTCATACCCGGCAGGTCGCGGCTGGCCTCGATTAACTCCTGCAAAGCATGCTGATTGGCCGTGACAAAGCCCGGCTTGAGCAATAGATCCTCTGGCGGATAACCCGTTAGCGCCAATTCGGGCAGACAAACGATATGGACTCCTGCCTCGTAAGCTTCGCGCATAGCCCGCAGAATCTTCGCTTGATTACCCGATAAATCACCGACAGTCACATTCACTTGAGCCAGAGCCACACGAAGCGGTATGATATTCATAGACACGTCCTTTCTTAAACATTAGAAACTCTTTGCAACAGGCAACTCACAAGCGCCTGCCCTATACATTAAGGAGTCTTTACGATGGATATGCAATTATATATCCTGCACGTTGTGCCTCTCGTAGTCATAACGTATGGCGTCTTCGTCCTGTTCCTCCACCCACCACTTAAAGTCATCGCAGCAACCCTTGCCGG
>DAOTTJ010000199.1:0-13515 GCA_034437695.1 Ktedonobacteraceae bacterium
TTGTTTACGTATGGCATTTACGGGCGCGTTGTGTACTTCTTCAATGCCCTGATTGCCATTCACTTCGACAACTTTGTCCTGCGCTCGATAGTAGTCGAGTAGACGAATCGTCTGGTTGAAAAAGATATCAAGGCGTCGTTCTACCGCGTCTCCAATATCATCGGAGCGTTGGTAGAGTTCACTTCCATCCAGATCGCACACACCTGCCACTTTTGGTGGACGAGTGTAAACGTTATAAACGTGTTGGTTGGCTCGGCAGATATAGCGTCCTGAGAGCCTTTGTAACAGTTCCTTGCGAGGAACCTTTAGATAGACTACAGCGCCAATCTTTTTTCCAGAAGCACCCAGACCTTCGTCCAGGGCTTTGGCCTGAGCAATCGTACGAGGGAAACCGTCCATGAGAACCCCCAGATTACAGTCTGGTTGTTGCAACCGGTTGAGAACCATTGCCATCGTCAAATCATCGGGGACCAGCTCCCCGCGGTCAATATACTTTTTAGCTTCCAAACCGATGGCGGTCTCTCCCTCAATCTCTTTGCGAAAAAGATCTCCGCTCGATACATGAGGGATGCCAAGTGCCTGTGCCAGCATCTCGGCCTGAGTCCCCTTTCCTGATCCCTGCGCCCCGATCAGAATGATTTCCACGTTTACCTCCGATGGTACGAGCTCGGCGTTGAGCTCAGGTCAAGAAGCCTGAGTAATTACGCATAACCATTTGAGCCTCGATCTGCCTGACAGTATCCAGCACAACGCCGACGGCAATCAGTACAGCCGCGCTACTGAGCAACTGGTTGCCCCCTACACTTGCAAAGTAAGGGAGAACAGCCACTACGCCCAGAAAAATTGCGCCCGCCAGAGTAATACGATTCAAGATATCATTCAGGTGACGACGTGTGGTCTCACCAGGCCGATACCCAGGAATATGCGCACCCTGTTTCTGCAAGCTGTTGGGGATATCCTGCTGTTGCCAGACGACGTATGCGTAAAAGTAGGTAAAGGCAACCACAAGTACAAAGTAGATCCCCCAGTAGTACCAGAGGGTCGTATTTGCAATATATGTCCCGACAAAGGTCGCACTCGCGCTCAACCAGCCGACGCTACTTCCGCCCAGGTACTGTGAAAGAACGGCCGGAAAAATCAACATAGACTGCGCGAAGATCAGCGGGATCATACCTGCGCTATTCACCTGCATGGGTATGTAGGTGCGCTGCGCAGTCCCAACAAGCAGACCACGTCCAACCATACGCTTGGTGGGATACTCGATCGGGACACGCCGCTGCCCCAGGTACATATAAACAATACCAACAATCGTTATCAGGCCGATAATAGAGAAAATGGCAAGGCTGACTATGCCGCCTCCACCCCCACCGCTCGAAACACTGGCATTCCAGCCTGTCGAGATCATACTTGGAATGTTACTGACAATTCCAGCAAAGATGATCAACGAGATACCATTCCCAATACCGTTCTCAGTGATCAACTCACCGAGCCAGACCATAATCATGGTACCGGCGGTCAGGGCCAGGAGAATAGAGAACGACTCCAGCGCCGACGAAGGATCGAAGAGACTGAAGTTGGTTAAAACGTTATACTTCACGAAGATGGCAGCCTGCCCCAATGCCTGCAAGAACGCCAGAGGAACCGCAATAATGCGTGTAATCTGATTAAAACGCAGACGACCAGCCTCGCCCTCGCGGTTCATATTCTCCAGAGCTGGAATGATCGGCATAAGCAACTGCATAACAATGGTCGCTGTAATATAGGGATAGACTCCCAGAGCGACTATCGAAAACTTCTGCAACGATCCCCCGGAGAAAACATCGAGCAGTCCAAGCAACTGACCGAGGTTCTGATTACCGTTAGACGAGAAGAGACTGACCAGGTTCTGGATCTCTGTATGCGTCAAAGGGACGGTAATATTAGCGAGAACTCGCGTGATCAGCAGGATCACCAGAGTGAAAAGAATCTTTTTGCGTAGATCCGGGATAGTCCAGATACTGCGCAGTTTTTCCCACATGGGGGTCTCCTTTCACGACTCAACAAAACCATTCTACCAAGTATAACGCCGGAAAGTACCTGGATGTTTTATCCAGGTACTTTGGTTTGAAACTATACCTGATTTGTCGGGTAGACAGGTGGCTGCCGATCTCCGTCTTTCCGGCGTTTCGTCTTTTCATAGACTTTGACCGGGATGATTTCAATTGTTCCGCCGGCTGCCTCGATCTTGCTCCGTGCGCCGCTGGAGACCTTGTGCGCTCGCACTTTCAGGGCTACGGTGAGTTCACCATCACCCAGAACTTTGAACAGACCCTTGCCTTCGGTATTGCTCAGCATACCTTGCTCTACTAGAAGCTCGGCAGTAACGTATGTGTCGGCTTCCATTGCTGAAAGCTCACCGACGTTAATAATAGCATAGTCATCGCGGAAGGCAATGTTGCTATTGCCAAGACCCCGTAAGAAGGGGAGGCGTTTGGACAGGCGCGTCTGACCGCCATTAAAGGCACGATGTATCGTACCACCGGTACGCGCCTTCTGACCCTTTGTGCCGCGACCTGCGGTCTTACCACGACCAGAGCCGTGTCCACGACCAAGCCGCTTTTCGTGTTTATGTGATCCAGGAGCTGGATGCAAATCTGAAAGATTCATCAGGCAACTACTTCCTCTACCTGTACCAGGTGGCTCACTTTGCGAATCATCCCACGCATGGCGGGATTATCGTCGATTTCTACCGTATGTTGGAGCTTGCGCAGCCCCAGAGAACGGATCGTGTCTTTCTGGTCCTGGGAATAACCAATGGAACTCCTGACCCATTTTACGCGTAATTTCATGTTTGCACCTTCCTGTTAGCGACGACGATCTCCGCCGCCTCCGCCGCCGCGACGGTCACGGCGATCACCACCTCCGCCGCCTCCGCCACCACCACCGCGCTCGTTACGCTCATTACGGCCACGACCTCGATCGGACGGACGGCTATCACGTGACTCTTCTTCGCGTGCGGCACGCGCCTGAGCAGCCTGCTCAGCTGCGTTGGCTGCGGCTACCGCCAGACGCTCGGCCTGCTTGCGACCTACGATCTCAGCCACGGTCTTACCACGTAAGAAAGCTTCGGTTTCAGCAGAGCGCAGTTCACGTAAAGCTGCCAGGCACGCGTTAATAGTATTAGCTGCATTGGTGCTCCCCAACGATTTGGTCAGAATATCACGAATGCCAGCAGCTACCATGACAGCGCGTACTGCACCCCCAGCGATCACCCCGGTACCAGGGGCCGCCGGCTTGAGCATCACTTCTGAAGCGCCGAAACGGGTTTTAACCATAAACGGGATAGTCGAACCGTTCAGTGGGATTTCGATCAGGTGCTTTTTCGCGTCTTCTACACCCTTACGAATAGCCTCTGTATATTCAGCTGCTTTACCCAGACCATAGCCTACGTGGCCGTTATGATCGCCAACCACGACAATAGCCCGAATACTGAAACGGCGACCGCCCTTAACTACTTTGGAGACACGGCGCACCTGCACCACTGTCTCCTCTAGATTGAGCTTCGAAGCATCTATTCTTGCCATCTTTTCTCCTCGTAAATCCCTATTCCAGATAAGTAACCACTCACCTGGAAAAGAGGCTTTAGAATTTTAAGCCCACTTCACGAGCGCCTTCAGCAAGCGCAGCCACACGCCCATGATAGGGATAACCACCACGATCAAAGACGACTTGCTCGATGCCTTTCTCTTTAGCACGTTCTGCCACCAGCTTGCCAACTTCATGAGCCAGGGCAACCTTGTGGTTGTTCGAGATAGCCGCCAGCGCCTCTACCGGGGTCTTCTTCTCATGCTTGGGAGCAGCCGGCAATGCGCCTTTCGTCGAGGTCGACGTGACACGCCGACTGACGTTCTTCGCCTCTTTGTTCGCTCTCTTCGCAGGAGCCGCCACAGGAGCAGCCTCTTCGGTCTCAAAGGAGCTTTCCGCTTGCATGGGCTGCTGCTCGGTGCGCGGGGCAGGTGTGAAGTCTTTCAACGACTCATCCAAGGATGAGGCCTCGGCCAGGGTCCGACCAGTACTGTCGTCGATTACCTGAGCATAGATCTGCTTATCGCTGCGAAAAACGCTCAGACGTGGACGCTCTTGCGTCCCATCCAGGCGATTGCGCAGGCGCAGATGGCGCTTTTGACGCGCTTTATTTGCGTTGAATTGCTTGATCATTTCTTCTTACCACCGACTTTTCCGGCTTTACCAGCCTTACGGCGAATTACCTCACCTGTATAACGGATACCTTTGCCTTTGTACGGTTCGGGTTTACGCAGTTGGCGAATGGTAGCGGCAATCTGGCCAACGGCCTGCTTATCGATGCCGCTAACGCTGATCTTGGTCGCTTTGGTCGCTGGATCGACGCCATCAACGTTCAGGGTGATGCCGTCGGGCGCAGCAACCTCGATCGGGTGCGAATAACCAACCTGAATGATCAGGCTGTTGCCAACCTTGCTCGCACGATAGCCGACGCCGTGGATCTCTAACTGCTTGGTGTAACCCGTTGTCACGCCGACAACCATGTTATTGACCAGCGTGCGATAGAGACCGTGTATGGCTTTATGCGGTTTGCTATCGGATGGGCGGGTAACCGTCAGACTGCCGTCTTCCATCGCCAACGTCAACACGGGGTCGACACGGTGCGAAAGCTCACCTTTGGGTCCCTTAACCGTCACCAGATTATCTTCATCCCACGATATCTGCACCTTAGCCGGTACAGTGATGGGAGCACGTCCAATACGAGACATTCTAAAACCCTCCTGTGCCTACCAGACGTAGCAGACAACTTCGCCGCCCAGACCCTCTTGATAGGCTTTGCGACCCGTCATTAAGCCCTGGGGCGTCGAAAGAATAGAGATGCCCTGCCCGCCACGCACGCGAGGAATGCCCGCTTTCCGCGTATAAACTCTCAGGCCTGGCTTGCTCACACGCTTGAGCTGCGTCATCACCTGTCGCTTATCTACATAGCGCAGGGTGATGCGGATAGTTCCCTGGGGGTTATCTTTGAGGATCTCAATATCCTTGATATACCCCTCTTCTTTCAGGACTCGGGCAATGGCCAGCTTCATTTTCGAGGCCGGGACATTCACTCGCGCATGTCGCGCAGAAACCGCATTACGAATACGAGTCAGCATATCCGCGATGGGATCAGTCATGTTCATGAAACAACACCCTCCGATTACCAGCTCGACTTCGTCACGCCGGGCAACTCACCGCGCAACGCCCGCTCACGAAAGCAGATGCGGCAGAGACCAAATTTCCGAATATATGCGCGAGGCCGCCCGCAGATCTGGCAGCGATTATGCTGCTGCACTTTATACTTGGGCTTGCGCTGCGACTTCACAATCATTGATACTTTTGCCATACCAATCTCCTGCTATTTCTTAAAAGGCATACCCATTAACTTGAGCAGCCGTCGTGCCTCTTCATCGGTACGAGCAGTAGTGACAATACTGATCTCCATACCGCGCACTTTATCGACTTTATCATAGTCGATCTCTGGAAAAACCAGCTGTTCGCGCAGACCCAGGGTATAGTTTCCTCGTCCATCAAACGCTTCGGAGGAGACTCCCTGGAAGTCGCGGATACGCGGCAGCGCGACGTTCAACAGCTTATCCAGAAAGTAGTACATGCGACCGCCTCGCAGGGTCACCATGCAGCCAATCGGCATTCCTTCGCGCAACTTGAAGGCTGCGACGGAACGCCGGGCGCGGGTGATCACCGGACGCTGGCCAGTAATCGAAGATAGGTCGGAGACGGCGGCATCCATCGCCTTGGCGTTCTGGATGGCTTCGCCCATACCTATGTTGACAACTACTTTGTGGATGGACGGCACCTGCATCGGATTCTTGTATTCAAATTCTTTTTGGAGCGCCGGCACTACCTCGCTGAGGTACTTCTCTTTCAATTGCGTTGTCATGCGTTAATCCTTCCTCGACCGTTCCTCGATAACTTTATGACATTGCTTACAGATACGGACCGCACGCTCTTTTTCGTTAATCGTACGACGCTCGTGTGCCACGCGCGTGGGCTTACCGCACTCGCTACAGATCAACATGGTGTTGGAGACATGGATAGGCATGGCTTTGTCAATGATACCACCCTGGCGAGTCTGTCCCTGTGGTTTCACGTGCTTTTTGACCATATTCAGGCCCTCTACCACAACTTTGTCGAGCTGTGGCATAGCGCGTGAAACTGTTCCCTGCTTCCCCTTGTCCTTCCCGGTAGTAACCAGGACAAGGTCACCCTTTTTGATGTTCATCTTGGCAAGGTGCAGAGGTTTTTTCTCTTTGTACTTTGTTCCCATTTTTTCCCTCTGTCATCTATCGTTTGTCTTTGCCGTACTCGCAGAACGACAAACATCAACGATACATGTTTCGTTTTGTAAGTAACTGCCTGCCTGAGACGGCCAGGAGAGTGGGGACTTACGGGTAAATCCCGCACCCCAGCCAAGAGCTTATGCCCCTGGCACTCTCTGTTCTCTTGTGCTCAACTTGCGCCCGCAGAGCTGCAAGCTCTTCGCTCATGCATCAGGGCTATTCAAAAGTCCGCTCTGCCGCAGGCAGCAGGCAAAAGAGGTTTTACGAGGATACCTCGCGCTCCTGCTTCTGATGACTTTTGTATAACCCTGGCCCATGCATGCCCTTAGAGCACTTCTGGAGCCAGCGAAATGATGCGCATAAAGTTTCGCTCGCGGAGTTCGCGGGCCACCGGACCAAAGATACGGGTACCACGCGGGTTGTTACCAGCCGCGATAATGACCGCTGCGTTTTCGTCGAAACGAATGTGCGATCCGTCAGGACGGACGTATTCTTTGGAAACGCGCACGACTACTGCGTTGACAACCTCGCCCTTTTTGACCTGGCCGTTTGGCGCAGCCTGTTTGACCGAGGCTTTAATGATATCTCCGACCTCTGCGTAACGCTTGCGCGAACCGCTCATGACACGAATGCACATGATCTCTTTCGCGCCTGTGTTGTCAGCGACCTTCAGACGTGTCTGGGGCTGAATCACTGGTCTTCTCCTTTATGCTTCCGCATCTTCTGAGTCAGACAATGCAGTCAGGTCAGGATCAGCCTCGGCCAGAACCTCTGCAACGGGTACTATCCCGCTCCCGAGCTTCAAGACCTCGATAAGCTTCCAGCGCTTTAATTTGCTGAGTGGGCGCGTCTCCTGAATACGTACGACATCGCCAATCTGACAGGCATTCTCTTCGTCGTGCGCATAGAAGTGGTTGGTCTGCTTATATGTTCGCTTGTAAATGCGATGCTTTTTCAGCGAGATGACCGAGACGACTATCGTCTTATCCATCTTATTGCTGATCACAGTGCCAACCTTTTCTTGACGACGGACCTCGGGTTTAGCCGCACCCTGGGCTTCAGCTTGTTGTGTCATTATTCCTGATCCTCCAACTCCGTTACCCGGTGCAATACGCGTGCGATATCTTTGCGCGTCTGGGTAAACGCACGATTGTTCTTGATCTCGCCGCGCTGCTGTTGCAAACGAAGGTTGAACAGCTTCTCGCGCAATTCTTTGAGTTCGCGCTGTGCCTCACCGATGGTGTAGTCGTGAACTTGCTTGCGGCGCTCATTAACTTTCAACGCTCTCTGCCTCCCCTCGGATCATGAAACGGGTTCTGACGGGCAGTTTATGGCCAGCCAGACGTACCGCTTCTTTGGCGATCTCTTCGGAGACGCCGCCGATTTCAAAGATGATGCGGCCGGGCTTGATCACTGCAACATAGTGATCAACTGCGCCCTTACCGCTACCCATGCGTGTCTCGGCTGGCTTTGCTGTGATCGGCTTGTCAGGGAAGACACGAATCCAGACTTTACCACCGCGCTTCATAAAACGGGTGAGCGCGATACGTGCAGACTCGATCTGGCGCGATTCCAGCCAGCAAGGCTCCAGTGCCTGCAAACCAAACTCTCCAAAGGAGAGCGTACTACCGCGCATGGCAGTACCGCGCATGCGACCGCGGTGCTGCTTGCGGTATTTAGAACGTGACGGTGCCAGTAACATGGCTCTAAATCTCCTCTACTCGCTCTCAGAAGCACCGGTCTCGGGTGCAGGTGACGCCGGAGGTGGTGGCGGAACAACTTCGCTCGTCACAGCCGGAGTCTGATTTTCAGGACGCGGTGTTGCCGGTCGATCGGTCCGTGGCGGTCGTGGTCCACGCTCGCCCATTGGCCGTGGCGGTCGTGGTCCGCGATCTCCTTGTGGCCGATCTCCTTGTGGGCGATCTCCCTGTGGTCGATCTCCCTGTGGGCGCGGCCCGCGGTCTCCCTGCGGTCGTGGTCCACGATCTCCCTGTGGACGGTCCCCCTGTGGTCGATCTCCCTGTGGGCGCGGCCCGCGGTCTCCCTGCGGTCGTGGTCCACGATCTCCCTGTGGGCGCGGTCCACGATCGCCTCCGCGATCTCCGCCAGTACGTGGTGCGCGATCGTTTCCGCGGCGGTCACCGCGACGATCCCCGCGCTCCTCGCGCTGTGGTACAAATGACTGCGGCTCTTGCAGCGCGTCAAGACCTTCGCGGCGTTTGTCGGGCAGAATATCGCCCTTGTATATCCAGACTTTGATACCGATCACGCCAAAGGTCGTATGGGCCTGGGCCTGACCGAAATCGATGTCCGCTCGCAGCGTATGCAGAGGGATCTTGCCGTCTACTTCTTTTTCGGAGCGAGCAATTTCTGCTCCGCCCAGACGACCACCGACTATCACACGAATGCCTTTAGCATTTGCTCGCATGGTCTTCTGGACCGCCTGCTTCATCGCCCGACGGAAAGAGACGCGCTTCTCCAACTGTTCAGCGATGCTGCGACCAACCAGGTAGGCGTCCAGTTCAGGCTGGCGGATCTCAATAATGTTCAGGCGTACGCGTTTCTTGGTAAGCTTCTCTAGCTCGGCTCGCAGTTCGTCAACTTTTGCGCCACTGCGGCCAATCACAATACCCGGACGGGCCGTGTGAATAGTCACAGCAACCTGATTGGCTGCGGCTCGCTCGATCTCGATGCGCGAGATCGCTGCTTCCGCCAAGCGCTTGTTAATCGCGTTGCGTAGCTTGAAATCTTCGGCAAACAGATCTTTATAATCGCGCTCCGCGTACCAGCGAGACTGCCAGCCTTTCACGACGCCGAGCCTGAAACCAATGGGATGTACTTTATGTCCCAAGGTGTCCTCCTTCTTAGCGTCCCGCGTCAGCCCGGTCATCGGAAACGATAACCGTTACGTGGCAAAAACGTCGCAGGATACGCGCTGCACGACCATGCGGACGCGCTTTGACACGCTTCACTCGAAATGAGTCGTCCGCCACAATATTTAGAATATACAGATTATCAGGATTCAGATTATAGTTGTTCTCCGCGTTAGCTGCCGCGGAGGCCACAACCTTACTTACTGGTTTGGCTCCCGCATTTGGCAAAAACTGAAGATATGCGAGAGCCTGGTTGACGCTCAGCCCTTTGACGGCTCGCGTGACCAGACGCATCTTCTGCGGTGGAATACCAATCTCTCTGGCAACAGCTCTGACTTGCATCTCAAACCTCAGCGAACCGAAGTGGTTCGTTCATTCTTCCCACCGGCATGACCACGAAAGTGGCGTGTAGGAGCAAACTCACCTAATTTATGACCCACCATGTTCTCAGTGATATAGATGGGTACATGCGTCTTGCCGTTATGGACACCAATCGTCATTCCCACCATCTGCGGGAAAATGGTCGAGGCCCGCGACCAGGTCTTGATAACACGACGATCGCCACTGCGCATCATCGTCAGGACTTTCTTCCTGAGCGACTCGTGGATATATGGCCCTTTTTTCCTTGAGCGCGACATTCCTACTTCCTCCTGCCAGCGTTGCGCCGCCGGACAATAAAGCGATTCGTTCTCTTGTTATTGCGTGTCTTATAACCCAGTGCAGGCTTACCCCAGGGAGTCTGTGGCTGGCCTCCAATTGGCGCACGCCCTTCACCACCACCATGAGGATGGTCGCGCGGGTTCATCACAGATCCACGGACACTTGGCCGCCGTCCCAGGTGACGCGAACGCCCAGCTTTACCAATACTGCGGTTTTCGTGATCGACATTCCCAACCTGACCAATGGTGGCCGAACAGAGGATGTGAACACGCCGTTGCTCGCCCGAAGGCAGACGTACCAGCGCGTAATCACCCTCTTTGGCCATCAATTGTGCACCGGCACCAGCACCACGCACCATCTGGCCGCCGCGCCCTTTGGTCAGCTCAATATTGTGAATGACTGTACCAGCAGGAATGTTCTTCAAAGGCAGGCAGTTGCCCGGCTTGATATCTGCTTCAGGTCCAGACGAGATCTGATCCCCAACTTTGAGACCAACCGGCGCGATAATATAGCGCTTCTCACCATCCAGATAATGGAGCAGAGCAATACGCGCAGAACGGTTTGGATCGTATTCGATCGCCGCCACACGCGCCGGTACTCCCAGCTTGTTGCGCTTGAAATCGACCAGACGATACGCCCGCTTGGCACCACCGCCACGATGGCGCGTGGTGATCTTGCCCTGGTTATTGCGCCCGGCATGCTTCTCCAATTTCACAACCAGAGATTTCTCTGGCTTGGTCTTGGTAATCTCCTCAAACGTCGAAACCGACATGCCGCGACGGCCAGGAGATGTTGGTCGATACTGTCTAATTGGCATCTCTCACACCTTCCCTTATGCCTTCAATGCATCAATTGATTCCCCTGGAGCCAGGGTGACAATTGCTTTTTTCCACTCGCGAGCACCCAGAGGGCGAGGAGCAGAACCACGACGCCGCAACATACGCTGCTTACCCGGCAAACGTACCATATTTACTGAGACAACTTTTACTTTGAAAAGCGTCTCTACCGCCCGGCGTACATCAATTTTATTGGCCTCTAGAGCCACTTTAAAGGTATATTTATTCAGCTTCTGTAATTCGACCGTTTTTTCGGTCACAATTCCATGACGCAGAATCTCTGTGATCTCCACGGCTCTACTCCTTCTCTTCCTCAGAAGTCTCTGGCATCTCTTCTTCAGAAGTTTCTGGCATCTCTTCTTCAGAAGTCTCTGCCTCTTCTTCAGAAGTCTCTGGCATCTCTTCCTCAGAAGTCTCTGCCGAAGATTCTTCTACCTCGTCAGTAGCCTCTACCTCGGTGGTCTCTTCTGTCTCAGTACTGCTCATAATCTCAGCAATGCGCAGACTGGCCTCTTCGGCACTCAAACCTTCTCCGAACACCAGTTCAATCCAGCGCACTGTATTGACCGGCATAATCACGTAGTCGTGCTTGAGCAGTTCTACCACATTGATCGAGGCGACATGCTGAACTTTTGCCGAAGGAATATTGCGCGTCGAGAGCACTATATTTTCATCGCGCTGGGGAAGCATCATCAAGACGCGCCGGGCATCGCTGACTGGCAGTTTCTTGAGCAGCTCCAGCATATCTTTGGTGCGCGGCCCTTCCAGGGCCAGCTTATCGACGATGATCAGGTGCTCGCTGGCTACTTTATCCGACAAAGCCGACCTGATCGCCAGGCGACGCATTTTTTTCGGCACGTCGTGATGATAAGGATGAGGTCGTGGACCCCAGACAACTCCACCATGACGAAACTGTGGCGAACGTGTGCTACCCTGACGCGCCCGTCCAGTGCCTTTCTGTTTGTAAGGCTTTTTATTTCCACCCGAAACTTCGCTGCGCGTCTTGGTCGAAGCTGTCCCCTGACGGCGGTTCACCAGTTGCGCGACCACAACCTGATGAAGCACTGCCTCGTTTGGGGTAACTCCAAACACCTGCTCGCTCAGTTCGAGCTGTTCTAAGGCCTCTCCGGCCATATTATAGACTGTAGTCGAGGGCATTTTCGGTTACCTCATACATGCTTCTTAATCATGAGCAAACCACCATTGGCTCCAGGTACCGAACCTTTTACCAGTAAGAGGTTGCGCTCAGGATCAGCTTGAATCACTTGCAGTTTCTTGATAGTCACACGATCGCTACCCATGTGGCCCGCCATACGCGTCCCTTTGAGCACGCGACCTGGCGTAGTACCTGAACCGATAGAGCCAGGCGCACGCGTGCGGTCCGACTGACCATGAGTCTTGGGACCACCAGCGAAGCCGTGACGCTTGACACCACCCTGGAAACCTTTACCTTTGCTGGTCCCTATGATATCTACATCTTCACCTGCTCTAAAAAGGCCCGCGTCAAAGGTTTTTCCCAGTTCCAGACTTTCGAGCGACGTTCCCGACTGGACATTTACTTCGCGCAGCACTTTAAACGGTCCAAGCTCTGAACCCGCAGGGCGCTGACGCCCGGCCTGGATTTCCAGCAGCCTGACTATCTGTTTATCGGGCTTGGCTTCTCCCTCGTCTTCCGAGGATTTCTTACCCTGTTGTTGATATTCTTGCAGACGCTTGCGCTGAGCCTTGAGCAAGGGCAATTTATGCCCCAGATGCCCCAACTCCGGGCGCGTTACGTTCTTTGTTCGCGTCTCTTCAAAACCAATCTGGACCGCCTCATATCCATCCTGGGCTACGGTCTTGATCTGTGTCACTACACACGGGCCAGCCTCGATCACGGTCACAGGTATCACAGTCCCATTAGGACCAAATACCTGTGTCATACCGACCTTTCTGCCCAACAATCCACTGAGCATATCCTTTCCTCTCTTCTCTGCTGTAATCCTGATTTCGACGCCGCACAGCACCAGTATCACTCTGGTCTGCCTGTCCCTAACCGGACTCCTACAGCTTGATCTCGATGTCCACACCTGCGGGCAGATTCAATCTCGTCAATGACTCAACTGTCTTGCTTGTCGGATCGAGGATATCAATTAAACGCTTGTGCGTCCGAATCTCGAACTGCTCACGCGCGTCCTTGTCGATAAAGGGAGAGCGCATTACAGTGAACTTGCCAATCTCCGTGGGCAGAGGCACGGGACCAGAGACGCGTGCGCCGGTCTGTTGGGCTGCATCTACAATTTGCATTGCCGACTGATCGAGAATGCGATGATCGTATGCTTTTAAGCGAATGCGAATCCGCTGCTTTGCTCCTGTCGCCATGTTCTTCTCCTGTGTGAGGGGCCAGCGTTGCCGCCCAATCTAATGGGCGCAATCGCTTGCGCCCCTGACACTTGTTAACCGCTATTTCTCGATTTTGGTGCAAACACCAGCACCGACGGTGCGACCACCTTCACGGATGGCGAACTTCACGCCCTCTTCCATCGCAACCGGCTGAATTAATTCGACCGTCATCTCGATGTTGTCTCCCGGCATGACCATCTCCACTCCCTCTGGCAGTTTGATCGATCCCGTCACGTCGGTCGTGCGCACATAAAACTGCGGACGATAGCCGTTGAAGAACGGCGTGTGACGCCCTCCCTCTTCCTTCGACAGCACATATACCTGCGCCTTGAAGGTCTTGTGCGGCTTGATCGATCCCGGCTTCGCTAGCACCTGCCCACGCTCGATGTCCGCTCGCTCGACGCCGCGCAAGAGCAACCCAAC
>DAOTTJ010000200.1:0-3328 GCA_034437695.1 Ktedonobacteraceae bacterium
AGGCAGAATAAACAAGGAATAGGCAGAAACGTTACAATAAACAGTTGAATAGCAGCAAGATAAACTAGTCTAATTGTAAACAAATTAGCGCAGGTTCGCTTTTATCTAATACGGGCGACATTCTTAGAACACCGATGCCTACTGGCAAGTTTTTTCTTAAAGAGAAGGGGAAGATTCATATCCATGCCGTGTAAAAGTAGCAACACCTTTATCTAATCCTGAAAAAGGAGACTGAAAAGTCAGCCTCCCCTTCTATCATACAGGTGAAGCTAATCTCATTTAGCCTCACGCCCTTGCTAATCTGAACTCGCCCAGACTTCGCCAGCTACTTGCCTCGCCTTCGGTGACATATGTATGGATACTGTCAACTATGAAGCTCGCTCCTCTGAGGTCCTCAAGTGTGCTAATAATCTGTTGTTTGATCTCAGGTGTGAAGTTGCCGTACAGGAGACTTATATGCGGCATATATTCGGTGTCGCTCGTCAGACCAAAGAGGCTCGTTGTGCTGGCATATAGGTCGAGGAGTGCGGGGACCTTTTGCGCTTTGATGAAGAGCGCTCGATAGTAAAAATCCTGATAGTCGATGCTGTCGAGCGTCACTGTGAAGGCCGGTTGTGCCTGCGCCAGTTGCCTGGCTTTCTGGTTGATCTCGTCTGCGCTCTGTGCTATCGGACCTACAAGTGTCAGGTGGGCGGGGAAAAGTGGGCTGGCATATGTGTGGGCCAGTCGCTGGATCGTTGCGTTTATACGCGTGGTGAGTTCGCCTGTGGGCATCAGCCAGAGCGAACAGGCAGGGGTTGTCATCAACTACGTTTCTCCCATCATCTCATGCTTTGCTATACATATAGGTTGCCAGCACTTCACTTACGTCGTCTACGACAAACGGCTTGGGCATCAGCATGTCGATATCCAGGTCGTGGGTTTCGTCGACGTTGTCCATCGCTGACATGAGTACTATTACGTGGCTCTGACGCAGCCGTGGCTGGGATACGAGGACAGCGCATACCTCTTTCCCGCTGAAATGCGGCATCAGAAAATCAAGAAAAACCAGGTAACCAGGCCGACTCTGTAGGATGCGTAGCGCTTCCTGACCGTTACGCGCTAGTTCTGGCGTGTAACCTTCGCTTTCGAGTATGTCCACCATCATATCACGGATGATGGGGTCGTCGTCAACGACCAATACTCTCTGAGGCCGAATAAGTGGGCTCTTCCTCTTCTGGTTCCGGCTCTGGTTCATCGTGCTCTCCTCTTTTTATGGGTTCGGGCATCCTCAGCAGGTAGAAGCTGAAAATCGAGCCTTTACCCGGAATGCTGCGCTCAAGCCAGAGACGACCGCCCATTGCTTCGGTAAAACGGCGGCAGATGTACAGGCCCAGACCTGTTCCACGCACTGGTGTCGTCAATGAGCGCGTTGCGCGTACAAATTTCTCGAAGATCTTGTCCGCGTCCTCCGGCGCAATTCCTTCGCCTTCATCGTAGACGCGCACCAGGATCACTTCTGGATCACCCCCACTTGCTACTAGACTGTAGTCTACCTCTTTTTCAGGTAGACGCGAAAGCGGCAGTGCGTGCGCGGCAATCAAAATGCGTCCGTGCGGCGGTGAGTATTTGGAGGCGTTTTCTAGCAGATTGGTGACTACCTGGCGCAGGCGCATTTCGTCGCTATTCACCCACAGGTTGGCCGCGATATCTACGTTGATACGCTGCTCAATGCTGATATTCAGAATGTTGACGGCTGTCTCGGCCGCCGCCAGCAGGTTAGCTGGTTGAAGCTGCAATTCGAGCTTTTTGTCCAACGCTCCATATCTGGCGGCCACTGTCATGTTGTCGACCAGGTCTTTTAGTTGCTGGGTCGAGGCAACCATCTTCCCCGCATATTTTAAAACCTGCTGGGCGTTGATGCGCCCGTTTTCGCTCTGTCTCTTCAAAAGTGAGGAGTAGCCACTGATGGCGCTGAGCGGGGTGCGTAGCTCGTGCGAGGCTGTGACAATAAACTCGTCTTTGACCTTGTCCATGCGTTGCAGTTCGGCGTTGGCTTCCTGGATCTGCTCAAAAAGTTGCGCGTTGCGGATCGCCCCCGCAGCCTGCGCCGAGACTGCCATCAGGATGCCGATCTCTTCCGGCTGGAACAGACGCTGCTGGATCGACGTATGGATAATCACTAGTCCCACCAGGTCCGCCTGATAGCGCATGGGGATCACTAACATCTTCTGCGTATGTGTCTCGCGTAAAAAGATTTTTCCGCTATCTGCACAGTTCTGCGCCAGGGTCTCGATCTGCGACTGATCGAGATAGAAGAAAGCTTCGTCGATCAGGTCTTCCAGCAGCGAGTGCTTGAAGGGCAGGTGGATCATATGGATCAGTTCGTCGTGCTCGTCTTTGCCATTATTCGAGGCGGCGTCGGCTTTGTTCCAGTTGCCTGTACGGTCAAAGATCGCCTGCGCGACCAGTTCGTCCTCGTCTGGCACGATCTGAAAAAACGAACCCATCTCTGCCTGAGCCAGGTTGACTACGATCTGGACAAACTTTTGCAGCAATTCGCGCAGATTCAACACTGTACTGATGGCCTGCAAGCCGTTGACTGTCGCGGCCAATGCCTGCTCACGCTGTTTCGATTGTTTGAGTGCGAGACGTGGTCTCTCGTAGAGGCGGGCATTCTCCAGGGCTACGGTGATAATCTGTACCATTGTTTCGAGGACCAGCACTTCGAGTTGACCATAGGCCTGGGGGCGCTGGCTGGTGATGCAGAGCGAGCCGACGACCCGCGTAAACATCTTCATTGGGATCAGGAGAAATGTCTTTGCGTCAGCTTGATCTCCCCACGTCCCACGCAGTAGTTCCGCGTGAAACTGCCACTCGGAGCGCTCGTTGCGGTCGGTTGAGAGCAGCAGTGTGTTCTTGTCTTTTTGCGTAATCTGCGACCACAGCGGGCGGTCATCCGGGTTGGCAATCACTGGATGCTCACTCAGACCCGCGACTGTGCGTTTTTTATCCATTGCAAAGATGTCGTAGAGTTTCTTTGTATCGCGGTCGTAGAGCGTTAGCAGCATTGAAGAGACATCGACTGTGTCGGTGACAAACTGATGGATAGACTCAACCAGGTCCAGGAGTTTGAGCGAGTTGGGAAAGGTGGTGCTTATCTGCTTTAACTGCTGGATATGGTTGCGTGTGCTGATTTGCAGCCGTACCAGGCGGTCGTTTTGCAGATACAGACCAGCTTTTTCGGCGTGTAGTGTGGCACATTGGCGCTGTTGGGTTTGAAAGCCGGTACCGGATGTGTTCTGGTAGAGGACGATGACGCCCGGCCTGCGGGCCGGGGTCGGTTTGC
>DAOTTJ010000201.1:0-12677 GCA_034437695.1 Ktedonobacteraceae bacterium
GTCATACAATCGAGCAATTACGTGGCCCTGTTTTTTCACAACCCGATCATTTTATTGATTGGGGTAAGTAGGAAAGGAGGTGTGAGAGATAGGTCTTTTCACATGGGAATCTTTGCGTCGAGAGGTCTGGGTGAGACCTGGTTGGCGGCGTCGCCGGAGAGGTGGGTCGTGCAGGCCCAGGAGCGTAGATCGCCAGTGACCTCGTTGTCGCTGGTGGTCAGTTCGATCTCGGTAATCGCGCAATTGCCCATATCGCCGTAGGCCAGCGAGGAGGCATTGGGGCAGAAGGCGCGAACTATTGCTGAAAGGAGGCCGCCATGCGAAGAGATCAGGATGCGCTGATGGTCGCGTCCGTGTGTGGCGGCGAGCAGACCGCGACGTGAACGATCGAGCAGCTCCAGATAGTTTTCGCCGCCGGGAAAAGTCAGCGTGTGATTGCCTTTGATCCAGGAGCGAATAGTCTCGTCGTGGATCTGCCAGTTTTTTAACAGGATATCTGCGGGAGGCGAGGCTATTTCGAGGTCGCCGATATTGACCTCGCGGAACTCCTCCAGCAGTCCGACCGAGAGATTATGCGAGCGAGCGATATATTCTGCTGTCTCGCGGGCGCGTTTGAGCGGCGAGGAGTAGACGGCATCCAGGGGGATATCCTGGAAGAAGAGCGCGGTCTGGCGGGCCTGCTCCTCACCTTTGGGATGGGTGAGCGAGTAATCGACGTGTTTATAAGAGAACTCTTTAGTAATATTGGCGGTATTTTCCCCGTGACGTACCAGGTAGACGGTGTTGGTGGTTGTAGTGCTCATAAGATCCTTTCGTTGTGAACATTTCCCAGGTCAGAGCCAGGAGCAACGCTGACATCTGACTACTCAGCTCTATCGTATCCTATTTTTCTTGAGGCTGGCAAGGTGAATTGGCAGCTGCTATATATAGATATGCATCTAATGTCATCAGTATCATTCTCTGTACTATAAAGTACGAGTCGGCTTACGAAGCCGGCTCGTCCATCTTTTTTCTGTCTAGCTGTTCATAAATTGTATATCCATGAATCGTCACCGATTCTTTATATATTGTCCGACAGTTTTTTCATAATTGTGTCTGTCGACATTATGCGGAGACGATGACGGTGATCCCGCTGGGGTCCTGGTAGGTGCCTGTTGGTAGGTCGGGACGGGCAATTTCAAAGAAATCGAGGCCGCTGACTGCATCTGTGTGCGGGATCGCGTTTGGTCCGGTCCAGGTGTTGAGGCCGAGGTGGTGATGGTAGCCCTCCCATGAGACAAAGGAGGCCTGGTGATAGAGTGAAACCATTAAGTTCAGACCAAATGTTTGTTCATAAAAGGCGGTACTTGCCGCAAGGTCGCTGACGTTGAGGTGCATATGGCCCAGGACGGTCTCGGCGGGGAAGCCCTGAAAGCTGCCAGCCTGTGCCAGGAGTTCACGTGCTTTGAGCGGGAGGGTAGTCATCTTGAGTTCGCCGTTGGCAAATTCCCACTGTGCGCGTGGACGGTCGGCGTAGACTTCGATGCCGTTGCCTTCGGGATCGTTCAGGTAGAGCGCCTGGCTGACCAGGTGATCCGAGGCTCCATCGATGCGTGCTCCGCCCTCTTCCAGACTGTGGTGCAGAAACGCACTCAAGTCCTTTTCACGGGGTAAAAGGATGGCAAAGTGGTAGAGACCCGCCGTATGCTGGGGTCGCGGTGGCAGGGCAGGCGTGTGGCGCAGCGTCAGCAGCTCTTGCTGACCAGCCCCCAGACCGACGATGCCTTCGGCTCTCTCGTCGCGTACAATGGTGAAGCCTAAAAGTTTGTAGTAGGCAAGGCTGTTCGCCAGGTCGCGTACACGCAACCCAACCCGTTTCAGGGGCCATTGCTGATCCATCGTTGATCTCCTTTATCCGCTTGCGCGTCTATCCATGACTTATAATAGGTAAGTAACTAAATAATATCTACCAGTTAAAACAGGCGGATGCAATAAACTATTCCATGTGCGTTAAGGGCTGGGGATCTTTGCGACACGGGGTGTGCTAGTGAGCAGGTTAATAAACTGTCTGGCGGCTGGCGAGATGGGGCCGGAGGCGCGATAGACCAGCGCGAAGATAAACTGCTCGCTGAGGTCTTGGAGGGGGACAAGCGCGAGTTTATCCAGCACGGGCGGCTCGCCGAGCAGTGCGGTGGGCAGGAGTGTGATGCCGCAGCCCTGTCTGACTAGCTCTTGCAGACCGGCCATCGAGTCGATCTCGATGGTGGGCTGACAGTGCAGGCCGTGCTGGGTTAGTGTCTGATCGATGATGCGCCGCAGACGCGAGGTTGGATGTGGGAGGATGAGTGGCTCGGTGAGCAGTTGGGTGAGTGCCAGACCCGCTCTATGCTCGTTGAGCAATGGATGTGTCTCTGAGAGGAGCACGTGGAGTGGTTGGCGAAAGAGTTCTTGCACGACCAGGATTTCGCGCTGGACCGTGGTGGGATGGAAGATCAGACCGAGGTCGATCTCGGCCTGTTCGACCATGTTCATGACCTCGTCTGTGCGGCTGACGCGTATGCTCAGGCGGATGCGCGGGTGGAGCTGTCGAAACATGTGGATATAGCTGGCGAGAAAGGCCGTGGCCAGTGGTTCGATGCAGCCGAGCAGCACGGTACCTTCCTGAGCGTCGAGGATGCCCGCCATCGCCTGTTGTCCCTGCTGTAGGCGTTCGAGGGCCTGGCGGGCGTAGAGGGCAAATTCTTTGCCGGCCAGCGTCAGAATCACGCGCTGTCGCGTGCGTTGAAAGAGTTCAAGACCCAGCTCGGACTCCAGGGCTGCGATCTGGCGGCTGAGGGCGGGTTGAGCCACAAAACAGAGTTCGGCAGCTTTGCGGAAGTTCTGTGTTTGAGCTGCTGCGAGAAAATAAGTGAGTTGCCTGAGTTCCATATGCTCAACTTGCTTTCCTGGACGCGTTGTCTGCGCTTTGCCCGGTGGTTCCGCGTGGGGAAGGAGAGCGGATTATCTGGCAAGTTGCAGGAAAAATCGCCTCTAACGGGAGATAGCTGCGCAATTTTTCATCATCCTCTCATCTAGGTTCGTTATACTAAGGCTACACCTGTACATCCGAGGAAACGGTGAGATCAGCCAGCACTGCTGGCTGATTTTATTTTTGGCGCGGGAGATATGAGCGCTCGGATCGATAGAGGGGGAGTGTGACGATAAAGGTTGTCCCCTGACCGAGCTGGCTTTCGACGGCGATTGTCCCTTTGTGGGCATTGACTAGCCATTCGACTATCGAGAGTCCCAAACCATTGTGACTGCCCTCATTGTGGGTGCGAGCTGGGTCCACGCGGTAGAAGCGTTCAAAAACGTGCGCGAGCTGGTCGGCTGGGATGCCAATGCCTGTATCGCGTACAGTCAGGCGGGCCGAGGTCTGCCTGTTTTCAACGCAGACGGTGATCTGGCCGCCGGTCTCTGTATACTGGATAGCGTTGTCGAGCAGGTTCATGATGACCTGGATCAAGCGAGCTTCATCGCCGTAGACGACCACCGGTTCGCTTGTGTTTATGTGCAAAGTGATGTCGCGCTCAAGGGCCAGCGGCTCGGCATTGGCGACCACGGCCTCGGCGACGACGTGCAGTGGGACCTTCTCCATCTCGAAGCGCGTCTTCTCTTCATCGCCGCGAGCCAGCGCCAGGAGGTCGCTGATCAGATGGCCCAGGCGCACAGACTCGTCGTTAATGGCTCGCAGGATGTGGACATACTCTTCCTGTTCGCACGGCTGTTGCAGAGCGAGGTCGGTCTTGCTGCGAATAACCGTTACAGGGGTACGGAGTTCGTGCGAGGCATCGGAGATAAAGCGTCGTTGGCGATTCAGCGTGATCTCCAGGCTGGCGAGCATATCGTTGAGCGTGGTAGCCAGCGCGTAGACCTCGTCGGTCGCCTGTGGTATGGGGACGCGTTGTTGGAGATTGCCTGCCTTGATGGTACGCGAGACCTCGATCAACTGGCGAATCGGCGCGAAGGCGCGTTTGGCCAGCCAGTAACTGCCCAGTGCGCCCAGCAAGAGGCCAGCAGTGATGCCAATCAATAGCTGCGTCGTCACATTTTGTAGGATATTTTGCAGCAAAACCAGCGATTGACCGACCTGAATAATGCCAAAAACCTGACCATCGTCGGCTACGGTGCGACTGTAGACGCGAACGAGCTGTCCATTCGTCGCAGTGACATCTCCCTGCCAGGGCGTTCCCTGCTGTGGTTGCAGAATACTTGCGCTTGGTACATCCAATTCCTGAAATGCCGGTGAACTATGCAAAACGTGACCGTGCAGATCCAGCAGGCGGACCAGCGTGTCAAAGTTCACATCGGCGCGTGATGTTGGGTGGTTGTCTTTTGTATCAAAACCGGGCAGCTCACGCGCAGCGCCTTCCAGCACGACCTGGCCTTGCAGGTAGCGAATATCGCCAGTAATCTGTTGGGCGCGTAGTTGCAGGGCTGTATCCAGGCTGGTATTGAGCGAATCTTGCAGGCGGATATAGAGGATGCCGCCGCCGAGGAGCAGGATCAGAGCAAAGATAGCCGTATACCAGATAGTTAATTGCAGGCGGATACCCAGGGCAAAGTGCGGGCGAAATGAAGGCTGTCTATTCATCAGTCGGCCTCCTTGAGCTGGTAGCCGGAGCCGCGAATCGTCTGGATCAGGTTCGTTTCGCCTTCCGCGCACAATTTATTGCGCAGGTAGCGGACATATACGTCGATGATATTGGAGAGATGTTCTGCGTCATAATCCCAGACGTGTTCGGCTATCGTGGTGCGGCTCAACACCTCGCGCGGGTGGCGGAGCAGAAAATCTAGCAGCGCATATTCTTTGTGTGAAAGCGTAACCAGGCGTTCGCCGCGTCTAGCCTCGTGAGTGCGCGTATCCAACGTCAGATCGAGGAAGCGCAGGATAGGATCTTTGGGCTGTTGATTGCGCCGCAGGAGTGCGCGTACCCTGGCTTCTAGCTCTGTGAAGGCAAAGGGCTTGACTAGATAATCGTCGGCTCCCTGGTCCAGGCCATTGACGCGCTCCTCGACCTCGCTCAAGGCGCTGAGAAAGATGATCGGCGTTACGATATTCTGTGTGCGGAGTTGACGGCAGATCTCCAGACCACTCATGCCAGGCAGGCGAATATCCAGAATGATCAGATCATAGATCACTTCCAGGCCCAGTTCAAAGGCATCGTCGCCATTTGCGGCCAGATCGACCGCGTAGTGACAGCGTTCAAGACCCTTTTTGATGTCTGCTCCCAGCAGTGGATGATCTTCAGCGATAAGAATGCGCATAATAGGTATATTCCAGCTTTGTGATTTGCTCATTTTCCCAATCAGATCGGCTATATTATAGCATATAGTAGTTGTGGGATCGCTGATTGAAGCGCCATGTCTGGTCCCTTGCACATCTACTCGCGCCAGACGAGGCGCGGCAGGCGGGCAATTGACCCGTCTACCGTGCCTCACCCAAAACTCCTACGGTTGAGCAACCGAAAAAGCAGGCATACTACTTGCGACTCTGTCGTGTCGCGGACCCTATCCCTGCTGGCGGATCAACGGGATCTGCAAATTGGTTGGCCGGTTTTCGGGTTTGTCGAAAGCACGCCCGTCGACGTTTTTGCTTCCGTTAAAAAGCATTGTGTTGTAGATGTAGATGAGGTCGTAGTCGACATACGTCTGGCCTTCCACAAGACTGAACAGAGGGAAGGTCTTGCCTCTGACATCTTGTGTGACATTGACCTCCCACGTGTTGAGGCCATGCACTGGAAAGGCGTTAGCGGCTTTGGCGAAGCCTGGATGTAGTGGAGTCACCTCGTATGCCTCGTCTGCAATATAGTCGAGCTTGTACGCGCCCACGGCGATCGGATGCTCGCCCTGCCAGGCGTTATGCCCTTTAATCACAATTTTCACCAGCGGCACCTTGCCATTGGCATCGGCATAATTCATCACAGTGCAGGCAAAGCGGTCGTTGGGGGCATACGTGAATATTCTTGAGCAATAAAACGGCTGGATCTCTCCGGTGGCTGATTTATTGGTGCTTGGACGCAGCTCGGTAGTGATGCTTACCCACTGGCCGCCTTGCATCGCCTGTTTGGTTTGTTCGGGTGTCATTGAATCTTCTCCATTTCTTATAGCACATCTTGTCTCTTTTTAGCGTATATGTGTGCGTCTTGCTGAACGCCCGTGAGAGTAGTGCTTATAGAATGAGACTCGGCGGGTAAGCATTTGTGACCAGTTTTTGTTCTATGCGTCCAGGATGCGAAAGGTGTCGCTTGCCAGAAGGTTTTTGATGGCCAGAACCAGGTGCTTGGGAGCGGCGAACGCTGGCTGACTCTGGAAGATAGCCGAGATGCGCTCTAACTGTCCGAGTTCGCGGGCCTGAGCGAGCAGATTTGTCGTATCTGGCTGCGACGTGCTCGCCCCAAGCGGATGTGTAGCAAACAGCCTAGTCAGACGGCGTTGCTCGGCGGAGGAACTCTGCGCAAAACGTCGCAGGCAGTTGCATTCTTCGGTCTGGCCTGCCTGACTGCACGTGGGTTCAAGAAATGTCCGTAGCCGCGCTCTGGCTCGTGAGACGCGCTTGCGAAACGCCGCTTCGCCGATCGCCAGAATCGTTGCCCCCTGGCTACTGCTCACCTCAAAGACCTCGCTCAAAATATAGGCTAGGCGGTGTTCGCGGTCGAGACAGAGCAGTATGCCGAGCGTACAGCGAATTTGCAGATCTTTGAGCAACAGCTCTTGCTCAACCGCCTCTGGACTCGCCAGCAACGGTTGGACCGGCGCATGTTCCGCTTCGCCCGCCTCCAGTACGTCGCCAATAAAGGCGAATGAGAGTGGCGTTGTTTCAGCTCGCTGGCGGCGCGTGGTCAACAGATGGTTTTTCGCAATCTGGTAGACCCAGGTCATAAACGCGCTTTCCTGGCGAAACTGACGCAGATGGGTGATCACCTTCAATAAGATCTCCTGCGTGGCGTCTTCGGCGTCAGCGGGGTGCCACAGCATGCGCAAGGCCAGGTTATAGATGCGGTCTTGCAGGGTGCGTACGATTGCTTCGAGGGCTTCTTCGTTTCCCTGGCGTGCCTCTGCTACCAGAGAGTCTAATCCAGGCTCGCTACTCATGGCTTTTTTCTTTCTCTTTTTTCTCAGGTGCTTCTCTATCTATCATCTTCTCACATTCTCTCCTGTCAGGGCTATGGGTTTCTTAAAAGTTTGCTTCGCTACAGGCGAAGCATCTCTGGAAAAACCTATGCCCGTAAGGGTGGTCGACGCGCCAGAAAAAGGATCGGGTTGCGAAGGTGGGGCCGGGAGAATGAGCTAGCGCTGTGGCATGGAACAAACGCTCTTGACAACGTTTGAGACGCTCTGTATACTTTCGGTGGAATAGTATTGTATTTGTCATCGTATCCGGCACGTAGATATGCTTTACCTGGAACATGTGTTCTAGTTAAATAGTAGAATAAAAGAGTGACAGGTGGCGGAACAGCGCATAGATCCCGACAATCGCGTTGCTATCAGCGTGGAGATTAGTGGGAGCAGGGCAGTGATTGCACTGGTCGATCGCGCCGGGCGTGTTCGGGAATCTCGTCGTGCGAAGATGCTCTGGAATCGTCCGCCTGCTACGACCTTAGAGCCGTGTCTGCGTGTGGTGGACGAGTTGCTTATGTCGGCCAGGGCCGAGGGTCTGTACATCTGTGGGCTGGGCTGCACGGTGCCTGGCTCGCTCGATCTGGTTTCTCAGCGTCCGCTGCTTATTCCCTCTCTGCCCGCGTTGAATGGTTTTCCCCTGAAAGACTGGCTGGTTGCGCGTTACGATTTGCCGGTTGAACTCTCTATGGACGTAGACGCCGCGCTCCTGGGTGAGTATCACTTTGGGGTTGGCCGTGGGCTGCGTCGTCTGTTAATGCTCTCTGCCAACGTGGTGGTTGGGGCCTCGCTGGTGGTTGATGGGCGGCTTGAGGCTGGCTCTGCGGAATATATGGGTCACATCTGTCACTTCTCCGTCTCCAATAGTGGGTCGCGCTGTGGCTGTGGGCGGCGTGGATGTATCAATACGTTGGTGACGCCCGACGCTGTGCAGAAGATGCTTCAGAGGGCAGTGCGGCGCGGCGAGCAGACGCGGCTCTTGACGCGTTTAACCAACCACGAGCAGCTTAGTTTACAACTGGTGGCCGAAGAGGCGCAACTGGGCGACGTGGTTGCGGCGCAGATCTACAGCGAGGTCAGTCGCTATCTGGAGGTAGCGATCGCCAGATATATCGATCTCTTTGAGCCGCATATGCTGATATTGGGCGGGACATTGAGCGCTAGCGAACTCTTGCTGAGTGGCATACGTACGACGGTGAACAGCAGCTCAACCGCTCGCGTGTGCAGCATAGTTGAAGTTATGCCTGCGCTGCTTGGTCGAGATGGCGCGTTGCTTGGGGCTGTTGTGGCGCTTCTGGCCTGATATACTATACATATGGAAAAATCTTTTATCCAGGTAATTGTCATCGACGATACCGCGATCAAGCGGCGCGGAATCTGCGAATTTGTCGCGGAGACAGCTATGTTGCGCCTGGGGGGTCAGGCTGGGAACGCAGAGGATGCGCGATTGCTGGTTGAGAGCCTCTGTCGACGCGAGGAGAAGAATCCCACGCTGGCCAACTGGCTGGTGCTCTCGGATCTGCGGTTGGGTCGCTCAAATGGTGTTGAGCTGGGTCGCTCGTTGCTCGATCTCGCGCCCGATCTGCGCGTCGTGATCTATACCCAGGAGCCGAGTTGGACGCTGGCGACCGAGGTATTGCGCCGTGAATATACGCGTCTGGGGAAGCCGCGTCGTGCTTCAAAGGCTCAGCCAGGCCTGCACGGCTACGCGCTTTTTGCCAACATAGAGCCAGCGTATCTCGACCATATCGCCGAGACCGTCGTTGCGCGTCGCTCGACGTATATCGATGTCGAGGTCTTGAACTATTTATTGCAAAAACTGCATGGGCGGCGGCTGACCCCACGTCAGGAAGAATGTGCCGCGCTGGTCGCGCAGGGTTTGAGCAACGACGACATCGCGCAGCAGATGGGCTTTTTAAATGCGCAGGGTCAGCCCAACATGGGACCGTTAGAGAACCTAGTCAGCGAACTCTACACCTTCTTTACGATTGAAGGAGCGCCCAGCGATCCGGGCAGACGTGTCTTGCTGGCCCACGCCTACGAAGCTTACGCCGGGTTGCGGCCCATATAGCGCTCGCGTTCGCCCTCGTCGTGGGTTGTGGCGGCGACCTCTGAGGGGGGGGGATTCTCGGGAAAAGGCAGTTTGAGGATGACCGATGTGCCGTGTTGTGAGAGTGGACGGGGTGTCGAGCGCATCAAGAGCGTGCCGCCGGCCTCGCGGGCCTTGAGATCTGCCTTAAACATACTCGTCTTTTCGGGTGAGATACTGGCGATATCAAAGCCGCGCCCATCGTCGATAACAAAGATCTCCAGGTGACCGTCCAGGCGTACCGTGCGCACAGTCGCAAAGGTTGCGCCCGCGTGGTTATAGATATTGAGGAGCGCCTGAGTGATCGTATACGAGACCGCTTCAGCAAACTTCTCGCCCTCCGGGGTCGCCTCCAGGTCCTGACCCAGCGTGTCCAGCGCCCACAGATCGGCCTGAATCCTCAGCGGCGACTCTGGATGGAGCGCGGGCAGATCCTCGCGCACCAGCTTCTCCAGGTGTAACTTCAGACCCAGACTGCGGCGCTGATAGGTATCTTCGATCAGCAGTTGCAGTCCGCGCAGATCGCTTTCCAGTTCCTCGCTGATCTTGCGCACCTTCCCAAGCGCCTCGATGACCGGCTGTGCAAAGGGTTGGAGCGTTGCATCGTGCTCGATCTCGACTTTTAGTTTGTGCTGCCAATGTCCGAGCAAAGAGCGGATGCGCAGCGCCTGCTGCTTTGGCTGGTCGTGGATGCGCTCGGAGAGCAGCGAGCGCAGATGCGCATCGGCGTGTAGCAGCAGCGAGGTCGCCCGCTGGAGTTCGCCGTTGGCGCGTTGCAGATCTTCTGCCGTGCGTTGTTGCTGATGCATGATCTCCTCGGTCTGCGCCATGCTCTCCTGAAGTGCGCCGATCAAGCGCAGCGAGCGCACGCCATAGAGGAGGATCAATGGATAGATCGCGCCCATCAGCAAGAAGAAGGGCAGCGGCAAAAGCGGGCTGCCGGTGAAGAGGACTGGCAGGACGCCCAGGCCAACGCCCAGGCCGAAGCCGCCGAGCCACAGACTGATCAGGTCGCCCAACTGGCGTCTGATCGCTGCGCCATGTTTTGAGCGGCGCAGTGCGATTCGTATCAGGGAAGTAGCCCCGATCGCCAGGCTGACCAGACCGCCGAGTACACCGTAGCCCAGATTGAGTATAATCATCATCCTGGTGGGCAGACTGCCGCGCAGAACGAATAGCCCGATGTTCCAGGCCTCCAGCGCGATCAGAGGCAGGTAGGGCAGGCTGTCCAGTCTAAAGCGTGGCTGGCGATAGACACCGATGGCTTCAGGAAGGTAGTTCAGACTGAGGTGCATAAAGGCAGCCCCCAGTAGCGCGAAGGCCGGGAACCAGAGCAGTTGTAGCAGCGCATCCATCGTGTAGGCGTTTTGAATATTGCCCCAGTGGCTGTAGAGCAGAAAGAGCATAGCCACCGGCAGCAGCGTTATCCCTTCGACAGCGCCCGACCACTCGCGGGCAGTTCCCAGCAGTAGACCCCCGATGAGTAGCCAGCAGAAGCCAGCCAGCAGAGCCAGACCGTAGTTTTGCAGCCACATAGTAAACGTAAAGACGCTAGCTGCATACGTGATCACCCGACTCTGCCCGTTAGCCGTCAGAGTATAGCTGATGAGCTGTCCTGGACGTGCCTGGCGATAGATGGCAGGCAGATTCAGTGGATTCTGACCATTGACCCGCGTGATAGTTTCATTAGTTCCCAACGAAGAAGGAACACCTGCAAAGGGAGGAAGTCCCGAGATCGTGGAGACAATAACCACCTGTCTATCCGTATCGAGTCCCCAGACAAAGCCGCCAAAAGTATGGCCTACCTCGTTCAACAGGCGGACCTGGCCCGACATCCCGAGCGCCAGTAAGGCTGTGCTTAACAGCAGATAGATGATCAGCAGGCGGCGTTTAAAGAGCGGCCACCGGGTATTGGTTATGTTGGTAGATAGAAATGAGAGAGCCATGCCGCTCTAGTGTAACATGTACTTGACGCATGGTGCAAGGGAAAACGTCGGTCTCTCTAAATGTGGAGCATGGAAAGGATCTGCCAGAGATAACTTATCCTTATTTTCTCCAGCGAGAACAGAGAGAAACAGCCCAGCATCCAGAAACAATAATTATTACCAAAGAACAAGAACCCTCGTTTGTAGCTTTTATACACTTGAGATCGCAGTCTCCTGAGCGTTCACATTTCCCACGTAGGCACAATCGTTGTAAAGAGTACAAACAGTGCATTCGGGCCGTTGTGAGTGACACACTTGCCGTCCGTGTTTGATAAGATTGACATGGAGTGGATAGACCCATTCTGAAGGTAAGACCGTATCCAGGAGCGTATGTGCAGCTTTCATGCTAACGTTTGGACTGAGTATGCCGACGCGTTGGAGTATTCTTCCCACATGCGTATCGATTGGAAACGCAGGAAGGTCCAAATGAAACATAAGCACACATGCGGCCGTCTTGGGTCCAACGCCTGGAAGCTGGCGCAGATAGTGTAAAGCCTCTGCCGTGGTTTGCCTGCTAAGTTCAGCGTAAAGATACGCATCAAGTGTTTTTGTCTCTCCTTGTGCTTGCTGTTGCTCGGTCAGAGTATACAAGACATCTTGAATCCGCACCGACTTAACAGTAGCTAATCCGCCGCATTTGATCGCCTCAGCAACTTTATAAGTTTCTGTATCACGTACCTCTTCCCACGTGGGGAACGCGGTTACCAAGCGCTGATAGGCGCGTTCAGAATTCACATCTGAAGTATGTTGTGAAAGAATAGTAGCGATTAATCCTCCGAGCGGATCATAGTCTGGTTCGTTATCCGGTTTACCATACGTCGCAATGAGCGTTTCATATACGTGTGTCAAATGAAGTGTAGATCTTATAGATGTCGGCATTGCCTATCCCTCTCACATAGTTTACGGTCTGATGATTATTCTATCGTTGCCTCCCTTCCTATGCAAGAGAAATGACATATGTAGCAGGGCTATGCAAAAGTTGTCAAAAGCAGTCCACGCTGGAGTATGAGGAGTCCTTCATAGGCGCAGACGTAGGCAGGAGTGCAGAGGACTACCCTCTGCTAAAGTCTGCGCAAATGGAGATATCCTCACAAAATCTCTCAAGAAAGCGAGGGTAGGAAAGAAAAAACTTATAGCTGCCAGACCTTTGCATCGCGAAAAGCTGCCTCTGTTGGATCTCCAAAGCCCCCTCCGGCAAAAACAGCTATTTCACCGGAGCTATAGGTACTATCGCTTGTGTGATAGACAGATTGCCGATTGACGTAAAAATCAAATGTACTGCCAATTGCGACGACCGCAAGCAGATTAGTCTGGTTGATGCCAGCTTTAATAGCTGAATTAGATATATCGTTTGTCAAATTTATCTCACTGTTGTTGGCATAGAGAGAAAGGCTGCACGTCCCATCCCGGCAGACTCTGAAGTGATAGAAGTCCTCACCAGAATTACTAAGGCGAACGAGAAGTCC
>DAOTTJ010000202.1:0-7571 GCA_034437695.1 Ktedonobacteraceae bacterium
TCATCTCCTAAAAATGGATGGATTCGTTTACTCAATGCTCATGTTTAGCAAAAAAGCAGTGGGATGGTTAGGCGACGAGCTTTTTTGCTTTCCACAATGGGAAGTATACGAATAAACCGTTCAAGGTGGGTTCAAGTACTGTTCAATTATGACACGAATAAAGCGGGTTGGGGGGATTGTTCTACCAATGAGAATAGATGTGTCGCGACAAGAGAGAAAGGGATTGTTTGTGATTCAGATAAAAGGTATCATCGAGAGCGTGCTCAGCAGACAGTATCCGCGTCCGAGGGGAGTAGTGGGACGAATTGCCGGTGAGCTGATGGTGCGCCAGCACGCAGGAGAGACGCTCTGGACGATCGAGGCGGCGGGTGTGCAGCCAGCAGATCGCGTGCTAGAGATCGGCTTTGGCGCAGGGAAAGCGATTGAATTGCTCGCCGCGCAAACGCCGCGTGGTTCAGTGAGCGGCATCGACCTCGCGCCGACGATGGTCAGGCGAGCCAGAGAGCGAAACGCACAGGCCGTGAAGGCCGGGCGAGTGAGTTTGCAGCAGGGAGAGGCCGCGCACCTGCCATTTCCTGAGCAACACTTTGACAGAGTCATCAGCATCCACACCTTCTACTTTTGGTCAGATCCACTGGAGGTCCTCACAGAGACCTACCGCGTCCTCAAGCCGGGCGGTCGACTTATCTTCACGCTGACCACAGGTAAAACGGAAGAGAGACCAGAGACCGGCTTAGAGCGTTACCAGACGATCATCGAAGCGCAGGTCCTACCACACATGCGAAGACTCGGATTTACAGATGTGGCGTCCATAGCTGGTCCTCCCTCACGGCAGTTCAACATCTGCGCGGTAGTTGGCACGCGGACTGCCGCGCACGAGCTTTACTAGTGTGGGGAGGATAGTGCATGGACTATTTTTTCTGCTTCTTATTTTCACCCTGAAGACGTTTCTCAGCCAAATCGGCCAGGTGACTATAGTGATCCTGAAGGTGGCGCAGATCGTGCTCATTCAGGTTCTCTATATTCAGCGCACTATTATCAGCGCCCTTTATCGCACGAATAAGCTCATCTAATTTCAATTGGACAGCTTCGCTATCGCGGTTTTGCGTGTTCTGGATTAGGAAGACCATAAGAAAGGTAACGATCGTTGTGCCGGTATTAATGACAAGCTGCCAGGTATTACTAAAAGCAAAGAGGGGTCCAAGCGCTGCCCAGACAATAACAATCAGCAGAGCCAGGCCAAAAACCAGTGGATGTCCGAGCCAGCGCGACATCGTGCGAGCAAAATGTGAAAACAATGAGGTTTGCATAGCGTGAAATCTCCTTTAGACTGCGCTTGCGAGCGCGTACTATCTCTAGTAGAGACACGTTGTACAGAGCGAGAAAAATGCAGCGCATCCAGCGGGCTACAACGCCCAGAGAGTGACAAAAGAACTTCTTTCCTATTGCAGAGGTCTGATAGAATAGAGCGAGATATTTAGAGCAGATGGAGAGATGCCGTTGATACGCTTTACTTTCACGCTTATGAACGAAGCAGACGCGCATGCGATCCAGCGCTGGCGCTACGCAGAGCCATACGCGATCTACGGTCACGCCGCGTCCGCAGAGAGTCTCGTCGATATGTTGGAGCAGCGTAGTCCCTATTATGCGGTACGCGATGAGGCGGGCAAAATCGCTGGTTTTTTCTGCTTTGGCACGGCGGCGCAGGTCTGGTTTAACGACGTGCCGGCCCTCTATAGCGCGAACAAGACTATCGATATCGGTCTGGGTCTGCGACCAGATCTCACCGGCAAGGGCCTGGGGACAGCTTTTGTCAGGGCAGGCATGGACTTTGCCAGCGAGCAGTTTGCGCCCCTGCGCTTCCGGCTCTTTGTGCTCGCGTTCAACCAGCGGGCGATACGCGTCTACGAACGTGTTGGCTTCCTGCGCACCCACGAATTTGTCCAGGAAAACCCGGTCTATGGCAAGCTGGCGTTCGTCGAGATGCAGTGCAACCTCGCTCAGGCAGAGTAAGAAACACGATTAGTAGCAGAGAGAAGAGAGGAACAAACCGATGGAATACAGACAACTTGGTGGTGCGGGACTGAAGGTCTCCGCGCTCAGCTTTGGGACAGCGACCTTTGGCGGCTCAGGCCCTTTCTTCAGTGCATGGGGAAAGACCGGAGTGGAAGAAGCGCGTCGCCTGGTCGATGTGTGTCTGGAGGCGGGCGTCAACCTGTTTGATACAGCGAATGTCTACTCGGCGGGACTGGCCGAAGAGCTACTCGGTCAGGCAATCGCCGGGCGGCGCGACCAGTTGCTGCTGGCGACAAAGGCGACCTTCCGCATAGGTACCGGACCGAACGGCATGGGCGCGTCGCGCTATCACCTGATCAGGGCCTGCGAGGACAGTCTGCGCAGACTGAACACTGACTATATCGATATTTATACTATGCATGGCTTCGATGCACTCACCCCGGTCGAGGAGACGCTGCGCACGCTCGACACGCTGGTTCAGAGCGGCAAAGTTCGCTATATCGCCTGTTCCAATTTCTCTGGCTGGCACCTGATGAAATCGCTGGCGGTCGCGCAGACCTACGGCTGGACGCGCTATGTCGCGCACCAGGCATTTTACTCGCTGGCTGGACGGCAATACGAATGGGAACTCATGCCGCTCGCGCTCGACCAGAAGGTCGGGACGATCGTCTGGAGTCCACTGGCCTCGGGCATGCTCGCGGGCAAGATCCGCCGCGACCAGCCAGCACCTGTAGGAAGTCGGATACAGCAGATCGGCTCAGAGGGATCGCGCATCCCCGACGAGAAGCTCTATGAAATCATAGACACCCTTGAGGAACTGGCCACAGAGACCGGCAAGTCGGTACCGCAAATCGCTCTGAACTGGCTGCTCCAGCGTCCGACCGTAGCGAGCGTGATCATAGGTGCTCGCAACGAAGAGCAGCTCAGACACAACCTCGGGGCGGTCGGCTGGAACCTCACGACCGAGCAGATCAACCGCCTCGACGAGGTCAGCGAGATGCCCACCATATACACCTACTGGCATCAACGTCTCATCGCAGAGCGCAACCCTGCCCCGGTCGCGGTCTACAAGAAAGAGGTGCGCTAAAGCAAGACCCGCAAAGGCCCTGCGGCAGAAAAAGTGCAAATCGGAGGTAGGACCTGCGTCAGCGTACTTGTACCAGGAGACCAGGACTCATTTACACTTGAAAAGCGCTTGCAGTATACTAAGCTCCGGCAATCTCATCTTTAACGGCTCGTAGTTTCTTTTTTTAGGGAGGTTCTTATTATGCCACATTTTCCTCGTGTGAGCGATCTGTTGCACACAGCGACGATAACGCCCGAGGCAAATTCTCTTCAGGTACAGGAGACAGTCACCAGGCAGACCCAGGCCACGCTGGCCAGAAGCATTCAGGAGACCCACATCCAGACCGAGATCACTACACAGACTGCACCACAGCACTCAGCTCCTCGGACACGTGTCCAGGCGGAAGTAGACGCGACAACGGTAAAAACCGTAGCACAGGACGGCACATCGACTATCCTTTCCACCGTACACGCAACGATCGCTGGCGTGTCCGACATTGAAATGACGCCCCCGCATCCTCCACGCGAGGATACACCGATCTATATGCGCACGCATCGCCACCTCATCTTTACCAAAGATCGCCCCTGCGTGATCTGCGGAGTACGCAAATCGACACTTCACGATCCATCGCAGAACCCCTTTGGCGCAAAAGACCTGGAGACCCATCATCACCCGCTGGAACGCTGCCTGCTCTCTGCGTGCGACCCGGCGAAGGTAGGGCGAGTCTTTCCACAGGTGAAGGATCGCGCCACGATGGAAGAGTTCGTCGACTCGGAGATGAATATGCTGGTGCTCTGCGATATCCATCACCGCCATCCACTCTTTGGCATTCACCATATCGTCGGACCCGACTTCTTTGCCCAGCCGTTTGTCTACGACGGCTACCAGGTCATTGCCGATAAAGAACACGAAGCAGCCATCGCTGCGGCAGACCAGAAGATCGTTGAAGCACATCTGACCGCACAAGAGATAGCCTCTGGCGAAGGAACCGCACATCGCGCACGAACTCCCGCTCATTCCATGAGGTAATCGGAGATCTCGCCTATCTAGCGACCCTCATCAGCGAGAGCTAGCTTGATTGAGCCTGGAGTGCTCAGAGCATATACTTCTACGAGCGCGGCACGCATTTGAAACACGTGCCGACGAGTAATGGAAGCATTTGGGGATGCAGGGATGCAACCGCTTGCCCCTTGACAGCGTCCATACCTACCAGCTACACTTATTAGTGTTGATAGTACACTAAGTCGTACAGAGAGACGAAAGGAGCAGAGGTATGGCCCTGATTGGATACTTTAAGGCAGAACCGACCGAATATATTCTGGCCTATGCAAACGGGCGCATTTTTCGACAGGGGGCAGGCAAGACCTTCTGGTACCTACCGCGACGCACCTCAATTGTGCTGGTACCGATTGCGACGACCGATATCACCTTTGCCTTTAACGAAACCACCGGCAATTTCCAGGCAGTGACCCTTCAGGGTCAATGTACCTATAGAATTAGCGCTCCCCAGACAAGCGCTCGTCTGCTCAACTTCACAATCAACCCGCGGACGAGGAAATATCATTCAGAAGATCCCGCCAGGCTCAACCAGCGCATCATCAACATCGTGCAGATGTACACGCGCAAAGAGCTTCAGGAGCTATCGTTGGAAGATGCCTTGCGCGTCTCCGAGCGTCTGGCACGCAGGGTTATGGAGCAGATCCGCGAGGAGCAATCGTTGACCGAGCTGGGAGTAGAGTGTCTCAGCCTCTTCTTCACATCGGTCAAGGCCACGCCAGAGATGACCCGCGCCCTGGAGGCCGAGTACCGCGAACTGTTGCAAAAACGTGCCGACCAGGCGATCTACTCGCGCCGAGCCGAGGCAGTCGAGCAAGAGCGCAAGATCAAGCAGAACGAACTCTCGACCGAGGTCGACCTGGAGCAGCGCCGTCAGGACCTGGTTGACCTGCAAGGCTCAAATGCCCGCAAGCAGGCCGCCTTCGCAGCCGAAGCAACGAGCATGCAATTGACGCCCTATAAAGAGGTTGACTCGCGTCTCCTGATGGCCCTGGCCTTCCGCGACTTCGCCGACAACGCCAGCAAGATCGGCAACCTGACCATCACCTCCGAGATTCTAGAACAGCTTTTAAATACGAAATAGCGAAAGGAAGGAAGGATTACGATGTTCAGACACACCGGTCGACGCGCCACGTCTGAGGTGAAACGTGGAGATGAAAGCGCAGGCGAAGAGTCCGCAGCCGAGTCGACGCTCGCAGCGATCGAGAAGATCGTCGTCATCACCAGAAAGACGGCCCTGGAAGATCTCATCTATCGTCTGAACTCAAAAGCGCAGGCGCGTTTCTACCTGGAGCAAAACCACATCTCGTTCAGCGAATACGAACAGAGCGACATGCAGTACCACCGCGCCATTCAGGAGGTCAAACGCCAGCTTGACGGAAAACTCAAAATGCATATTCTCGACCGCGACCTGCTGCCCACCTACCAATTTAGCGAACACGACCTCGTGCTCACCCTGGGTCAGGACGGTCTGGTCATCAACGTCGCCAAATACCTGACGAACCAGCCGATTCTGGCCCTCAACCCCGATCCCGAGCGCATCGACGGCATCTTGATCCCCTTTGTCTATACCGACGCGCAGCACTGGCTCGAACGCACCCTCCAGGGTCGAGTCAAGCTCAAGCACATCTCGATGGCCCAGACCATACTCAACGATGGGCAGACGCTCTACGCCGTCAACGACCTCTTTATTGGGCCACGGACGCACAGCTCAGCGCGTTACCTGTTAGAGTACGCAGGCAAACGTGAACAGCAGAGTTCCAGTGGTCTGATCGTCTCGACCGGGGCTGGTTGCACAGGGTGGTTGCGCTCAATCACGACCGGGGCCTGGCGGATTACCGAATACTTCTGCTCGCTCGACGACAAACCGCCGACTCCCGAGCAGCTAGCCCTGGGATGGGACTCAGATCGGCTCTGGTTCAGCGTACGCGAGCCATTCGTCTCAAAGACCTCGCAGGCCCGGCTCGTCTTTGGACAGATCCAGCGCGGTCAGAAGCTCGTACTCACCTCACAGATGCCCGACAATGGCATCATATTCAGCGACGGTATCGAAACCGACTACCTGAACTTCAACTCCGGGACCATCGCCGAAATCAGTCTCGCCGCACGCCAGGCACACCTCGTAGTAGCGCCCTGAACCGTCATCGGATCAAGTTTCCTGTTCTATAGGAACAGAAAAGACCGATCTAAAACCCTTGACAGAGAGACGAAAACCCGCTATGATTAAGGCACGTCCACAGGACAACGAGGCGCATTCGTCTAGCGGCCCAGGACGCCGCCCTCTCAAGGCGGAGATCACGGGTTCGAATCCCGTATGCGCTACTTTTACCTGAGATAAGAATACCTCGTCTGGCTCTAGAGGCCGAACGAGGTACTTTTATTTATGAGAGAAATGAAGCAACTACAGCAACGACTACAGCAACCCTCTACACAGAGTCAGGAGCACCGCCAGCGCCATCACCATCCATCTTACTGCCCTTTGGAGCACCAACGCTCGTACCCCTAAAAGCTTGATTGAGCTTCTCCATTGCGTCCTGATGCATCGTCGGCAACACATGAGCATAGATATCCATCGTCATGCTGATCTGACTATGACCTAAGATCTCCTGTACCACTTTCGGATGCACTCCACTGGACAACAACAACGTTGCCACACTATGACGCACATCATGAAAACGAATGTCAGGCAAACCCGCTTTTTTCAACAGTGCTTTGAAACGAGCATACAACGTGTTCGGATGAACATACTTACCGAACGGAGTCGTAAAGACATACCCATGTTCCACCCAGGCACTACCGGCGTATTGTTGCCACTCTGCTTGTCTCTGTCTCTGTCTCTGTAAAGCTTCAACAGCAAAACCCGGAAGGACAATACTTCGCCTGCTCTGTGCCGTTTTCGGCTCAGACTCCACAAACGAGCCAGCTCCCTCACCTAACACCGTAGGGATACGATTGAGGGTACGACGCACACGCAAAACGCACTCCTGAAGGCTAATGTCTTGCCATTTCAGACCAAGCAACTCGCCCCGACGCATACCAGTAGCCAGAGCAAGAATAAAAAGTGCTTCGTCTGGTTCACCAATGACAACATCCAGAAATTGACGCGCTTGCTCAGTCGTAAGAACCTTCATTTCCTGCTGAGCTTTACGAGGAGGTGATACCATCTCACAGACGTTGCGTGTCAGTAAGCCCAACTTGATCGCATCACGTAACGCTTTATGCAAGACTATATGAATAGTACGTACGGTCGTTGGTGAAAGCCCTTCTTTCAACTTCTTCGATTTCCAGGTTTGTAAATGCTGAGGTGACAACGCTTGCAGTTTGATCTTCCCAAGCAGAGGGATAATATGCAGGCGCACATACTGTTCATATCGCTCATAGGTCCGAGGACGAATATGATCGTTTGCGCTATGTTCTAACCACTGCTGTAAGT
>DAOTTJ010000203.1:0-2548 GCA_034437695.1 Ktedonobacteraceae bacterium
TGTTATTCCTGTTCCCTACGTTACCTCTTCGGCTGCTGGTGTCTATACAGGACAGACCCACCAGGCGGTGGTAAGTGTGAAACAGAGGCAGGAGGCTGAGAATGTGCTGGCTAGCGTGCGCGGCCTTCTTCAGGAGCAGGGTAAAGAGGGATGGCGGATTGATATTTGTATTCGCCAGGGTTCTCCTCCTGAGGAGATTGTCAGGGTAGCCAGAGAGGTCTCCGCTGATCTAGTAGTTATCGGGAGTCGGGGCAACGCCTCTCTGACGCAGGTGCGTCGTTTTTTCATTGGCAGCAAGTCGCGGCACGTCTTGCGTTCGACGACCTGTCCGGTGCTGATAGTCGCTTCTCCCTCGTTCAGGCGGCCTGTTGATCTAGTAAACTGGTATGAAGAGGCGATCCGTCGTTATCTTCAGGAAAATCCTGGCAATTTGACAGTTTTTGATCCAGCCGAAGTGACGCTGCGTTTTGCGCCTCCTGTCCGCAAAAAGGGTGTTCAGCGCAAGGAGCGGGTGGCGGCTGTTCTGGCTCTGGAGCACCTCGCCAACACGGGTATCCTTTTCCGCCATGAAGTGGCGGGTGAGTTGCGTTACGTCAACGACTGAGGCATAATCGACCTGGAGCGCCTGGTCCTCTCTGTTGGGTGTGGCGCTCCAGGTCGATGTAGCTAGCGAAGCGAAGACTAATTGCCCTGGTTTGCGGTCTGCGCAACCGACTCGGCGGCCATCTTTGCGCTCTCGGCGGCGGTTTGGCGCACAATCATTGTTCCCACTCCCTGGTCGGTGAACAGCTCGCGCAGTAGAACGTGGGGTTCGCCACCGTCGACGATATGGACGCGAGGTACAGCCACAAGGGCATCGAGGCAGGCCGAAACTTTAGGGATCATGCCGCCGCTAATGACGCCGTCGTGAATTAACTGACGTGCTTCACCTTCGCTAAGTTCGGAGATGACGCCGCCGTCAGCGCCGCAAATGCCCGGTACATTGCTCAGGAAAATCAGCTTTTCAGCGTCGAGTGCGCCGGCCAGGTGGGCGGCGACGAGGTCGGCGTTAATATTTAAACTTGAGCCGTCGGGACCCTGGCCGACGGGGGCGATAATCGGAATATAGCCGTCGGCGAGCATCGTTTGGATCAGTTGCGGGTTTACCGTATCGATCTCGCCTACAAAGCCCAGCTCGGGGTCGGCGATGTGGGCCTGGACCATATTTCCGTCGGTTCCACAGAGTCCCACGACTTTGCCGCCAAGCTGCGCGGCCATCGCGACCAACCCTTGATTGACCTGACCGCAGAGCACCATGCGTACAACTTCGAGGGTTGGTGCATCCGTAATCCGCAGGCCATTTTTAAACTGAGGCTGAATATTCATCTTGCGCAACCATTCGTTGATGTACGGTCCACCACCGTGGACCAGTACCGGGTTGACGCCCAGTGCTCGCAGCCAGATGATATCTTGCAGGATGATGCGCTGGTTCTCCAGCGTGCTTCCACCTAGCTTTACCACCAGGATTTTGTTCTTGAGATAGTCAATATATGGCAATGCCTCGCGCAAAACCTGTGCAATAACATGATGATCGGCGATTATGTCTCCGTCGGATGACATTGAGAATGAAATGGCCATTAATGATACTCCTCTTCGATTGCTACTATGCTTGTTTTCTTACTAATGTGCCGGCCATACCCGACTTCCAGGTGGTCCAGGTCGTCCGGGTGCTCTCGCGTCTGTTGCCAGATCGCGGGAAGGAATGTAGAGCAGAGGTTGCCCTGCAAACGAACGAGAGAAAGGCGTTGTTTGTCGTCCTATCTCGCAACTCATTCTCCCGCGTCGCTACGGATAGAGCGGGGTCACAGTCAGTCCTGCCGTTTCAGGCAGGCCCGTCATGAGGTTGGCGTTTTGCACAGCCTGGCCGGCGGCACCTTTACAGAGATTATCCAGACAACTGACCACCAGCAAACGTCCTGTTCGCTGATCGAGCGTCGGATAGATCAGGCATGTATTGGTACCCGCAGTCCATTTTGTATGTGGTGGAGTATCAATAACTCGTATAAATGGCTCATTGGCATAATAATTTGCATAATAAGCACGTATCTCCTCAGCAGTTAAAGACGACCTCTTTACATCAGCGTAGCAGGTTGCCAGAAGTCCCCGACTCATTGGTAACACATGAGGGACAAATGTGACACGTAGGGCATCCTCCAGGGGATTACCCGCGTCTCTGGCTCCTGCTTCCAGTTCCTGAATGATCTCTGGCAGGTGACGATGGCCATCCAGACTATAGGCGCTGGCGTCCTCGTCCTGTTCACAGTATAGCGAAGTGACTTTGAGGCCGCGTCCGGCTCCGCTAATGCCTGTTAACGTATTAATGATAATATCGGGTTGAATAAGGTTAGCAGCTACAGCAGGCAGCAGGGCCAGAATTGAGGTGGTAGAGTGGCACCCGGGATTTGCGACCAGTGTACTTCCGGCGATCTGCCCACGATAGCGTTCGCAAAGGCCATAGAGCGACGTTTCTAGCAGGGCCGGAGCTGGGTGGGGATGTTTATACCACCTC
>DAOTTJ010000204.1:0-40636 GCA_034437695.1 Ktedonobacteraceae bacterium
TTCCCTGCCAGAAACGAGCCAACGTCGCCAGTGGGATATCGGTATCTTCGGGAAAGACTGCCAGTTCCTGATAACGCTCTAACGCCTGATAGCGCGAACTTGTGTGTTCTTCCAGATGGCTGATGCTGGTTTCCAGGCACGCGCCGGCTGCCTGCTGACGCTCATTCTCATGGCTCAGATCAAAGGCGACCACGCCACGCGCCTGGTAGGCCTGCTCCAGCATCGAGAGCGCATCGGCCAGGCTTCGTCCGTAGCGCACCTGCGCCAGCAACATGCCACGCGCCAGCGTCAAGAGCAGCGGCCAGCAATTCAGACGCGTCACCAGATCCATCAATGCCGGTCGATAGACAGGTTGGCCGATCTCAGTGGGCAACTCCTTACATAACGTAGCGATAGCCTCTTCGGGGTCCATCGCATCCACCCAGATACGACTGGCACTCGCGGGCACAACCAAGTCGTTGCGCGTCGTCACAAGGCGCACACAGCGCGGCCCATCTGCAACCAACGGTTCCAGAGCTGCGGCCTGCCACACATCATCGATGACCAGCAGAAACGACCGCTCATGCAGCGCCGTACGCCAGTGCTCGCGTGCCTCTTCCAGAGTGATTGCGTCGGCCAGTGTGGGCGCAAAGGTGGCGAGCACACGATTGAGCAGATCCAGCGTGCGCGGCGGCTGTTCGCCGAGTTCAATCCAGAGAATACCATCGGGAAACGCGGTCTGGACCTCAGGATCGTGACAGAGCGCCAGGGCCAGCGTCGTTTTGCCAAAGCCCCCGACTCCGCGCAGCGCGGTCGTGATCGCCGTCGTCTGCCCATCCTCGCGCCTCTCTAACAGGCTGCTTTTAATCTCGTTGAAGGCCTTAGGGCGCGGCACATACCCTGTTGGCAGTTCACGTGCTTGAAAAAGCTGCGCGGAACGGTTTGCCGCTTTGGGAACAGCCACACCGGGCAGATGAGGTACTAGACCAGTGCGAATACTCTCGTAGGCCAGATCGGGATGCGTCCATTGAACAACGGGCAGATCGTTGGCAGGGAGCGCCTTCAAGTGGCCACAGTCGCTCTCCTTCCAGGGTGACGCACGCACCAGGATCGGCACAACTGGCACGTTCCGCTGGCGATGTTCAAGCAGGGCCTGGCGCATAGCAAGATGGCACTCGGTACTGGCAAAAAAGCTGGCACTCAGCAGGAAAAGAATCAGGTCCGCGTGGTGCAGGTAGTCGCGCATGGTCTGCACGACATCATCGCCGCCCGCAAGATCGTGCCAGACAATGATCCCCTGGCGCTGCCAGAGCACCAGATGCTCCTGTAAAGTCTTATAGAAAGGCTCATCAGCCTGGGCATAGACACAGACGATCGATCTGGGTAACTGGCTGGCATCGCTGTTCGCCATTACATGCTCCTGTATCACTCTACGACTCGATTTGCAATGGAGTAAAGCGCATCAACGACCGAGAAGCAAGGAAGCAGAAAACGATGAATTCTTGTACTATTACCTTTGTAAATTAAAAGAAATATTCACTGCGCGAAGCAGCTTGAGAGTGAGTTTGAGAACCAGACTTGGGAATAGAGAGGTCAGAAAGCTTTCACTTTGACAGACACACTGCTCAGCGACTCTAATATGACGTACAAATGTTCGGTTATGTAGGAGAAGCAAAGCGGCATGAGACGGGAAGAACTTGACAAACTCCACTATATTGTCCCAATCATGAATGTCTCTTCCATCCTTGTCTGAGGAATTTTATCACATAAGCTTGCAGCACGATTTCCACATGAGTCAGTCGCAATGCCAGAAGTTCAAGATAGAAGAACAACGAAGATAGTGCCAGGCACTGGCAACCGCACATTGCATGAATATGCAAATGTGTATATTTGCGCTAAAAATCCTATGCTCTTCAAACGCAAAGATGCGCATATGGAAATCTGCGTATTAAGGATCAGCACGACCATTCTGGATATCGCTGGTGTGGTTGTCACCGACAGAAATGCGGCTGCTTCGATTGCACGCTTCCGGCCTGCTCCAGCAGGGCTTTCAGACATCGATCACGAGCAAGTGTTCGCAGATGACTGGCGTCATCCTGGTGACCCGTTAGAATATCAACAGCACCGGAGCATTAAATGTGCCGAAGTACTTGTTCCTGGTCGCATACTTCCTTCGTCTATTTTGGGTGCCTATGTCTCATGTACACAGAGCCAGGCAAAGCTCGCAGATATCGCACCCAATCTGAGTATCACACTTCATCCTCACTTTTTTTCCTGGAGGGAGAACGATGATTCGCATCCATGTAGGTGATATCTTTGCATCGGACATGCAAACACTCGTCAATACCGTCAATTGTGTCGGTGTGATGGGAAAAGGTCTGGCTCTCGAATTCAAAAAGCGCTTTCCAGAGATGTACGAGGATTACCTGGCTCGTTGCAAGGCAAAGCAAGTACATCTAGGAGAACCGTATCTCTATCGCGGTTTCCTTCCTCCAGGGATTCTCAATTTTCCCACGAAAGATCACTGGCGATCGGTTTCTCGACTTTCTGATATTATCGCTGGCCTGGAATATCTTGAGAGACATTACGCCACATGGGAAATCACCTCATTAGCAGTCCCGGCTCTGGGGTGTAGCAACGGCCAGCTCGAATGGCGTGTCGTCGGTCCGACGCTCTATCGCGCTCTGAGTCGCCTCGCTATTCCGGTCGAACTCTATGCTCCCTATGGAACCCCTCTAGAAGAGATCGAACCATCGTTCCTCTCACAACCAACCGTCTCAACAACAGAGGAAAGCGTGCAGCGTGAAAGCTGGAGGATCAACCCGGCATACATCGGCCTTGTGGAGATCCTTGCACGCATCGAGCAAGAGCCATACCACTGGCCGGTAGGAAGAGTAACGTTTCAAAAAATTGCTTACTTTGCTACGATCTCAGGACTCCCAACGGGCATGCACTTCGTACGCGGAAGCTACGGCCCTTTTTCATCCGAGCTACGTCAGCTCATGACCAGATTGGTAAATAATGGTCTTATCCAGGAAAAACCGCTTGGGAACATGTTCTCAGTACAACCGGGACCAACGTATCGAGACGCTGCGCAAGCCTTTCGGGTAGAACTTGCCCAGTGGGAAACACTCATCGACCGCATCAGTGATCTTTTCTTGAGAATGAATACCCAGGATGCAGAAAGAGCAGCAACAGTTCATTTTACCGCTCAAGCGTTGGAGCAGATGAACCCTGGAAAAGTGTCAGAGATGGCTATCTTCGAGGGTGTCAAACGTTGGAAGCACCAACGCAATCCCCCTCTCAAAGACGAAGAGATCAGTCAGTCTATTCGCGATTTGAATATGTTGGGTTGGATTAGCGCACGATTGAGCACGGACCTTCCACTGCTCCAGGATGCAATATGGTTCTAAAGTGCAGTCAGTTAAATATACGTTCCGGGGATTCCTTGTGAGAGTCCGTCAAGCCTAGAACATTCAAGCCGCTTCTCAAGCCACTTCACCTCTGTAAAATGTACAGTAAATCTGACAGTAAAGAAGTTTCATTTCAGTGAGCGAACCTTAACCATTGTGGATAAAAACGTGGTTCGTAGACTGTCGAGGTAATCCTTGTCAAATGTGGTGGGTGCTGGTGTGAGCAAGACGTAAGCCGAATTCTGTTCCTTCTCTGTCTCTCGACAAAGAGGGTGGCAGGCATCTATCTGGGACGGCGATTGCTCGACGCCTCGTGCAACCAACCCGAGGGGTGACGGACGAGCCATCCGCACAGCATCCGCAAAGCGGCTGCTGCTTCCCTCTGCTCGGTCTTGCTCCGAATGGGGTTTACCCAGCCAGTCAGTCACCTGGCTGCTGGTAAGCTCTTACCTTACCATTTCACCCTTACCCGGCGCGTTTAACCCACGTGTGGGTTGCCGGGCGGTATGTTTCTGTGGCACTTTCCTTGAAGTCACCTTCACTGGCCGTTAGCCAGCATTCTGCTCTCTGGAGTTCGGACTTTCCTCGGACCTGTTTGTGCAGATCCGTACCTGCCTGTCTTCCTCAAACCAGCTATTATAGGGTAACACACTCACGCAAGAGGGGGCCTGCCTTGCAGGCATAGACATGAAGTTAGCAGAGAGCACCTCTCTGCACTCCTGTTATGCATGTTTTGCCGAAGGCAAAACATGCATAACAAAAGAAAAGGTTTGTTGGGGACACCCCAAACCCCGGCAAAGGGCTGCGCCCTCTGCACTCCCGCTTTATATCTATGTTGGACAAAACCTCCCATACCAAAGAAGAAAAGGTGCTTCGCCTGCGGCGAACTTCTATCTTTGCATCGCTCTGTTTCAGGTTGACGTTGGCGACAAAAAGGCGTTACAATGGTCAGCAGGAACAGCTATTTCCCGTCGAGAATAAAACTGCTCGGCCATGTTTTTCATGGTACTACGCGGCAAAGAGAGTAGCGAGGGTTGAGTGGATACAAGACATACACCTCGATATGTACGGCGCTCACAACGAGCAAGCCTGCCTGCGAGGTACGGCGCAGATACAATGGCGATAGATGAGTCAACATGGCCGAAGAGGACCATGTGGCGCTGGAGGTTTCTATATGTATGAAACGTTGGAAGCGACGTTACAGGTGAGCTTTCAGGATGCATCTCTACTACAGACTGCCCTGACACACCGCTCTTTTATCTATGAAAGTTCAGGTCGCGGACAGGATTGCAATGAACGCCTCGAATTTTTAGGCGATTCGGTCCTGGCCTGCATTACTGCCGACTTTCTCTTTAGAACATACCCCGAACTCAACGAGGGCGAACTAAGCGATGTACGCGCGATGCTGGTCAAAAGCGATACGCTAGCCAGGTTCGCCAGCGAGATCGATCTCGGCTCCTTTCTGCGCATAGGTAAGGGCGAACGCAATTCGGGCATCAGTCAGCGCATCCTGGCCTCGACCTTCGAGGCTCTCCTGGGCGCACTCTACCTGGATCAAGGTCAGACTACCGTCTATACCTACCTGCTGCCACGCCTCAAGGCGCTGGCCGACCAGATTGTGGCCAAGCGTCTCTTTAAAGACAATAAGTCGCGCTTCCAGGAACTCGCACAGGCCCAGGAAGGCATCACACCGATCTATCGCCTGGCCAGACAGGAAGGACCGTCACACGATCGCGAGTTTACGGTCGAAGTCATGCTTGGGGAGCTGGTCGCCGGGGTTGGACAGGGACGCAACAAACAGGCCGCCGAACAGGCCGCAGCGCAGGCGGCGCTCCTGGACCGTGAGCAATCTCCACAAACGTTACAATATCCTTAAAAATTATGTGCAACAACGGCGAGCGCAATCTCGCGGTTATCCAGGCCTGTACCTGTGACCGTGACGGTTACAGCGAGGTGTTTCTGCATCAAGAGGAAAAGTATGCGACTGGAGCCAACGCCCAAACCCGACCATATCTTGCGCGTCTCAGCCAGACTGGTCACTTCGAGTACGATACTCCATCTATCAGCCGATGAATTGGAGCAAGCGGTCACCCAGGAGCAGATAGATAATCCCGCACTAGAGGTACACGAACAGCGGGTCTGTCTCTTCTGCGGCGCGTCTACGCAGGGCGCACAGTGTATCTCCTGCGGAAACTTTGTCCGTCCTGGCGAGACGACGTTCGCGGCCCACGAAGGCGGTGGAGGCGAGGAAAATCTGGCGGAGCCGCTCTGGGGTCCACCCGGCGAAACGCGCTATGACCTCGATGGCTATGGCTGGAGCGGTGCAGAGAGCGACGAGGACGAGGAGTTCGATCCCCTGGCGCGTATCCCGATGGACCAGACACTTTCAGAGGTGTTATTGCAGCAGCTAGAAGGTCTGACTTCCCCCGACGACGCGCCGATCTCCGAGCAGTTGGTGGGCAATCTCAATGAACGCGGCTATCTGGAGATCGGACCGTCCGAAATCGCGAGCTACCTGGGAGTTCCTCAGATACGCGTCGAGTATGTGCTGAGTCAGTTGCAGACTCTAGAACCGCTGGGCATCGGCGCACGCAATCTGCGCGAGTGTCTGCTCATCCAGCTCCGCTTGCTCAACGAGCAGGGCGAGGGCATGGAACTGGCCGAGGTGCTGATCGACCGCTTCCTGGATCGCCTGGGCAAAAATCAGTTTCTGGAGGTCGCACGCGAACTTCAGGTCGCAGAGAGCGATATACGCCAGGCCGTGCAATACATTCGCGCGACCCTCAATCCCTACCCGGCTCACAGCTATAGCTCGGATACCGGCTCGGGACGGGGCAGCACCGCGTATGTGCGTCCCGATGTGACGATCCGTAAGAGCGAAAACGGCTTTGAGGTCGAACTGATCGAGGAGAAGCGCTATCGTTTTCGTCTCGGCGCAGGCTATAATACGCAGCCGCTCAACCACACCAGCGACCTATCAGGGGTCGAGATGCAGCGCTATGTCCACCACCAGGCCGACCGCGCCCGCTTCTTTATCGATTGTATCCACCGCCGCTGGCGCACGCTCAAGCGTGTGGCCGAGCTGGTAGTCGACTACCAGAGCGAGTTTCTGGAAAAAGGCGTGCGCTACCTGCGACCCCTGACTCGCGCCGAGGTGGCTACGCGTCTAAACCTGGACGAAGGGACGGTCAGCCGCGCCACGGCTAGTAAGTACGCGCTCCTGCCCAATGGTCGCCTGATGCCGATCTCCGACTTCTTCGACGGCTCGCTGGGCGTCAAGGATATTTTGCGCGAACTGATCTCCGGCGAGGAGCCGCGCCGCCGCCTGAGCGACGACGAACTGGCTCGCATCCTGACCGCACGTGGCATCCCGATGGCTCGACGCACGGTCACAAAGTACCGCGAAGAGCTGGGCATCCTTTCGTCCCGCGAACGCTGAGCAGCGGCGCATTAATGCGGATCAAAGGCATCGCGCAACGCGTCACCCAGGAACGAAAAGGCCAGCACAACCAGCGTCAGCACTGTGATCGGCACCAGGATCTCCCACGGCGAGACCGCTGTATAAGGCGCAGCACTGGCAATCATCAAGCCAATGCTCGCCCCTGGCGGCTGGATACCCAGTCCCAGCAAACTGATCCCGGCCTCAGCGGTGACCGTCCCGGCCATGCTCAAGGTGGCCGCGATGACTACCAGACTGAAGAGGTTCGGGACTATATGGCGCAGCATGATCTTTATATTGCTCGTCCCCGAGGTCCGCGCCGCCTCGATAAATTGCTGCTCTTTTAACTGAAGCGTCTGACCCCGCACCAGACGAGCCATCGTCGGCCACGCAAAGAGCGAGAGCGAGAAGAAGAGGATAAGCAAGCGCCCACCGCCAGCCGGCCCGATCACTGGAATCTTCCCGAAAAGACTGTCAGCCAGGTTTCCGTAGATGCCGGCAACCATGATCAAGAACAGGAGGTCGGGAAAGGCAAAGACTATGTCAGTAAAACGGGCGAGAAATTGATCGATCCACCCACCATAGTAGCCCGCCAGAACGCCGATTAAGACCCCCAGGCCGATATCAAAGACTTCAACACTGACCGCCAGGACCAGCGAAATAAGCATCCCTTCCATTAAACGCGCCAGGATATCGCGCCCGATCTCGTCGGTCCCCAGCCAGTATTGCGCCGACGGCAGTTCATGCTGACGATCAAGTTCCTCGTGGTTGTACGTGTGATAGGCCGCCGGACCATAGACTACACCATCAATACCACTGGTATACGGACCACCGATACGCTGGTAGATGAGCGGTCCCACCAGCGCCAGCAGCACAAAAAAACCGAGCACACCCAGACTGGCCCACGCCCGCCAATCACGCCAGAAACGCGCCATTGCCTGACGACCCGGCGAAACATCCAGAGGCTTCGCCCGCTGGCCCGCAATCCCACCCGGCAGGACGGTCCCCTCGTCGGGCGCAACCATGACGGTATTACCGGAGATAGTTGGCAATGGAGCATCAAGCGGGTTCTCTCTTGAAGCTGGATCATCCATGACATATTATCCTTTTTGTACAGTATCGACGCACACACTACTCACACAACAGTCAACACTGCTCGCTCAACGCGCCAGTTCCGGCAGCGCCGTCGCAGGGTCGGCATGCAGAGTCTTTTCGCGTTCGTAGATCACCATGCCAGGACCACCGTGCTTCATATGCCGCACATGACGCTGAAGCGTGTAATCAACCGCAACGCTTGAACTGCCGCGTCCCTGACTATAGTACGCGGCCAGGCTGGCCGCCCGCTCGATGGTCGCACGTGGCACCTCACGTCCACCGGCCTTGACAATCACATGAGCGCCCGGCACCCCCCTGGCGTGCAGCCAGAGATCGCCACCGGTCGCCTGGTGAAATGTCACCTCTTCGTTCTGGCGGCTGTTCTTGCCGACCAGGATGGTAAAGCCCTCGCTACTTTGCAGGTAGAGCGGAACCCCGCCACCTGGCGCAGTAGGCTTGCCACCCTTCCCCTGCTTCCCTTTGCCTTTGCCCTGCGGCTTAACCTTCTTCAGGGGCTTGCCACGCAGATAGCCAGCAGTCTGCACCTCAGCTTTGACCAGCAGCACCTCGGCGGGACTCTCGGCCAGCTCCAGGTCGGTCAAAAGCTGTTCGACCGTCGCCAGCTCGGTCGCGTTTTGCTCGACCTGCTCTGGCAGCAGCGCAAGCGCACGACGCAGCTTATGATAGCGGTGAAACAGGCGATTGGCGTTGCCCACGGCATCGTAGCGCGGATCGAGCACGACCTTGAGCATGGTCGGTCCGCTCGGTACGTGGTAGCTCTCCAGCTCAACGCTGGTCGCTCCCTGCGTGACCTCCTGCTGGTGGATCAGCAATGCCTCGCCCTGCAAGCGATAGCTATTGGCCTCGGCTGTCGCCGCCAGTTCCTCTTGAAGAATACGTGCCTTACGCAGGCAACGCTCACGCTGACTCTGTAAGACCTTCTTGAGCGGCGCACGCACGCTGTTCATCGCGTCGCGCCACTCGACACCAGCGTAGTATTCGTCGACTAGCACATTGAGCGCGGGCGACTGGCGTACGTTCTCTCCAGTATATTGCTCCAACGGATAGGCGGCAAAGGCCAGCGCGACCGCCGGCTCTCCGGGCGCTGCTGCACGCTCGACCAGTTGTGGCCGCCATGCATGCGTGTCGTAGAGCGCCGCAAGTGCACGCACGTTCCAGGCCAGTTCCTCCCAGCTTGCCTCATCCTGCACGCTCTCTACACCCACCTCGCTCTCGCTCAGGGTGCGATAGACCGCCTCGCGGGCCAGCAACGGACTGAAACCGAGCAGGTTGCGCGTTAGCAGTTGCCAGAGCTTCGCCTTGCCCGGCGCACGCCCCTTCTTGCCGCTGATCGGCTGCTCTTCTTCGATCTCGTTCCCAGGGATAAGCGCCAGCTGGGCCGCAAACACGGTCGTCGGCTCCAGGCGCGGCAACGACTGACCGGCAAAAGAGCGTTGTTGCGGCGGCGGCGGTATATACGCCACATTGGGCGCAATCACGCGGTAGCGGTTGACATCCGACCCGACGTGCTTCAGACTGCCCAGGATCAAACCTTGCTCGTTACACAGAATGATATTGCTCAACCGTCCCATGATCTCCACGATCAGCCGATAGCGCGTGCGCTCCTCGCTGTCGGAACCCGTGGGATGGCTGGCGACGATCTCCAGGACACGCTCCCAACGCTGCTGCTCGACGCGTTCGATGCGGGTTCCCTCCAGATACTTGCGCATCAGCATGACAAAGGGCGGAGGTTCGCTGGCAATCTTTGTCGGCTTGCGAGCCGTAATATGCGCTCGCGCAAACTGCGGATGCGTCGAGAGATAGAGCCAGCGGTTCTGACCGCTCTGGCCAGCTTCTCCCGGCGCATAACATTGCAGGGCCAGTGAATATTCGGTTGGTTGGATGATCGTATCAATGCGTGCGCGAGGCAGTAAGAGACGCCACTCACTGGCCAGAGCGGCCAGGGTAATTGCATCGATATACATCGCTCATTCTTTCTCTATGTTGTACAATAAGGAGCACTATTTGTTGCTACGCAGCAATGAATATGGCCGCGATGGAACCACAGGTCGCACTTCTATACGCCACGGACGTGCTTTATAGAGTACAACAATTTGCCAGGAAAAGAAACTGTCATAGTCCACATTTGTAAACTTCCCCAGGAGGACCTCCAATGCTTGACGAGAGAGAAGAACGTTTTGAACAATCCCGCACCCGCGAGCGCAACCTCGGCATGGAACTGGTGCGTGTCACCGAAGCAGCCGCCCTCAATGCTGGCCGTTGGATGGGTACCGGCGATAAGACCAAAGTCGACCAGACTGCGGTGGATGCGATGCGTCTGTCGATCGACGGGGTAGATATGGATGGGGTGGTAGTAATTGGTGAAGGTGAGAAGGATCAAGCGCCCATGCTCTACGTCGGCGAGAAGGTCGGCAACGGTTCAGCGCCCGAGGTCGATGTGGCGGTCGATCCGGTCGATGGCACGCGCCTGCTGGCGAATGGACTCCCCGGCGCGATTGCGGTCATCGCGACCGCCGAGCGCGGCTCGATGTATTCTGCGCCGCCCGGAGTCTTTTATATGGAGAAGATCGCCGTTGGCCCGCTAGCCAGAGGCGTAATCGATATCAATGCCCCCGTCGCCTACAATCTGCAAAACATCGCCAAAGCTCGCGAGGCGCGGATCGACGACATCAGCGTGGTCCTCCTCGACCGCCCACGCCACGTCGAACTCATCCAGCAGATCCGCGCCACAGGCGCACGCATTCACCTGATCACCGACGGGGACGTATTCGCGGCAATTATGGCCTCGATGGAAGACTATACCGGCGTCGACGTACTGCTAGGGATCGGAGGCGCACCAGAGGCCGTGCTGGCTGCTGCGGCTCTGAAGTGCATCGGCGGCGAGATCCAGTGTAAAGTCTGGCCGCGCGACGAAGCGGAGCGCGTGCGTATGCAGGCCGACGGGATCGACCTGAACCAGGTCTTTACTACCAACGACCTCGTCAAAAGCGACGATGTAGCCTTCGCGGCCACCGGCATCACGACTGGCGAGCTGCTCGACGGCGTCCAGTACTTCGGCTGGGGCGCACGCACTCATTCGCTGATGATGCGTTCGCGCTCAGGTACGGTCCGCTATATCCAGGCCCGCCACAAATGGCGCACCAAGCCGGGGTTTAAACCAGTCTATTAAGCATAGAGATCGCCCACCGGCAAAGCAGAAGTTCAGCGGGCGATGCGCACGCTTTTGCTTTGCCGCGCCCGCAAAGAAGCTCTCTACCACTTTTCCCAGTGCAAAACCTGATCCAGATCTTTACGCGCTGCGGGCTTGAAGTCGGTGCCAACCGTATAAGCCACCGGGATCAGAGCCGCCTGCGTCACCGTGTCGTAGGGAATACCCAGGATCTCGGCAGCCTCTTTCTCATGGGAAAGGTGCAGCGTTGTCCAGGCCGTACCGAGTCCACGAGCGCGGGCCGCCAGCATAAAGCTCCAGACCGCGGGCAAAATCGATCCCCACATACTCGCCTGCACCTGCACATTCGCCCCCTCAAATCGACCCTGAATACAGGGGATCAGCAGCAACGGCACCTCTTGCATATGGTCGACCAGATATTGGGACGAATCAAGGATGCGCTGCTGGGTCTGCGCTGCCTCAGGCGTGCGTGCCACCCTGCGGTGGCTGCCAGGACCATAGGCGGTCAACCACCCCTGTCCATAGAGTTCGCTCAATGCCTGGCGCTTCTGCGCGTCGGTTACCGCAACAAAATGCCAGAGCTGCGTATTGCTGGCGGTCGGAGCCTGGAGAGCCAGGTCCACACACTCATTGATCAGCTCTGGCTCGACCGGGCGCGTGAGGTCCAGGCGTTTGCGCACTGTACGCGTCGTAGAGAGCAACTGGTCCGAAGTAAGATCCAGTAAAGTCATTGTATTCTCCTTACAATCTATAGAAAAGCAGCAATAGAGAGAGTATGCCGCTCTCAGGGCTGCTGCAAAGTCCGCCCTGCCGCCGTATTCCCAACTTTGCCACAGCCCCGTGCCCGCTCTTTCTTCATCTAGTACGCAGATGCACTCACAAGCGTAGACAGTTGCTCTCTATGCGGCTTTGACCCACTCAGGCTACGCGTTCGGCAGTACCACTGAGAGTGTATCGTGCAGTCTAATCGTCGAGTCTGTCAGCACAACGCCATGCACGCCGCGTCGTCCATGAGCGTATCTGGGGAAAAGCTGAGGACTGAGTTCCAGCAGAGGATACTGGTGTGCCACCCGCTGTCCCGCGCTCAGGCAAGGATCGACCACTCCCTTAATCTCCATCAGGGCCTGACCGCTCGCGTCCAGGAGCAGCGTGCCGGATACCAGGGTCTGCGTTAAACGCTCAAGCCCCGCCAGGCATATATTCGCGCTCAACCACGCTGGATCAAGGTAGGGAACGCCCAGCGTATCGGCAATCACACCCAGGTCTTGCGGCGCAACAGCGGTAAACTGTCTGAGGTTGACCAGCGTTTGGCCGTTGCTGCTCACGCGCATCTTCCCGGCGTGCTGATCGCCGACAATCCCATAGTCTGAGCGCAACTCTAACTCGGCAACCGGCACGGTATACTGCCCGCGCTCCTGGCAAACGTAGAGCGCTATCACCCGCACTGTCTGTATCTCGGTTTGCATGTGACCTGCTTTCTATCTGTCTCTGATCTGCTCGATTAAGCCTTTTTTAAGTATAAGGTAAGCCCCGGAGGAAAACAACCGCAAGCGGATCTGGCAACCACAGTGTTAACCAGCTCCGCTTGCCGTACAGAAAGAAAGATACAGGATAGAAGAAATCTTAGAGGTCGACCAGAACTGCGCCGGTATTCGCCGAGGTGACCAGCGAGGCGTACCGTCTGAGCCAGCGACTCTTGACGCCCACTTTGTCTGTGCCAGCCTGCGTCAGGCGCTGTGCAATCTCGGCTGGACTCAGCTCGACGTTGATAGTGCGCTCGATCAGGTCGATATGGATCAGGTCGCCGTCTTTTAACGCGGCGATTGGTCCGCCAGCCGCTGCTTCGGGCGAGACATGCCCGATACACGCGCCACGCGTGCCACCGGAGAAACGACCATCGGTGATCAGCGCAACCTTATCGCCCAGACCCATGCCCATGATATTGGCCGTCGGAGCCAGCATCTCCTGCATGCCGGGTCCACCACGCGGACCTTCATAGCGTATGACGACTACATCGCCCGCCTTGACCTGTCCGTTAAGGATACCAGCGCAGGCTGATTCCTGCGAATCGTAGGTCTTCGCGGGACCCACATGCTTGATCATCGCTGGATCAACGGCTGCGACCTTGACTACAGCTCCGTCGGGCGCGAGGTTGCCAAAGAGCACGGCCAGTCCACCGCGTTCGCTGTATGGATTGTCCAGTGAATGAATAACCTCAGGATCTTTGATCTCGGCCTCGGCGATATTCTCGCCCAGCGTGCGCAGCGTCACGGTTGGCCGATCCAGGTCGAGCGCACCCGGCTTCTTCGCTAGCTCTTTAAGGATAGCACTGATACCGCCCGCACGACCCACGTCCTCCATGTGCCACTTGCCAGCCGGACTGACTTTGCACAGATGCGGCACACGCGAGGCCACCTCGTTGATGCGCTCCAGCGAATACTCGATGCCGCCCTCGTGGGCCAGCGCCAGGGTGTGCAGAACGGTGTTGGTCGAACCACCCATCGCCATATCCAGCGCAAAGGCATTGTCGATGCTCGCCTCGTTGACGATCTGACGCGGCGTCAGATTGACCTCGATCAGGCGCATAATCTGCTGACCGGCCCGGCGAGCCAGTTCTTTGCGCTCCTCAGAGGTCGCCAGGTACGAGCCGTTGCCCGGCAAGGCCAGACCCAACGCCTCCATCAGACAATTCATCGAGTTGGCGGTGAACATTCCCGAACACGAGCCACACGTCGGACACGCCACGCGCTCCAGCTCGGTCAGCTCGCTTTCACTCATCTTACCCGCCTGGTACGCGCCCACTCCCTCGAAGATACTGATTAGATCCACGCTGCGCCCATCGGCGGTCACACCAGCCTTCATCGGTCCACCACTGACAAAAATCGTCGGAATATCCAGGCGCATGGCACCCATCAACATCCCAGGCACAATCTTATCGCAGTTGGGAATACACACCATGCCGTCAAAGCGGTGGGCCTCAACCATCGTCTCCACACAATCGGCGATCAATTCGCGACTCGGCAGCGAATATTTCATGCCGATATGGCCCATCGCAATCCCGTCGTCTACGCCGATCGTGTTAAACTCAAACGGCACGCCGCCCGCAGCGCGAATGGCATCTTTGACAAATTTACCAAAAGCTTGCAGGTGAACATGGCCCGGCACAATGTCAACGTACGAGTTACATACGGCAATAAACGGCTTCGAGAAATCGTTCTCGCCCACTACGCCCGTCGCCCGGAGCAGCCCGCGATGGGGTGCTCGCTCAAAACCACGCTTGATTTGATCTGAACGCATTATCCTACCTCAATCTGGCGCTGGAAGGGACACCGCGTTGTGTCCCCTCCGCTCTCACGGACAACGCGGCTGACTGACGCGTCGTCCCGCGCCGCTATTTCTTCTGTTCCGCGACTGCTGGCTTCTTCTCGTCAGCACTCTCGGAATTGCTAATCACCGGGTTTAGCCAGGGCATCATAGCGCGTAACTCTTTACCAACCTGCTCGATCTCGTGCTCAGAGTTGCGCCGACGCATGGCCCGGAAGCTGGCCTGACCGGCCTGATTTTCCAGAATCCAGTTCTTCGCAAAGGTGCCATCCTGAATCTCACGCAGCACTTTGCGCATCTCCTCGCGGACTCGCTCGTCGATGATCCGTGGTCCTGTGACGTAGTCGCCATACTCGGCGGTGTTGCTGATCGAGTAACGCATATAGCTCATGCCGCCCTGGTACATCAGGTCCACAATCAGCTTCATCTCATGCATACACTCAAAATAGGCCGACTCCGGCTCGTAGCCAGCCTCTACCAGCGTCTCAAAACCAGCGCGGATCAGCGCCGTCACCCCACCACAGAGCACTGCCTGCTCGCCAAACAGATCGGTCTCGGTCTCTTCGCGGAAGGTTGTCTGCAAGACGCCCGCACGCGCACAGCCGATGCCACGTGCATACGCGAGGGCCAGCGCATGGGCCTGACCGGTGGCATCCTGGTGAACCGCGATCAAAGCGGGCGTGCCTACACCCTCCTGATATGTACGCCGCACCATGTGACCCGGCGCTTTAGGCGCAATCATAGTCACATCTATGTCGGCCGGCGGCACAACCTGACCAAAGTGCAGGCTAAAACCGTGAGCCACCATCAGCATCTTGCCCGCCGCCAGACCAGGGCGAATATCGCGCTCAAATATGCTCTTGTGCAGTTCATCAGGGATTAAAAGCATAATCACATCGGCCTGCTCGGCCGCTTCCGCCGGAGTCAGTACCTGAAGTCCGCTCGCCTCGGCTTTGGCCCGGCTCTTGCTGCCACTGGCCAGCCCAACCACGACATTACAGCCGCTCTCTTTTAAGTTCAGCGCGTGCGCATGACCCTGGCTCCCATAGCCGATCACTGCGACACGTTTGCTCTGAATAAGCTCTAGATTCGCGTCCGAATCATAATAAACTTGTGCCATACAAAACTCTCCTTCAACTTGCTTGGACCTTTATTTACATCCTCGGTCAATCCCTCGGTGATGAACTTGAAAGAAGGTGCAGGAAGGCGCTTCGCCTGTGGCAAAGCATCCAGAAAAAAACTCCCTGGGTAAAACACCCCAGACTACCTGTCCCCCGGACAAGGTGCCGGTTAAGGGCAGCTTGCCCTTAACCATCCCGCTACATCCGCCCTCAAGTCCAACAGACTGACAGGCCCCAGTTTATTCTATGCTACGCGGCAAAGCAACACTGCCAGTACGAGCGACTTCGCGAATACCAAATGGCTCAAGCAGGCCGAGCAATTTCTCGACCCGCGCTGCGCTGCCGGTGACTTCGAGCGTAACCATCTCGGCGGTCATATCGACGACGTGTGCGCCGTATTCTTGTCCCAGTTCGATGATTGCATACGCCTTCTGCGCATCGCTGGTCACGCGGATCAACGCCAGCTCGCGCTCAACGACATGCTCAGCCGTCAGCAACGTCACCTGGCGCACGTCGACGACCTTGCGCATCTGCTCAACTAGCTGCTCGACCGCGACTTCGGCGTCGTTGGTCACTGCGGTTATCCGCGCTACGTCTGCCTGCTCGCTTCTGCCGATGACTAGCGTCTGTGTATTTGCACGTCGGCGGCGCAGCAGTCCGACTACGCGGTCGACCGAGCCAGGCCGCTCGTGAACCAGAATGACCAGTGTGTGAGTTCGCGCCGCCCCTGCGGGCGCGTTTGATTGACCTGTGCGCCGAGGGTCGGGCAGCACCTCTGCCTCGACCGTCGGGTTGACGGCTGCGCCGGGGGCCAGTGTGGCCTGCGCACCCGCATTCTCGCTACTCATATGCTTATCTCTCCTCACCAGTCTCTTCGATCATATTGGTAATCGCTGCGCCAGGAGCCACCATCGGATAGACGTTGCTCAGTCCTTCAATCACAAAGTCGATAATCACGGTCCCTTCGGTCTCCATCGCCTCACGCACCGCCTGCGCCACGTCGGCGCTGCGGGTGATGCGCATGCCCTTGAGACCATACGCGTCGGCCAGCTTGACATAGTCAGGCCCGGTCATCGGCGTCTCGGAGAAGTTGCGGTTGTGGAAAAACTCCTGCCACTGGCGCACCATACCCAGGTAGCCATTATTCATAATGGCGATCTTGAGCGTCACGCCCTCCTGACGGAGCGTAGCCAGCTCTTGAATATTCATCTGGATGCCGCCGTCGCCCGCAACCACCCAGACGGTCTCGTGCGGCAGACCCATCTTGACACCCATCGCGGCCGGCAGTGCAAAGCCCATTGTACCCAGACCACCAGAGGTGATATGGCTGTTTGGACGCGTCCAGGTATAGAAACGCGCGGTCCACATCTGATGCTGACCAACATCGCTGACCACAATCGCTTGACCGTCTGACGCCGCGCGAATCGCCTCCAGGATGCCCATCGGGTCGGGCATGTCGCGATCCTGAAGCACGCGACCGCGCTCGTTGGCGGCCTTCTCCCAGCGGCGAATCTCGCCCAACCACGCACTCTGATCGCCCGGCTCAATCGCCGCAGTCAGCGCAGCCAGCGCAGTCTTCGCATCGGCCACAATCGGCACAGCCGCACGCTTGACCTTGTGCATTTCGGACGCATCGATGTCGATATGGATAATCTGCGCTTCAGGCGCAAAATCGGTGAGTTTACCCGTCACACGGTCGTCAAACCGCAGACCAACCCCCACAATCAGGTCGGCCACGCCAATCGAGTTATTGACGTGAGCAGGCCCGTGCATGCCCGGCATACCAATAGACAGTGGATGAGTCTCAGGAAAGGCGCTCAAACCCAGCAGCGTCGTAATAACCGGGATGCCGCTCTTTTCGGCAAAAGCTTGCAGTTCTGCATATGCACCGGAGAGAATGATTCCATGCCCTGCCATAATCACAGGGGATTTTGCTTGCGCGATCAACTGAGCAGCCCGAGCAATGGCTCCTGGCTCGGGTTGGAGCAGACCCCGGCTCTCAAGATACTCATCCGAGGTGGCGAAGGCCGCAGGTTGATACATCGTCCTGGCGAACTGAATATCCTTTGGCACATCGATCAATACCGGACCAGGGCGACCACTGCGAGCAATACAGAAGGCTTCGTGGACGATCGCGGCCAGGTCTTCGACGTGCTTGACAAGGAAATTGTGCTTGGTAATCGGCTGCGTCAAGCCGAGGACATCGGTCTCCTGGAAGCCATCGCGACCAATCAGCGACCAGGCCACTTGACCCGTAATCGCCACCAGAGGGATCGAATCCATATACGCCGTCGCCAGACCTGTCACCAGGTTGGTCGCGCCAGGTCCACTTGTCGCCACGCAGACGCCGACTTTCCCAGTCGCACGGGCGTAGCCATCGGCGGCATGGGCAGCACCCTGCTCGTGGCGGGTCAAGACGTGGTGCAACGCCGGATACGAAGTCAGCGCATCATAAAAGGGCATAATAGCCCCACCGGGGTAGCCGTAGAGCAGTTCAACCCCTTCGCGGATCAACGCCTCACAGAGAATATGGCTACCAGGAAGTTCCCGAGCCACCTCATTCTCACCGGAGCGGGGCGTCCGAACTGTCTGCATTGTCCCCGTGGTCTGGGTGGTAGATACAGCTACCTGCATAATCACTGCCTTTCAATACATGTTCAAAGGTGTCAACTGCGGGCATACCGCCGCGCACCTCGGTCAGGGAATCGCTTCCCTTAACTAACAACACATTTCAGAAAAAACCAATAAAAAACGAGAACCGCCCGAAGTAGGGAGGCCCCCGTTAGGTTACCTGCTCTGGATAGGTTGCTTCGTTGCTTCCTCTCTAGTCTCCCGCGTTCGTTCCAGGGGATAACCCCTTAACAAGCCCTACCAGACTAATAACCAGTCCGGTAAGGCCGCTAAGGCTAACTAGCCCCAGGAGGCCCCGCAAGCTCAACCAGCCAACAAGACTGGTCAGCAGGAAGTTCCCAACGATAATGAGCAGGACAAATAAAGAAACCGACGCTGAAACGCCGGTCTGAATGAGGTGGGTTGCTCGGGCTGCTGTGCCACGCATCGCTTGTATAGATTGAGAGGCACAATGCGGAGACGTATATCGCGCACACGACGTACCCTGGCCGCCAGCAGCCATTGCCGCGTATTCAGTTGTACTCGCGCCCGTATACATTGTTCGTCTCCCGCTTTCATGCAGATTTCGCATCGCCTGGTAGCACAGGGAAAGGACATCGACAGCAACCTCGCTGGAGCACTCTTTCTCTCTGCCTTGTTTTTAAGAGGATACACCATTTATTTGAGAATTGTCAACCCGTCTGACAGGTATTCTCGTTTTTCCTTTTTCTCCTCTTGCAGAGAAAAGAGACTCGCTCCCAGTCGCGAAATCTCCTGGCGGATTTTTAAAATGGGTACATCTGTGCTATAATGCACCTCGTAAAGAAGGAGAAAACGTCGAATGGAACAGCAGCCAGATAACAATACCCCGGAGCGGCGTCCTACCACTGCCCACACTTCACCAGCTCAGGCAGGCACGCGCCCGACCAGGTTTCTGACCGGTCCCGGTTCACAGATTGAAGTCCCTGCCCTTTCTACTGCGGAGGATCTGGGCGATTTTGCACCCGCTGAAAAACTTGGTTCCCCCGGCTCGTTCCCCTTCACACGCGGAGTCCACCCCGCTATGTATCGCTCGCGATTGTGGACTATGCGCCAGTACGCGGGCTTCGGCACGGCTGTGGAGTCGAACCAGCGCTTCCACTATCTGCTCTCTCAGGGTACAACCGGTCTCTCGGTCGCCTTCGATCTGCCCACACAGATGGGCTACGATGCCGATCATCCCCTGGCCTCCGGCGAGGTGGGCAAGGTTGGGGTCTCGATCTCCAGTCTGGAAGACATGGAGCTGATGCTGAAAGACCTGCCCCTCGACCGCGTCAGTACCTCGATGACTATCAACGCGACCGCCAGTATCCTGCTCGCGCTCTATGTCGCGGTGGCAAAAAAACAGGGAGTCGCGATCCATAAGCTCTCCGGCACGGTCCAGAATGACATCCTCAAGGAATATACTGCCCGCAGTACCTACATCTATCCCCCACGCCCGTCGATGCGACTGATCACCGATATCTTCCGCTACTGCGCCGATAACCTGCCACGCTGGAATACTATCAGTATCAGCGGCTACCATATGCGCGAGGCAGGCTGTACCGCCGTCCAGGAAGTGGCCTTTACGCTCGCCAACGCGATCAGCTACGTCCAGGCCGCGCTCGACACTAATCTGAATATCGATACGTTCGCCAGGCAGCTCTCTTTCTTCTTCAATAGCCACAATAACCTGCTGGAAGAAGTGGCCAAGTTTCGCGCCGCCCGCCGTATGTGGGCGCATATTATGCGCGAACGCTTCCACGCCCAGGACGAGCGCTCCCTGATGTTGCGCTTCCATACGCAGACCGCCGGCTCAACCCTGACCGCGCAGCAGCCCGATAATAATGTCGTGCGTACCTCCTACCAGGCCCTGGCTGCGGTCCTCGGGGGCACCCAATCACTGCATACCAACGCCAAAGACGAGGCTTTAGCCCTGCCCACCGAGGAGTCCGCCCGCGTCGCACTGCGCACACAACAGATCCTCGCCTACGAAAGCGGCGTGGCCGATGTGGTCGACCCACTGGCCGGCTCTTACTATGTCGAGTATCTGACCGATCAGATCGAAACCCACGCCTGGAACTATATCCGGCAGATCGATGAGATGGGCGGCAGCGTCCGCGCCATCGAACGCGGCTTTCTCCAGTCCGAAATCGAGCAGGCAGCCTATAGCTATCAGCAGGCCCTCGAAACGGCTGAGGCCTTCGTGGTAGGGGTCAATTGCTTTACCGTAGAAAATGAGGTGCGCCCGCATGTGATGCGCGTGGACGCCACAGCGGGTCTGCAACAGGCGGCCAGCGTCGCGGCACTTCGCCAGCGGCGCGACAACCAGCGCGTCCAGGCGACACTGGCCGCACTGAGCGCGGGAGCCGCAAGCGAGACAAATCTGATGCCGCTGATGATTGAGGCGGTCGAGGCGTATGCCACACTCGGCGAGATCAGCGATACGCTGCGCCGAATTTTCGGTGAACAGGGTGAGTTTCGGAGTATAGAATAGGTACATATGGAAAACTGGCAACAAGAGCACAAGGAAACATGGCCCCCTGCGACAGATGTGCCTCGGCCAGGACGTGACAGCGAGCGCAGCGCCGAACTCCTGGACAATGAAAAGACCTGGTATAGCAGGCAGGCCGAGGCTCCAATTGGCGTCTTTGACTCGGGAGCCGGCGGTCTGACCATCCTGGCCGCTCTGCGTGAGGTCTTGCCCCACGAAAATTTTGTCTATTTCGGCGATACCGCCAATTGCCCCTACGGCGTGCGCAGTCCCGAGGAGATTATCACCCTGACCCTTCGCGCCAGCCGCTTTCTCGTCCAATGCGGCGCTAAATTGATAGTCATCGCGTGCAATACCGCCTCACAGGCCGCATTAAGTACCCTGCGAGCGACAATCCACCAGGTCCCCTTTGTCGGAGTCGTTCCCGCGGTCAAACCAGCCGCCCGCCTGACCCGGCAGGGACGCATTGGAATTGCTGCGACCAATCAGGCTGCGAAAGCTATCTATCTGCGCCAGTTGATCGACGAGTTTGCAGGAGGGATTAAAGCCTTTGCTGTGGGCTGTCCCGACCTGGTGACGCTGGTTGAGCAGGGTCGCTTCGACGGTCCTGAGGTCGAGGAAACGGTGCGCCAGGCCCTCCAGCCGGTACTTGCCGAGGATATCGACGTACTGGTGCTGGGGTGTACGCATTTCCCGGTTCTCCGCCCGGTGATTGAGCACGTCGCCGGCCCACGCGTCCAGGTCATCGATAGCGGTCTGGCCATCGCTCGCCGTACTCAGGTGGTCCTACAGACCGAACATATGCTTGCGCCCACCACCCTGCGCAATGCGGGCGGCGGCGAATTAGTCATCTGGTGTAGTGGAAATCCAACCAGCTTTAGTGCTATCGCGACCCATATTCTCGCACAGACCGTCCACGCGCAACAGACCTGACCGGCTTGTTCAACTGCACGTCTGTCCAATCTAACTCACTCTAGCTCGAATAAAGGAAAACCATGTCCGAACAGTTCGCTTTGCACCCCGACGAATCGGGAGTAGATGAGGCAGCGCTCTTAGTCGATGAAGCACAGCCAGCTCAGGAGGTCGTACGCCCGCGCTATCTGCGCTTCGCTCGTCTGGTTTCTAACGTCCTGGCTCCCGCCCCCGTCTCTATCCCGATGATCGTCCTGGTCTCGTTCTATCAGGCCCGGAGCGTGGTCAGCGCACTCGCCTACGCTTCGCTGGCTTTGCTCTTTTTGAGCATCGGTCCATTTGGATATGTGCTCGTCGGAGTGCGCCTGGGCAAGCTGTCCGATGTCGATGTCAGCCGACGCAATGAACGCACGGGACCTTTTATTTTCGGGCTGATCTCGGTCTGCCTGGGCTGGCTTGTGATGGTACTGATCCATGCGCCAGCTATCCTCGTCACGTGCCTGATTATCACCGCCGTCAGCGGACTGGTGATGCTGCTGACTACACTGCGCTGGAAGATAAGCATCCACGCCTCCTCGCTGGCCGGGGTGGCGACGATGCTGACCGTGCTCTACGGCGCAGTCATGCTGCCAACCTTTGGCCTGCTGATCCTGGTCAACTGGTCACGCGTCGTCCTGCGCCGTCACACTATCGGCCAGGTCATCACTGGTTCACTGCTCAGTATCACCCTGACCACGCTGATTTTAAAATGGCGCGGCTTCTAGGCAACTCTTCACTCCACGTCCCGCACACACACACAGAAAGAGGGAAGGGCAGACAGATTGCCTGCGCTCCCCTCTTCTGTGTACTCAGGCCGCCGCTTCTTTTATTGCGCCGTCCCACTGACGACAGCCGCGGTGGCCGTCGCTCGTGCGGGCAACTGTGGAGCAACTGGGTGCTCGATAGCGCGGCGTGACGGAGCCTGCGCCCGGCGCGTCGAGGCCACGGTCGCCCGTCCAACCAGCCAGATAAAGCCAAAAAGCATCACCCAGTTGATAGCTCCCAGCAAGACCTGGAAGATCAGGGTCGTAACGTTGCCTGTCCCACCGATACCACTGACAATCAGGTAGAGTGCACCAGTGATCAGAATATTGGCCAGCGTGACCGGGATCAGGATCAGCCAGGCAAACTGCATCAACTGGTCGGCCCGCAGACGCGGCAGCGTACTGCGTATCCAGATAAAGACAAAGCACAGACCGTAGATCTTGGCGATAAAGTAGCCCAGTCCCAGGAAGTTGCCCAGGAAACCCCAACCCAGCGCGTTCAGCCCGGTCAGGAAGGCAACTCCTGGACCCGACCAGCCGCCCAGGAAAAGCGTGCTGGCGATGGCCGAGACGACCGTCATGTTACCGTACTCGCCCAGGAAAAACATCGCCCAACGCATACCACTGTACTCGGTCAGATAGCCCGCCACTAGCTCAGATTCGGCTTCCGGCAGGTCAAAAGGCGCACGGTTGGTTTCAGCCAGACCACAGGTGTAGTAAATGAGCAGCATCAGTGGCTGGATCAGGAAAAACCACGACCAGGGGGTAAAGCCCTGGAAGATGAAATCCCAGAAGCCGATGCCCTTGCCTGGATAAAACGTAGAGGTCTGGAAATTCATGATCCCACGGATCGAGATAGTGCCGATGCCCGTGCCATGCGGATCAAGCACGCTGGTCAACATGATCACGCTGATCAGCGCCAGAACCAGCGGTAGCTCGTAGGAGATCATCTGCGCAGCCGAGCGCAACCCACCGATCAAAGAGTACTTGTTATTTGAACTCCAACCGGCCATCACGACTCCAACCACGTCCAGCGAACTCATGGCCACCAGGTAGACGATGCCAGTCGCCAGCGCAGTACCCGGCAGACCAACGTAGGGCGAGAACGGCAAGACCGCGAAGGCGGCAACCACAGGGGCAAGAAAGACCGAAGGCGCAAAGATAAACAGCGCCTTATCGGCATTGCTCACGTGGATATCCTCTTTAAGCAAGAGCTTGAGCACGTCCGCAACTGTCTGCAACAGCCCCCAGGGACCTGTGTGATAGGGACCAAGCCGGTCCTGCATCCAGGCTATGATTTTGCGCTCAGCCAGAACCAGAATGGTCGCACTGGTCAGCACAAAACCAAAGAAGGAGACGAAAGCTATAAGAAATTGGAGGAACTGCCACGAGATCACCCCGTTCCACAGTCCAACCCAGAAGTGGACCCAGTCGCTGCCCAGATCTCCGATTATCAACATACTGTGCATAAGAAAATAACTCCAGCTATCAGTGGAGGAGAAACCATACGATCTCTCCTTCACCAGTCCTACCGGTCAACCTCACCCAGAACAATATCTGTACTACCCAGAATAGCTATCACGTCGCCGATCTTATGGCCACGCAATAACTCGGGCAGAATCTGTAGATTGACAAACGACGGTCCACGCAGTTTGGCCCGCCAGGGATATTCGCTGCCATCGCTGATAAAGTACACACCCAGTTCACCCTTGCTGCTTTCAATCGCGAAGTAGGTCTCACCACGCGGCGGACGCAGCGCAATCGGCGTGCGCGTACAGATCGGCCCACCCGGCATCTTATCGATTGCCACCCGACACAGGCGAATACTCTCGGTAATTTCTTCCATACGTATACGGTACCGCGCATAACAGTCGCCCTCCTGGTGGATAACGACGTTGACCGGTACTTCACGGTACGCTCCATATGGTCGATTGACGCGCAGATCCCACTTGACACCGCTAGCTCGCAGCATCGGACCAGTCAATCCATAGGCAATAGCTTGCTGCTGATCGATATACCCGACACCCTGAGTACGCGCCTCAAAGATCTCATTGCCAGAGATCAGACCGTTCAACTCTTGCATGTTCTTTTCGAATTGATCGAGAAAAGCCTCACACTCGGCCAGCCAACCTTTGGGAAAATCGTGCAGAACTCCACCGACGCGCATATAGTTGACGTTAAAGCGGCTTCCACCCAACGCCTCAAAGAGCGTCATAATGCTCTCACGATCACGAAAAGACCAGAGAATGGGCGTCACCGCCCCCAGATCCAGGAGATACGTTCCCACTCCCACCAGGTGACTGGCAATGCGCTGCAACTCATTGGTCAGCAGACGAATGTACTGCGCCCTCCGCGGTGGCTCGATGCCCATCAACTGTTCAACAGCACCCGCGTACGCCGTCTCGTTGAGCATCGGGGACATGTAATCGCAGTTGTCCATATAGCGAATCCCGGCCATCACCGTACGGTTCTCCAGGATCTTCTCAATACCACGGTGCAGATAGCCAATTACCGGCATACAGTTGACAACCGTCTCCCCCTCAAGGGTCAGAACCAGCCGCAACACTCCGTGTGTACTGGGATGCTGCGGACCCAGGTTGAGCAACATCTCCTGGCTCTGGATATCCTCCACGGTATCACCAACTCCAGGAAACACCTCTGCATTTTGATTTATTGCCATGAGTTTCCTCTTAACTCTACTTGTAGATCTACCTATTGCTCTGTCAAGCCTCCTCTAACGCGTCGCCTGCGGCGACGAAGAAGGGGAAGGAAGGCTGGGACACAGGCCCAGACCCCTGGCAAAGGGTTGCACCCCTTGCATCCCTGCTAGTTTGACAGAGCACTACCTTTATAAATAAAGAGTCTTAGCTCCCACGCTGCCGATAGAGCCACCACCGCCGTACTACGATGACCGACCAACCAGCAGCAGTTAACCCCAGGATGGCTCCATAGAGGTAGTGGTTAGGATCGGCTCCATAAAAAAAAATGCAAAAAAGAGTCAAACCCCAAAAACCCAGGGCCGCCATCGCAGAAAAAGCCAGGTTCTGCAACCCTGCCCGCGCTCCACCACCTCGTCTCTGCACAGCACGCACAGGAAGCTCCTGCACCACCTGCTTCTGAACCGCTACACTCCCGGCAGACATACGGCCAGCAGCCCTCTGGCCCGCCACTTTCTTGTGCCTCTTTACTCGACCCATATGCCCGCCTTACTTTCCAGTTCAGGGGAAGTCCACCTCACTCTTCAGTCTCTTCCTTGTGGCCTTCAAAAGCATGTCCAAAGGTCGGCGTTCCAGGATGCAGACGCTCTTGCTGCCCCTGACCAACCTTCTTATACACCACTTTCTCCACACCCTTCTGCTGGAATTGACCAGAAAGCGCCATGTTCGGATCGACCTGCGTCGTCGCCTGGTCCTTGATCACCGTTGGCACCGACCGAAAGCTCTTGAGCAGAGGATATCCCTCAAAATCGTCGTCCAACAACATCCGCCGCAAATCAGGATGGCCCGTATAACGAATACCGTACATGTCGTATGTCTCACGCTCCAACCAGTTAGCAGTCGGCCAGACCGAAACAACGCTATCTACTTCAGGCTTTTCATAGTCCAGCCGCACTTTTAATTGCAACAACGGACCACGCGCCAGGGAACGCAAATGATAGACACACTCCAGATGATCGAGCATATCTACGCCCGAAATACAGCTAAGCATGTCAAAGCCCAACTGATCACGCAAGAAACGACAGACCGCCACTAGGTTGGCACGCTCAACCTCCAGACTCAAGAAGTCTCCCTTGATAGTCTGGATAGCCAGCTCTTTACCGGTAATCTGCACAATCGGCGCAAGATCACGGCTCAACGCGGCATTCTGATCGCGATAACCACCCCTGGTCGTCGCCAGACCTCTGGTCCCCGGTACTAAATCCATCGAACTACTCCCTTGCGCCAGGCATATGCCAGACCGAGCGCGAGCACTACGATGAAGAAGAGGATCTCTACAAAACCAAACAAGCCCAATTGCTTAAAGATGATTGCCCACGAGATAATAAACACGATATCTACGTCGAATGCCACAAAAAGCAATGCAAAAATGTAGAAACCCAAAGGATATTGCACCCAGGCAGACCCGATAGGGGTTTCCCCGGACTCATACGTTTGCAATTTTTCTTGCGTCTTCTTCTTAGGAGCTAGTATCGCCCCTAAACCAGCCGCAATTTGCGCAAAGATAAAGCCTGCCGCTAGCAAAATACCCGCATATAAATAACCAACATTAATAGGTGTCGACAATGCCCTCGCCTCCAGGTAATCGTTCTTATCTTCATCACAAGGTGAGAATGCTGTTTTGATTATAGCACAGGGCGGAAGATGCGACCAATTACATAGCCCCTTGCACCCAGGGCTATTTCATGCTTAATATGTGGCCCCTCCACTGCACAAAAGATCGGGTTGCGAGTGGGGGACCGCAGCCCACACTCGCAACCCGATCCCCAAACCCTGGGACGATACTCCTACTCGACAGGCGGTAAACTGGGCAGCGTGACCGTCTCGGGCTTGGCCAGCAGTTGAATCCCAGTCTGGCCCGTGGGCTTCTCCATCGGCTCAAGCTGGACAACAATCACCGAAACGTTATCCTCACCACCACCGTCCAGCGCCGCTCTGATCAGTTCCTGGCCCGTGCGATTGGGGTCGCTGGTGGTCTTGCCAAGCACACTCTGAATAAGCGGATCGCGTACCATATCCCACAAACCATCCGAACAGAGGAGGATTTTATCGCCCGGTTGGAGCGTGACTTTAAAGGTGTCTACCTCAACTATCGACTTCTCACCCAGACTGCGATAGATCTGGTTGCGCTTGGGGTGCGTATAGATGTCGTCTGGCTGGATGATGCCAGCATCGACCAGACTTGCTACGACCGAGTGATCATGGGTGACTTTCGATAATCCCTGACCCTCACGGTAGAGATAGGTCCGGCTATCACCGACATTCGCTACGTAAGCCATCGAGCCAACAACAAGCGATGAGGTCATCGTCGTTCCCATATCGGCACGTACCTCCAGGTTGCGCTGGTGAACCGCCTGATTGGCGTTCTGCACTCCCTCAGCCAGCAACTTGAGAAAGGCGTCGTCATCCATCGGCTCGCTGCTGGAAATCCTGGGTAACATAAAGTCTATCATCGTCTGAATGGCCCGCCGACTGGCGTCCTGACCGTTGGCGTGTCCACCCATGCCGTCGGCAATCACAAAAAGACCAAACTGCTGAGGCTGAGAATTGTGAGTACGCGCCCCCTGCATGGCGAACAGGCTGTCCTCGTTGGGCTTATACTTGCGCTTGAGGCCCGGATCAGAGCGCGTCCCAACCACCAGATTGAGGTTGGGTCCATGCGTCGGAACCGTCTGAAGATCATAGTCAGGCTGCTCCTCTCTGGTCGGCTTGCGACGCACAACTGTACGCTCAGGCATGTTATCTCCATGCACCGCCGGGAAAGGCGACAGAGGCGCAGAGCGCGGAGGAAACTGCACGGTCGGCTGCTCACTAATGGGGGGAAGCACAGGTGGCAGCGGCATAGCGTTCTGAAGCGGCGGCAATGGGGCCGAAGCGGCCAGGCGCACACCAAGTCCAGATGCCGTCGGAGAGAGCGGAAAACGACAATTCGGGCAAATACTATCGCCGGCATGCACCTGGTGATGACAGTTCGGACAGAACACTTCGCGCTGCGCTCGCTGACGCTGTACCTCTTCCTCAGCTTGCCTCTGAGCCTCCTGCTGTTCGGCCGCAAAACGCCCTAGTTCACGCCTGCGCTTCTGCGTACGTCCCACCAGGACCATCACCAGCAAGAGGAGTAAGATCAAGGCGACAATTGCGCATCCCAGACCCACTAGCAACCAGACAGAGAGGCCGTTGTTCGAACTGCTCGTTCCTCCGCTAGTCACAGGGCGATTAGTCGACCCTGGCGTGGGCGTCAGCAGGGCGTTCCTGGCACTGGTAGCAAAGGTTTGCGCCGCCTTGAAGTTGGGGTTCATATTTTGACTGATGATCTGCCCCAGCGATTTGGTGGCCTGCGTATACGCGCCTTGATTGTACGCATCAATGCCAGTATCCCAGCTCTGCTTCAAGGGATTTCCAGTGCCAGCGAGAGCAAGACCTTGCAACGAGAGATTGGCTTGAGGCAGCGACAGCTTGTTACTATTGCCCACATATATTCCATTGACTTCGTTCAGGCTATTGAAAGCCGGAGTACCCGACTCAAAGCTGCTCGCTGCCGCATTCGCCTGTTTACTCGTAGTCCCAGCATCAAGCACCTGAGGCTGAAGATAGGTCTCTGGTCCAGGCGTCTGCTGACTGGTAGGGACATTGGGACCAAGATATGGCTTGCCCGTGGTAGGATTGATCAGACCAATCACGGTAAACTGCGCCGAGTTCGTCGTCAGGTCCGCGACGACAAAGGGTTGCGGATATAAGGTACTGAAACTAAAGAGCGTAGAGGATTCGCTATCTGTAGGCTGGCTCGTATTTGCCGAAATAACCTTCAAGACTTCTGGGATCGCAATGCTGTTGCTTAGCTGATCGGAACATATTAGCTTCCTCTGGCTATTACACTCAAGCGTTTGCAGGGTATAGCCGCCAATGGCATTCTGGCTATATTCCCCGCTAGCCAGGATCTGGATCTCGCTTAATATATAGGTCGACCCTGTCGCAGACCCACAGGCAGCGAGCGCGGTATTCACCAGATTGCCATCGGTCAAGACCGTATTGCTATACATCACACCCTGGTCGACCTGGATACTGCCCACAAGCGTACCCAGGCCTGTGCAGACGATTCCTTGCGCCGCACCAGCAGCATCACGATAGAAGACTTTCAGGCGCACTATCGAAACCCCAACCTTATTCAGCAGGTCACTGTCCTGAGTAGAAGCGGTAAACGCGACCTCCTTCCCACTTGGACGAGCAAGCGCAACCGAAGGAAACAGACACTGAAGGGCCAGTCCGCCCCCCACCAGTATGGCTACTATGAAGCGGCCCAGACCTTTGCTCATATGGGGCATGAAACGGTATGTAGTCATATGCTCCTTCTCCCTCGGGTGGGTCTCATGCCTGCTCTTATGTGCAACTCACTCATTGTCCCACTCGGTTCCACAAAATTTGTAGTCTCGCCTCAATAAGGGCCAGCGCGTCTCCGCGCTGAATAGATAACTTATATGTCTTTACTCACGTAATTCTACCCGAGTCGTCATACACTAACGACCCAGAACACCACGCAGACGCTGTTGCAGACCCTGCGCTTGCACGTGATTGGGAATAGCAGCCAATACATAATTGCACTCGCGCCAGGCCTCTTCCATTTTACCCTCACGCTCGTATGTTTGAGCCAGCATAAACCGCGTGGCATGATCGGCAGGATTTAACATTAAGGCCCGCACAAAAGCATGGTCTGCAATGGCCAGTTGATTCAGACGGAAAGCGACGTGTCCAATGGCAACCTGTAGATCAACCCGCTTGGGGTCGAGTAACGCAGCTTGCTCGTACTCCCGCAGCGCAGGCGCAAGCTGATTCGTCTCTTCATAGCTCTTGGCCAGACCCCGATGAGCTTCGATATCCTGAGGGTTGAGCCGCAAAGCCTGTGTATAGGGCGTGATGGCCTGCTGCGGTACCCTCCGCACATATAGGTAAACATCGCCAACCAGACGATGCGTCTCAGGGTCGTTATTGTTGATACGCAGCGAGGTGTTGTACGCCTGAATCGCCATCTCTGGCTGCGGCTGCGCACGCCGGGCAAAGACCTGGCCATACATCTTATGCAGAGACGAATGATTGGGTTCGAGCTGATAGGCCTGTTGAAGCGCCGCCCAGGCCGCTTCAATCCGCCCACTCGCTAGATGATCCTGAGCAGCCCGCAAGTACGCACCAGCCGGACCATTAAAGCTGCCTGTCCCCGGCAGAGAAGAAGGTCCCGAAGCAGGCTGGAGCGATAGCGGAGCCGGACGTTCACCGCTCGCCCCCGCCGGCATAAGCATGGTCGCAGGCTGAAGCGAGGGCGGAGGCAGACTGAGAACCGCTCGCTCCATCTCAGCAGCACTGGTCCAGCGCTGCTCAAGCGTGGGCGACAGGGCTTTGGCGATGACCTGCTCAAAACCTGGCGTGATATCCGGGCGCAGCGAACGAATCGGCGGAAATGTAAAGATGCTCTGCTGGTTGTTAGCTGCATCGTGGTGTGTCAATACGCGGTGTAAAGTCGAACCGAGCGCGAAAATGTCACTCCGAGGTTCGGCACGACCGTGGAGTTGCTCCGGCGGCGCGTAGCCAATCGTCATGATGATGGTCGATTGACGCTGCGACTGCTGAAATGTACGCGCAATGCCGAAGTCGATCAATTTCACTTCGTCTTTGTCGGTAACCATGATATTCGAAGGCTTGAGGTCGCGAAAAATAATTGGCGGCGACTGACGATGCAGGTAACTCAGTACGCTACACACTTGCTGCGCCCAGCTACGCGCTCGCGCTTCAGAAACACCTCGCGCCCCATTGACACCCGCGACATGGCCCTCCTTCTCCAGGATCTCACCTAGCGTGCGTCCGTCAATAAAATCCATCACCAGGTAGTGACGCCCGTCTTCAACAAAGAAGTCACGCACCCGAGGAATACATGGGTGATTTAAATCCAGCAAAAGCGTCGCTTCACGCTGAAACCACTCAACTGACTGGGTCCGTTCGGCCTCGTTCTGAAAATCATCAAGCATCTCTTTGACCGCACATGGACGGCTAAAACGCACATCCATCGCGCGATATACCGCACCCATCCCACCCGCCGCCACCGAACGCTCTATTTTATATCGTCCACCAGAGAGTTCGATGCCAGCCACTAAACGGCGATGCGACCCACCTCCCCCACCCGAAGCCGGAGGCGTCGACTGGCTGGCATAAGGCACAGACGACGAAGGAGTGGCGTATTCCTTGCCAGCCGGACCACTCTGAGGCGGGGCAGAATTTCCAGAAAACACTTCTTTGTTAGGATCGAACGGATAATTATTTGCCATGTTTTACACCACTCATATACTGATTACTACTGATTGCTCAAACAGCACATCATCGACTACTTATACAACAAAGCCTCGCTCAAGCACACGCCGTTTTCCTCTAGCTCTATCTTGTTCCGCTTTGGGCGCATTATAACACATATTCCAGTGGAATTGGTCAGTAAAATATTTCACAAATTATCTCTGTCTAACCGGTCCTATTGCCCTACCAGGCTTTCTCTCATGCCTCCTAAGACGAAGTAGAGGGGGTGACACAAGCCGGGCCACAGCGCCAAGACCCCCCTTCAAGGGGTTACACCCCTTGCCATCCCTACTGGTCCAGAGAACCACAAGCCTCTGTCTTACGACCCCCCACCTCAGGGTTTTGGGATCGAGCTGCGAGCATAGGAGTTACAACCCTACGCCCGCAACTCGATCCGTTGTTCAGGGGAAGGAGCCGTGCGTCGAGCATTCCATAGCCCCGCCGCTGGTCAATCTCAGTTTGACAGAGCACTCTTGTTTCTCTAAAGAAGAAACGCACATACGTGGAGTTCTTCTCATAGAAATAACCTCAGGCCCTGCGCAACAGATCAGCCTGCTGCGCCGCTGCAACGTCACGTTTCATCCAACCAGCCCCCAGGATGCCCACTAGACCCGCAACTACCAGCGCAGGGACACAGGTAACCTCAATGGCTAACGCCAGGTCGTGTCCAGCCAGATTGTGCAGAAAATGCTGACCGCCCGTTGGATCAAAGGCTCCAGCCAGTAGACCAACAAAGGCGGGCGAGAAGGCATCACCCAGCAGGTGGGCAAAGAGCAGGGAAACAGCTACAGCCGAAGCCCGTAGCGCGGCAGGGGCGACATCTTGTGTAGCAGCCGTGCTTGGACCAGTATAAAAGGTGATCAGAATGGTGGTGAGGAAAAAAAACACGCTAAAGAGGACAAAGCTATGAGTAGTCATAGCAATATAGAGCGCAGGCGCACTGAGCAAGAAGCCCAGACCACATACCAGAATACGCGAACCCTGGTAACGACTGTTCAACCAGTCTGCCAGATAGCCCCCAAAGATCGTGCCGATCAGTCCGGCAAAGACGATAACCCCACCAGAGAAAAGACCAGCGGAGCCGCTGGTCAGTCCGTAGAGGTCTTTCTGCTGCAAAAAGGTCGGCAGGAAGGTGAGCGCCACGCTCAGCACAAAGTAGGCAAAGATCTGCATCACAATTAGCACGACCAGGGTCTTGATACGCAACAACCTGCCCATTGCGACCAGCGGATGAACCTCAGGTGGCACAGGGGCATCAAGGTTGACACTTGCCAACTCAGCGATCTCAGCTTCATCAGCCTGATTGCGCCGCGGCTCCCGCAGCCGCCACGCCAGCCACGCCAGGAACAGTCCAGGAATACCGGTGAAGATAAAGGCCAGCCGCCAACTCCCAAAATAAAGGCCAGCCAGTTCACCACCCAGCACAAAACCTAGCAGGATGCCCACTAGCTGCGCAACGCTCCACCAACTCATCACACGCGACCGCTGCGCACGGGGAAAATAATCGCTCATCAGCGCCGTGCCGGCGGGAAAATACCCTGCCTCGCCAACGCCCAACACCATACGAAAGAAGAAAAGCGAGGCAAAATTAAAGGAGAGAGCCGTCAGAGCGGTGGCCACACTCCAGATAGCCACACACAACGCCACGACGTTTTTGCGTTTGACTCGATCCGCCCAGATCCCCAGAGGGATCGTACACAACGTATAAACCACCAGAAAGGCCGAGGCGACGTAGCCAATGCCACTGATGCCTATGTGTAACTCGTGGGCGACGACATTGGCAGCCCCGGTCAAGACGTTGCGGTCCAGATAGTTTAAAAAACTGATGCCAGACATAACCCAGAAGACGTGCATGGCATACGATGGTGCGGCCTGACCCTGGGCAAGAGAAAGCGAGTTGTCATCGGATGATGGAGCAACATTTCCCATAGTAATGAGCGCCTCCATACTTTGTAGGGGGTGAGTTCTGAACATTTCTGCTCAGGACTGAATATCTCAAATGTACCATAGAGAGAATAAAAGTGGAAGAGCAGAAGGACTGATGGCAATATCTGCCAGTCTTTCGCCACAGAGTTCGCACGGCCCGTCGTCACCTCAGATAGCTGGATCACGGGTCAAGGGCGCTGGCTGGCTAAGCATATCGAGGAAGCTCCATGTCTTCAGATCGCGCTCCAGGTGGAAACGCAACAAACTATGCATAATAACCTCCAATTCGCGCACCAGCGGCGGATTAAGGCGGACACGCGCGGCTTCCTGCCAGGAGTGTTCCTGAATATAGCGCAGAACTTTAAAAGCGTCAAGCGAAAGGTGGCGGTCCCAGAGGTGCGAACACTGTTGACAAAGCACACCACCCAGAGAAGCTCTAAAGCCATTTTCGCAGGGAAGCAGGTCAGTACTACAAGAGACGCAGCTATATAACGCAGGAGCATAACCGACCGCGTTCAGCAGGTGGAGTTCAAAGTAGCGCAACAGCAACGAGGTTTTACCCTGTGCCAGGAACGTTGAATGCTCAACAGCGGGCAGAAGGGTCTGGGCGGCGCTGGCATCGGCGTCCAGATAGCGCAATGTCTGTAAAAGCAACAGGTAGATATCGAGATGTTCCATATGCTCCTCGATAAAGCGATCAACCAGTTCGACCAGGTAGAAGCCACACGTCATATGCCAGAGATTGGTACGCAAACGCAAGAAGTTTTCGCGCACCTCGGCCTGGGTTATGATGTCCAGGTTACGACCCAATCCCAATTGAAGCTGGCTGCGACTGAGAAGGTCGAGATGGCCGCCCAGTTTGCTGACCGGACGGCGTGAACCTTTGGCAAGTGCGTGAAATTTGCCCTTTTTAGGAGTAAAGAGTGTGACAATCTGATCGGCCTCGCCGAGGTCGCTGCGTTTGAGGACAATGGTTTCCGTCGAGTAGCTGTGTTGCTGGCGCATAGGCCTTTTCCGGTGAGAACGATCACAGTGCAAAGAGAGAGTTAGAAAGAAACCGCTGATAGGGAGGCGACGAGCGGATTCGAACCGCTGGTGCAGCTTTTGCAGAGCCGTGCCTTACCACTTGGCGACGTCGCCTGAGAGATGGATAGAAAAAGTGGAGCGGGAGACGGGATTCGAACCCGCGACATCTTCCTTGGCAAGGAAGCGCTCTACCACTGAGCCACTCCCGCGTACTTGCGAGCCTCTTCCGAGTTTGTATCGCTCGCAGAAAGAATATACTACAGTCTGGGGGTTTTGTCAACAGGTTTTGGTTAGCAATTCTAGAGATGTTGCGATGTTCGCTCTGGCCACCGGCGGCGGCTGGCAATAAGAGAAAAAGAGGTTTTTCGGGGACATCCCTGATTACCTGGCCCCGGACAGGGTGCCGGCAAAGGGCTGCGCCCTCTGCACTCCTGTTTCGCCGAAGGCAAAACAGGCAAAACGAAAGAAAAAGGTTGTTGGGGACACCCCAAACCCCGGCAAAGGGCTGCGCCCTCTGCACTTCTGCTTCACTTCATGTTTATAGGACTGTATAGGGGGTGCATGTGGGCTTATGGCTATGCTACAATAGGTGAGAGGGAAGAGATGACTGATGTACTTAGCAGAGATGAGGGTGACTACCTTTGATCGAACGAGAGAGCGGCGCTAGGAGATATATGCAGTTTGCCCAGTTTGAGGCGTTTCCTGAGCTGGTTCATGGTATCTTTACGCGCCTGGGAGGATATAGCGAGGCTCCTTTTGCCAGCTTGAATGTCTCTCTGAGTTCTGGCGATGAACGCTTTGCAAACGCTGTACGCAATCGCTTCGCGGTCCTCCAGAGTCTGGACATTGCCCACTATCCCTGCGCAACGGTCTGGATGGTTCACGGCGCACAGGTCCTGACCCTCGGCGATGAAGCATGGCCCGATTGGTCCAGCGACTGGCCGCACGCGGTCTATCAACTGGAAGAACTGCACTATCCCGCCGGCTCCAGGTTACAGTGGACGTTTAAGCCGCGCACAAAGGCCGATGCGATAATTACGCGCAAACGCGGCGTGGCGCTGGCCTTCTCGACCGCCGACTGTGTACCCCTGCTCTTGTATGATCCAGATGTCGAGGCGATTGGCATTGCGCACGCCGGCTGGCGTGGGACTGCACGTGGCATCGCGGCGACAACGGTCGCGGCCATGCAGGAGCAATTTGGCTGCCAGCCCTCACAGATTCGCGTCGGCATCGGCCCCTCGATTGGTCCCTGCTGCTATGAGGTCTCAGAGGAGGTCCGCCAGCTCTTTCTGGGTCAACAGGCCTTCAGCGATGCGCCCACGGCCGAGCCGCTACGCGAGCTGGTTGCCAGTTCAGCGGTCTTTACGACGCTGGAACTCCCCACGAAGACTAGTCTGCGCCTGGACCTCTGGGAGACCAATTATCGCCAGCTTCTGCTGGCCGGTCTGCTGCCGGAGCATATCGAACTTCCGCAGATCTGCACCAGTTGCGCGAAGGATCGCTTCTTTTCACACCGCGCCGAGGCAGGACGCACTGGGCGCTTCCCAGCTATCCTGGCGCTCCGAAATTGACACGCGCAATTGTTTGTTTATCATCCGAGGATGAACTATGGTAACTGAGACACATACTACACCTGCACACACCGGTAAACCACCATTTCTACCCTCCCACCCGCCGTTTGGCAATCTGGCAGAATTTGCCAGGCATCGCCTCGACCTGCTGTCACGTATGGCAGCGATGGGCGATGTCTCAGGACTGCACTTTGGCCCGTTTGCCGGTCTGCTGTTTAACCGACCAGAACATATCTACGCAATCCTGGTCGAGCATGCAGCCGATTTCGATAAAGGCCTCGCCATCCACGCGACCTTTCGTCCGAGTATCGGCGACGGCATCTTTAGTAGCGAGGGCAACTTCCACCGCCAGCAGCGCAAATTGATCGCACCTTCGTTCCAGCCACGCCAGATCGTCAACTACGCGGAGAGTATGGCTGACTACAGCGAAAAGATCCAGCAGACGTGGACCGATCAGGCGGTGATCGACCTCAATCAACAGATGACCAACCTGACGATGAGTGTGATCGGCAAGACGCTGTTTGACGCTGATGTTTTTACCGAGACAGACGATCTGGGGGCGGCGATGACCGAGACCTTCCACTATGTCTCACATCGGCTCACGACGCTGGTTCCACCACCCTATGCGTGGCCAACGCCGCGTAACCGACGCGTTCACAGGGCCGCGAAGGTCCTGCGCGACCACATCCAGGGCTTCGTCGACGAACGGCGCAAACACCCCAGCGAGCGCGAGGATCTGCTCTCGCTCCTGCTCCTGGCCCGCGACGAGAACGGTCAACCCATGAGCGATAAGCAGGTCCTGGCCGAGTGCCTGACCCTCTTCGGGGCTGGCCACGAGACGACTGCCACGACGCTGACGTGGGCGTGGTATCTGCTCTGCCAGCACCCCGAGGCATACGAAAAGCTCCACATAGAGGTCGATACGGTCCTTGAGGGACGCACACCAACCGCCGCCGACCTGGCGCGTCTGCCCTACTCGCTGCAAGTCTTTAAAGAAGCGATGCGCCTCTACCCACCAGCCTACGCCTTCTCGCGCACCGCTAGACGCAGGGTCGAGATCGACGGCTATCGCATTGCTCGCGGTTCGGTGGTCGTGCTCGCTCCCTATACCCTGCATCGGCGCACCGACTACTTTCCCAATCCCACACAGTTCGAACCAGAACGCTTCACGCCAGAGCGCGAAAAGCTCCTGCCGCGCTACGCCTACCTGCCCTTCGGGGCGGGTCCACGCATCTGCATAGGAATGCACTTCGCCCTGATGGAGGGACAGTTGCTGCTGGCCACCCTGGCTCAACGCACCCATTTCTCTCTGCTTCCAGGTCAGACCATCGAACCCGACCCGGTCAATAACCTGACGCTCCGCCCCGGCCGCGCAGTCAACGTGATGGTACAAAAAAGATAGCTCTGCTTTCAGCTTTGCGCCGACCTCCAATCTGTGATACGATGCCTGTTGAAGTGGAAAACACTGCCCACAGCATAAGGAAAAAGGCATGCATGAGATAAGTGATTTCAACTCAGAGCAGCTCGCCGAAAACATTACACAGGTACGCGACTGCATCGCAACAACCGCCGCGAAGGTCGGACGCGATCCAACTGAGATCACGCTGGTAGCCGTTTCAAAAACGAAACCGCTCGAACTTGTCGAAATGGCGTATAATCTGGGGGTAACCGATTTCGGCGAGAACAGGGTGCAGGAGGCGTTGAGCAAAATCACGCAATTCCATCCCCCACAGCTACGCTGGCATTTGATCGGACACTTACAGAGCAATAAAGCCGCAAAGGTGGTGGGAGCCTTCGCTTGCATTCACAGCGTGGATAGTCTGCACCTCGCACAATACCTGGACCGCAAGGCCGCAGAACAGCATATGCGCGTGGAGGTTCTTCTCCAGGTCAATATTGCAGAAGAAGCGAGCAAAGAAGGCATGTCACCCGACGCGGCTCCAGAGATAGCGCGACAGATTGCCGGGCTGGCAAACGTGGAGATCGCGGGCTTGATGACGGTTGCGCCACTGGTCGATGATCCTGAAGAGGCTCGTCCAGTTTTTCGTGCGTTGCGCGTGTTGCGCGACAATTTGCGCGCCACAGTAACCGGTAGCGATTGGAGACATCTTTCAATGGGGATGACCCATGACTATCCGATTGCGATTGAAGAAGGAGCCACGATTGTTCGGGTGGGAAGGGCTATTTTTGGGCAGCGCCCACCCGTCATAAGATAAGTACCGGCTTACAGCCAGAAGAGAAGAGAGGCACCTATGCTCAGCATGCAGGCTCGGGAGAGACTTCCTGCGCGAAGGACGCGTCAGAATCACGCCCTGGAACACGCGACAATTACCATTTTAAGCACCTATCTGCCAGAACTGAGTGTGAGCGCACGCTCCAACTCAAGCGGATTTACCATCTTTGGGGACGTAGATCTGGGTCAACTGCGCCGCGCACTGAACGAGGCGCTCGCACGTCTGCAAGCTGGCGAGGCCGAACTGGCCATCCACCCCAACTGTGGCACCAACATCGCCGTGGGCATCTCGCTGTTTACATTGGGAGCGGTTCTGAGCATGACCTCGCGCCGGGCCTCCGTACGCATGGCCTCGACGGCATTCTCTTCGATCGCTGGTTTCGCCGTTGCACGTCCACTGGGTCAGTGGGTGCAGAAATATATTACCACCTTCCCCGATCTGCGCGGAGTGCGCGTCACCGAGATCTACCGCCGTAAGCTCCTCGGCTTTACGGTTGTCGAAGTACGTACTATACAGGAGTGAAACAGGCATGTTGTTCAGTATTCCCGATGATCACGGTTTTGTCTACGGCATCATTCTCTACGGCATCGGCGCGATCCTGATAGCGATGTTTATACGCATGATCGCCTCATGGGTACGCCTTGATGACCGCTATGCCTTTATACGCTTCCTCTATAAACTGACCGATCCGTTTATCATGCCGTTCCGCGGCTGGATTCCAGCTCTCGGTATCTTTGATTTCTCGTTCATACTAGGCTTCTTTCTGCTACTGACGCTCCAAATCCTGTTGACCCAGGCTCTACCGACCGGCTGGTAGCCAGGTGGTACGTCTTGTGGTGCGCGTGGTTCCACGCAGCAGCCAGAACAGACTGGTACGCGAAGGGGAGATACTCAAGGCTCGCCTGACTGCGCCTCCGGTGGACGGAGCCGCCAATGCCGCGCTGCTTGAACTGCTAGCCAGTCAGCTCGATCTGCCCAGACGGGCGCTACGCATCGTCCAGGGCGCGACCAGCAGACAGAAGATCGTCGAGATTAGCGGTCTGACCGCCGAGCAACTTGCGCACAAGTTGTAGATAGAGTTCAAGACCAAAAGTGAGCGCCAGGCTTGATTGCCTGGCGCTCACTTTTGGTTGAAAAACGCTATGGCAGCAAGAATTTGCCCGAAAACGTGCTGTTGACCATCTGGATATAGCCCTGTGGCGAGACATTGAGAAAGACCACAGCTTTATTGATCGGGTTGCCATCGGGTCCAAAGGCGATTTGACCGCTGACGCCCTGGAAAGCCTTTGCGCCGTTTAGTTCGGTCAAGGCCTGCTCGACATCGCTGGCAGTAAACTGTGATTTCCCGATATTCTTGACAGCAGTCAGGAAGGCCACGGTCGCGTCATATGAAAGCATGACATCGTTATCCGTACGATTCCAGGTATAGCGTCCGGCAGGGTGCTGACCCGTCGGGTCGAAATCTTTGGTATAGTCGGAGAAGAACGGCGGTTGCTTTACTCCAAGACCAAGCACTCCCCAGACATCGGGATAGGCGAAGGCGGTAAAATGGAGCCGGTACCAGACCGGGCGCGACGGACCCTGATAGCCCTGGAGCTGGTAGAAGCCATCGCCCCCGATGATCTGCACCTTTGTCCACAGGTTATTCTGAGCCAGGTAGGTCATCAAGGTACTGACATCGCCAGAGTAGCCCGCGAAGTAGATGGTATCGGGAACGGGGTTGGTATATTTGCTGATCGCGTCCTTGAGCGCACTCAGAACGGTGCTAGAGTTGTTTACGGTATATTTCTCGGTAGTCATGATCTTGCCACCGTCAGTCTGGAACTGAGAGATGAAGTCAGCCGATAGACTGCTGGTATAGGCATTGTAGGGATCGGTAAAGACAACGACGTTCTGCGCGTGCAGCGTTTGCAGCGCGTAGCCCGCTGCGGCCACCGCTTCGCTCTGGTTGGTCGGACAGACACGAAAAAAGTAAGGCGAGATGCCGCTCAACAGATCGCTGGAAGCGGTCTGCGAGACCATAGGCAAGTGGGCGTCCTTGAAGATGCTGTACGTCTTGCTCGCATAGGAACTGTACGGCCAGCCCATCACTCCGACGATCGTCGGGTCGGTCTTGGCAGCCTGGACTATCTGTTGCGCGACCAGCGGCGCGTAGGAAGCATCGCTACCACCATTAGCGACCAGCAAGACAACACCTATACCACCGAGCAAGGCATTGTCGTTATAGTTTTTTTGCGCAACATATGCCCCCTGCAAATCGTCGAAACCCACGCCGATCGCGGCTGAGTCGGTCCCAGTCAACATAGTGGCCACTACAATGGTCACATGAAAACTACTATTGGCCAGGACGCGTTGATCTTCCAGGTAGATCAAGGCCTCGGCGTCGTTGGTCTGCTTACTCACCGCCTGCTGATAGAGGTTCTGGGCCTGG
>DAOTTJ010000205.1:0-7914 GCA_034437695.1 Ktedonobacteraceae bacterium
TGAAAAGACTACATAGTACTACAGTTCACTCCATTGAGGGTGAAGAACCTGGGACTGGTCTCATTGCTGACCCACGTTCCATTGAACCCGATGCTGACAGTTCCGCCGGGGGGGATAGACCCATCGTAGCCGAGATTGACAATGGTGACCTGCTTGCCCGTCTGGCTGGCGGAGCCATTCCAGATGGCAGTGATCCGCTGATCTCCTGGAAACGTGAACGCGAGCGTCCAGCCATTGATGGGAACAGAACTAGTATTGGTGAGCACGATGTTCACGTTTAGGCCTCCCGACCATTGACTCTCCAGTTGGTAGTTCACTCGACACGGCGCGGCATTGATGTACACCGTGGCCGGGGCCGATGTCCCGAACTGTGATCCGGCTTCGTCGATAAAATTTGCCGTGATCACCAGACTATATATGCCTGCCTGTGGTGGAATCCAGGTGACAGTGAAGGTACGAGAGGGGGTGTTCTGAGTCATCGTACCTACATCGTAGGACGGACCATTGGGTTCTAAAGTAGCTGTGTATTCTACAACAAACATGATATTATTACTACCGACAACACCGCCTATTGAGGCCGAGAAAGGGATCTGGGCTGGGAAGCTATAAACACTGCCATTCGCTGGACTGGCGACCGCAACGGTCAGTGGGGGAGGCGGAGTTGGCGTAACAACGTTTGCTATGATAGTATTTGATGTCGCAACATTCCCAAGCGTATCATAAGCTTTGGCTGTCAAGGAATACATAACCGGAGTGGACGGACTCCAGGGTACTTCGTAGGTTCCATCGACGGAAACCGCCTGGGCAGTACCTATCAAGGTGGGGGCAGAACCGCCTGTGGAAGAGTAGAACTCGACTCTGGTAACAGTTTCATTCGGCCCGGACGTTATAACCTGAGCTGACAGAGTGTCGTGTGTGTTTACGGGGATGGAGATGGCGTTTCCTAACAAGAACAGATTCACTGTGAGAGGGGAAGAGGCTATGGCTGTGGGAGTCGCTATGGCCGTGGCTGATGTTGCAGCGTAGATCTGGTCAGCAGAAGCAAACAGCAAAACGAAACTGAGAGCAACAGTTATCGCTAGAAGAGCAACTGACCTTTTCGGAGAAAAGACGCGGTGCTTGCGAGGATCTGGAAAGAGATACTCCTTCATGATAGATCTTTTCCTTCCCTGGGTAGATGCTTTACAACTATGTAGAACAAGAAGGTGTGAGGTGCGCGTTCCCTTGCGCTCTTCAAGAAAGTATACCTGTCTCAACAGCAGGGACGCCACGGCAGAGACAGAGCACTTTCTAAACAGATACAGAGCAATTCCAGTGAGATACAGAATAAAGAGGCGCTTCTGTCGCTTAGACTACACCAGTTGACCCGATCAACTGACCGGTCTCTGATTTCCCTGGTGGCGACAACCTTGCAAGAAGCACCCCTTTGCATTGCTCTTGCAAGGCCTCAAACCAGTTGCTGGCCCTGGCCTGGATCAGCCGGGTGACCTGGAAACCGTTGCTCTGGTCGCGAGCTGGGCAATTTTTGGGACCAGCTTCCAATGTTTCCACCAATGGGACGAACCAGTAACAACTATGCCATCAGAAGAGCTGGCGAGCCAGGTCACAGCCGTACTGATGCGCGGCCTGGCACAGGCACTGCCAGCCTTCCCACTCACTTAACTTCATGAGAACAGCTTGCTAAGGATATCTATGGATACAAAAGAGATAATATACCTGCTAGAAAAGCCGAGCAGCAACATATGGTCCTTCGTCTATCAGATCCGCGATGAGGCAGCAGTCTCAGACATTGTCGCTGCCTTGCACGCGAGCACTGTCGCTCATACCCGTGCGCTCCTCTGCTACATTCTCAACTTACGTTCCAGAGCCGAGTTTTTTGCAGGACAGACTTCAGAGACAAAGCAAGCGGTGCCAGCACTCGTCGAGACCCTCGCCGACGCCGATGGAGAAGTACGTAGTTCAGCTATAGATGCTCTTGGACATATTGGCGACCCCCTGGCTGGACCAGCGCTTTTGGATATGTATCATAAAGAACACGACGACTCTGACTTGCGCATCTCGCTTGCCTCTGCTCTGGGATTTTGTCAGTATACCTCGGCAATCCCTACCCTGATCGCGGCTCTCTCTTCCCCACATAGCCTTCTGCGTGGCCAGGCTACCTGGGGACTTCGCCATCTTCGAGCCAGCGAAGCCAGTGAACCCTTGCGGCAGGCACTTCTACACGAGCACGATCCACGCACGCGCCATCTGATGCAGGCAGCGCTTCAGGAGTTTGACCATCCATCTGCTCGCGAGGAGAAAGCCGAGAGGTTGCTTGCCCAGCTCAGGAGCGTCGAGACCGACGAGCGCGAGGCGGCAGCCGAAGCTTTGGGCGATCTGATGGATAAGCAGACGCTCGCTCCCTTGCTTGCACTTCTGCATCACGAACGTGGCGAGGTGCGCCAGTCCGCTGCCTTCGCGCTTGACTCGCTGGGCGCATACCGCGATGCAGACTGGTTTGTGCGTATACATCGCGCACAGGTTCAGGGACCTTTAATCCAGGCCCTTACCGATCAGGAGAGTCCAGTGCGGGCGATGGCAGCCCAGGCGTTAGGGCAGTGGGGCGATCCGCGTGCCGTTGAACCACTGCTTGCAGCTCTCCAGGATACCTCTGCCGAAGTGCGCAGACAGGTGGCGGCGACCCTGAGCTATCCAAAAGATGTGCGGGTCCTGGAACCACTGCTTAACGCCTTTCTCACCGACAACGATCTACAGGTGCGTAACCATGCAGCAGAAGGTCTGGGAAAGTACCTGGAGGATGAGCGTGCCGTTAATCCTCTGATCCAGGCCCTTCAGGATGAGCACAACAATGTACGTCAGCAGGCAGCCGAGTCGCTCTGTTGGCTGAAAGATGAGCGTGCCGTCGATGCACTGCTCCACGCGCTTCAAGATACCGATCACGAAGTGCGCGAGTGGTCAGTAGCGGCTCTGTGGGAAATCTGCTTGAGGATTCGGGGGTTATAGATCTCACGTGCGGGAAGGTGCTTTTCAGGCGCATATTGCGCCTGAAAAGCACCTTTTACTTGTCCTGTCAGTCGCCGCAGGCGACCGACAGGACAAGTAAAAGATAAACCACCTCCAAACAAATTCACAGATTATGTCCCCGGTGTACAATAGAAAGAGAGAGGATTCAACAGGTAACTCTCACCTGAATAAATAGATGTATTCACAGGCAGGTAGATAGGAGGAGGAAGCGATGCCAGAGAGCAAACAGGAAGGTATCCCAGAAGACGAGGAACGCACCCGGCGCGTTGCTACCATCAGCGCTATGGCTCCCGACCGCGAGATGCCCCGCGCTTCTTTTCCCACCCACCTCGACGACAAACGATCCCCGGCCAGCGCCGAACTCGCGCTGATGCTCAGGCAGATCTCTGGCTACTTTGGCAAACATACGCGCATCGACGACTTTGAAGCTCTCGGCTTTAGCCTCTGCCATCTGTTCAATCGCGTGGATTTCCTCTATCGACGTGCTCTGCCCGCGCTTGAGAACTGGTCTGAGCGTCCCCAGGGCGACTATAATCAGGAGATACTTCAACGCCAGCGCACCTGGTTGCAACTCCAAACGATTAATCGCACTCTGGACCGCATGGCTCCTCTCTGTCACCTTTTGAGCGATGTCATCGAATGTCTGCTCGATACACTCGATAACGAGGAGAACTGGCTACGTACCTTAGACGAAGAAGATACTATTATGCTTGAACAGGTTAAAACCAGCAGAGCACGCGAACCCGAAATCAGCGGCCCACCTCAACTGCTCGTAGACGAAAGTGCTCTGCACACCGAACAGTGGGAACACGCGATCAATGCACTCATGGACCAGCTTCTGCTCTGGCAGGAGCACCACCATAAGCTTGTCTCTTTTCCCGCACAGTTCGCGCTCCCAACATCGCTTGAGTACAATCTCGCTAACCTCGACACGGCCTTCGCTATGCTGCTGGACAGTGCCGGGGCCATCTTTGGCGATATCCTGCCCAACTTCCGCCTGGTTCGCCCCGCCGACCGCGAAGAGGTGGGCGCACTCCTCTTTGATCTGATGCAACAGTCCGATCAAATGCTCGTGCAATTTGAAATTGCCCTCGACCCCTTTACACGCTTAATCAGGTATTTCGCCCTGATGAGCGAAAATGGGTAATCTTCCTCTGCACTCGCCCACTTTTAACAGCTCACTCGCTGCATCAAATCCAGTTCTATCGATCTCCACCCGATCTCTCTGCTCTTCCCGGATAGTTGTCAATATTTGTCGATTACAGGTATTGACTTTCCTCGCAGCCTATGTTATACTCTATCAGTCACCAGATCCCGGTGGCACAGGCGCGATGGATAGCGCACCCTCCTAACCGTCACAAGTATACGTCTTTCATCCCCAATCCCACCCAGGAGGAACGATGACTCCATCTCTGAAATACTGGCGCATCACCCCCGATGCACCTACTGCCGAAGCTCGCACACTCCTTGCACACAATCCAGTCTGGAACTGCTTTGCCCTTGCCGACCTGGAGCCGCCACTGCGTGCCTATAGTCAGTTTGCCATTGCCTTCCACACTGTGAGCGGCGAACAGGCCATCTGCCTGGTTTTACGCCACCCGATCATTGGCCAGGTCCTTTCACCCGCTGGCAATGCTGATGGCGTGAATGCCATCTTGCAGCAGATCAGCCTGCCGGAAAATCCCCTGATCCAGGCCCGGACGTTGCATCTCGTCCCACTACGCGCCTGTTATCGACCCGCGACCAGCTGGCAGGAGATCTGGCGCATGGCCATCAAGCGCGAGGCATGGGTAAACCCTGGCACGGCCTCGTCCCAGACCGTCGTTACCCGGCTGACCAGTTCGGACCTCCCAGCTCTCAAAGAACTGTATCGGCAAAACCCCGACAGCCTGTTTTCCGCCGACCTTTTTTCCCAGGGTCTCTACTTTGGTGTCTACGTAGATGACAAGATTGTCGCCGCTGGCGGCACTCACGTGCTGGTCCCTGCACACGGTCTGGCCGTGCTCGGCCATATCCTGACCGCCCCACACGCCCGCAGACGAGGCTACTCCACCGCGATTACCTCCGCACTGGTCACCGCACTCTTCCAACAACACCTCATCTACGTCATCTTGAACGTCTTTGTCGAGAATCACAGCGCTATACGGCTCTATCAACGCCTCGGTTTTCGCACCTATCACGAATTCCAGACCGGCAGAGCACTCCTCTTACATTGAACCATAAGTGGTAAGGATCTTAACCAGCCGTGCAAAGTCTTAACAAAAACATAACCAGATCAACGACCTCTTCCCAACATCGAGCAACTACACTGAATAACGATACCAACCGGGATACCGGCCGATCAAGGAGGCGCTTATGCGCAGTGAGACCGCCGCAGTCCCAACCAGAAACCTTTTGCCTCAGGCAGAGGTTTGCTCAGTGGTTGAAGCGCGGGCAACTATCTCAGAAGCGATTCTGCAACTCCTGGCGAGCACCAGAGTTGCACTGGTGGCGATTCGCCTGTCCTACGAACCAGAAGAAAAACATACTCAGATCGAGCAGTCTTCTCGTCGCAACCGCGACCAGAGTATCGACTACCTGTTGCAGAGTATTCGTCCCCTGGTCCGCAAGACCGATCGCGTTTTTCGGCACGACAATTGTCTCTACTTTGTTCTGCTGGCGTCCGATCTTCAGGGCGCAGCAATCGTTGAGGAACGTCTTTGGGAGACGCTGCTCTGGCGCGTACACAATATGAGCGAACTGATGCTTTTGCCGCCAACTGAAATGACGATCGGACATAGTGCCTGTCCCGATCCTCACACCAATCTGGATGAGTTGTTCTCTGCTGCTACTCATGTGAGCCAGCGTGCCGGTTGCGCGACTGAACGTCCAGGACGCACGTCCGACCAGCCAGACTCTTCAGATGAGGTTGCTCGTCCTACTGAGCGGGAAGCGCTCCCTCAATTAGCTCGTAAACTTGGTATACCCTATCTCTCACTTTTACCGGGTAAACCACCGCAGAGTGTGCTGCACGTGGTCAATCCACGCCTCGCTCAGGAGCTTCACTGCTATCCTGTCGGACGTGAACGCAACATCCTTACGGTGGCGATGCTCAATCCTCAGGACCGTTCAGCGCTTGAACGCCTGCGCCGGGAAACTGGCCTGCGCATCTTCCCTGTATTGACGCATCCAGACGCATTGGAAAGAGCACTCGCACAGTTAAGTTGAGTCCTCTGCTCCCCATCGCCCGCATGAAAAGTCGGCCCGGCGTCGCGCCTCGCTTTCTGGCCGACGAAAAAACCAGTGCGTACTGAGAGCACCGGCCGTTGGCCAGAGGATCGCGTGGGTGGCCCTGTTGCTCTCTCCACTGCTCGCCAGTGCAGGACACAGACCTCTACCGTTGGCGCGTGGTTGAGTACTACTATTGATACAAGCATTAGATTGTTTCGTTACACAAAATATAGCCGACCCTTCAGCCAGGAGAGCGAAAGCGCAAAAGGAGGGCACAGCCCTCTGCGTCTTCTCCCTCCCGTGCCGCTGCCAGCAGCGCACAGGAGTTAGCTCCTACAGCCGATCCCAAACCCTGGGGTGGGGGTTGCAAGCAGCATAGTGCTCTGCCAAGCTTCGATTGACTGGCGGGGATGCAAGGGGTGCAACCCCTTGACTGAGGTCCAGGGCTGTGTCCCAGCCTTTCTCCCGCTTCGCCGCAGGCGACGCGTCAGAGGAAGCTTGACAGAGCAAGAGGCGTGAAGCGAAGCGGGAGTGCAGAGGGCTTTCCATCTGCTACCTTCATGCCTATTAGTGGGGGAGAGTTGCAAGCCAGAGGCTTGCAGAGCATGAAATAGCCCTGGGAGCTAGCCGACCAACACTAGACTGATCTGGTTTTGTAAGAATTATCGATCACTTTAACGAGGAGAGAGAGAGAAAAGAGTCCATGAAATGGTATCCTTATGGCCATGATTTTGGCAATGCAGACATAGGCGGGGTTACAGTTATCAACGGAAATGTGTTTTCACGTAGTATTCCCACTGCATTTGCCAAAGTCGATACCACTGCAATGCAAAACCTGGGTATCAGTGTAGACGATATCAATACGCATATTGTGCGCTTCCACAGTGAAACGATGACCTATGCTATTGGTGAATTAGCGCTGCAACAATCGGCCGATGTCTATCATGGACGTGGCGACATTCAGCGCTACGCCAGCAAATACAGCCTCAAAGGTCTGCTCACCATTGCTTCCCTGCTGATCCCTGACACAGAATTTGGGATATACGTTGTCACCGGTCTGCCTGCGGAGACATATATTAAAAATATGGAGCTGCGCAAAGCTATTAATGACAGCCTGGATGGCGTTCACGTCTTTACGCTCGACAACGGCAAAACCTGGCGGCACGTGACCGTCGAGGTCGCTACGGTGGTCATGGAAGGCGCAGGCGCACTGATTGCCTACGGCGATAAATCGGGCAGCAAGCTCACCGAAAGCGCAGCTATCGATATTGGTGGGCGTACCACCGATCTGTATGTAGCGCGTAAACAGGTGCCGGTCACCGAATACTGTAAAGGGAAGCCGGTCGGTGTCGAGTCCGCGACCCAGATTTTTATGGATAGTTTTGAGGCCAAGTTTAACCGCTCTCTCTCATTGCTTGAGGCTCGTGAGGTAATGTACGCATTTGCTTCAAACGGCAAACGCCACTACCCCGACCTGACGGTCTACGGCAAAGTCGTCGATGAACACGACCTTGAGCAGCTTGTTCAGGAAGCAGTTACTCAGATCGGCAGAGAAATAGTTTCGTTTGTAGCCTCTGCCTGGCGGCAAAGCGACCGCGATGCCGTGGCTGCCAGCTTTAATCCGGGGCTCTGTATCGGTGGGGGTGTCTACTACTTCTTCTATTTTCTGAGACGCCGCAT
>DAOTTJ010000206.1:0-15626 GCA_034437695.1 Ktedonobacteraceae bacterium
ACCTGAAATGCCTGGAAAAGTTATGGGGCAGAGAAAATCCTCTGAGATGGCTCCAAGGGCCGATCTGAGAAAAGATTTAAGTCTGGAAAACGAAATGTATTGGTTCAAACGACAGCACCGAAAGGAGATTGTTATGGCAACCGTCACTCTCACCCGCATCGCGCATTCTAGTGTTCTGATCGACTTCGACGGCACGTCTGTTCTCACCGACCCCTGGTTTTCAGAGCGCTTTGGCTACTATCACGGCGAGCCGTATGGTATCACGCTGGAGAAACTGCCCCACCTCACCGGAGTGGTAGTCAGCCACGGACACTACGATCATTATGATATGCACGCCTTTCAGGCGTATCCCGACAAGCAGGTGCCAATGACGGTCAAGCGGGGGATCGCAAAGACGGCGCACGAGGTCGGTTTTACCAATGTGGTTGAAATGGATGCCTGGGAAATCACTCACTTTGGCCCGATCACGGTGACCGCTGTGCCTGGGAAACATGGCGTGCCGGAGCATCCGTCATGCCATCGTTTGATGAGATACTCTTTGTCAGGCAGCAACTCGATGGGAACCTTGCGTTCTAAATCGACTAAAATCGTGTCATAGGTCCTCCTCTTACAGAAAGAGAAATCATCCACTCCCAAAACTCGTGGAGTGGATATCGGGGTCTCGGGGTGCTCATGAATGAGCTTCAGCAAGGTATCAGGGCTAGTTGAGAGACCCATTTTTTCAGCTAATCGCTTCCCTGCCTCGCCACCCAATGCAAAACCGATGAGGGTGAAAACTTCTGCAAGCCGTAGTGTGCATCGTGCATAGGGGCAACGATAGTGGGGAGACGCTCGATGAAAATCTGGCGAGGGCACTCTCCATTGAGGCAAAAGAAACGGTGAGTATTCTCCCCGTGTTGATCTTCAACTGGGTAGTGGTGGGACATGGATTATCGGCGCAGACCGCACGTACGCCATCACGTCGCTGGACCGCACGGCCCCCTCGTTTCTGGGACGTTTTAGCGGCAGATACAGAACGCCGATCGCAGTCAACACGATGTCCGGGATCGTTGCCATGATCGTCTCGTCCTACGGCACCGGCAATCTCTCGACGCTTTTCGGTCTGGTGATCGGTTTTACCATCTCAACGACGACGCTCTCCTACTTGTTTATCTTCCCTGTGTATATCAGGGTCACCTGGAGAAGCGCAACGCCGACATTGTGGTCGAAGTGAACCTCTCCGCTCAGTCCGAGGTTGCTCTGGGAGACTAGAGCACGGTCTGTCTGGTCCAGGGATGCCTGAGCTTGGCGGCGCTCAAGGGGTGGCGTCAGACCAAAAGCCAACCCCTTGTCTGCTGGACGCACTTAGAGCGTGGTCAGCGGCTCAACGCTCTGGACCAGTTGGACCCCCTGCTGTTGCATCGCGACCAGTTCGCGCTCGGCCAGCGCGTCAAAGTCGATGATTGGATGTTTGACCGAGCTGGTGCAGTCGGTCAGGAAGTACAGACGTCGCAGCATGGCTGGCTGCTGAGCGAAGTGCGTGACCAGTTGGCGCTCGGTCTCCAGGACACAGTGCGACCGGGCTTCTCCGGCGATATAGACCCTGTCGTGTTTCATCACCGCATCGAGCAGAGCTACATTCAAGCGGCTTGCCGGGTCCTCGGGATCTGGTATCTCAGCGCCAAAGATACCATAGGACTCGGTGCGCAGCGGGCGACCTTTGACGATATAGGTTGGCTGCGTATCGCGTGCGGCGCTATGCCAGGCGATAGCCTCGCTGATAGACGGGACAAGCATATGACCGAGCGTACCTTCCATCGTATGATAGGGCCAGATCATCAGATCCTTGCTGGCTTGCTCGGCCAGCAGACGCACATAAGAGGTCGACCACGCGGGCTGAACGACCGGCACCCAGCGTTCGTGCTCAATATCCTCGACGGTAATCGTCGTAAAGGGCTGAGGGTGTGCGCCGGAACGCGGGTCTATCCACCACGTACTAAAGAAAATGTGCGCCGGAACGTGAGTATCCAGCGAAGCATAGACCGTGGTGATATGCTGCGCATTACCATAGAACCAGTGCAGGAAGCGCACCACATCAGCTTGTGCACCCGGCACTGCGAGTGTACCACTGGGATCGACAAAGTCGTGCTGGTAGTCGACCAGTATAACGGCAATCTTTACCGTATCGTGTACCGCAGGCGTAAGCTGCGCCTCGCGTCCAGCAGTGGTGAACTCCTGAAAACGCGCAGCGTAGGGACCTCTGAATGCATCCTCACGAGCAGCCAGCGCGGGACCACCTGGAAAATCGGCCATCTCCACGAGCTTCTCCTTTCAACCCATTAGATAGTGTATTTGTTACACTAATTATAACTGAGAGAGAGTCTGCTCGTCAAGTGGTGACTCATCCTGGTTGCCAAGTGATCTTTTGAAAAGCAGGAGCTTAGTTCTGCGAGTTAAGGTCACCGTTGTTCTTAGAGGGTGAAGAGAGCTGTGAGAACGCATCGCCCTTGTCAGTCAATAGAACCTGGTCTGTTGTGATGTTGCTGGCCACATCGGGGATACCTGCGAGAATGGAGGGCGTTTCGTATAGGTCGTTAGTGATCGATTGATTGAAGAGCGCTTCAAAGAGCGGCCCTTCGAGCGTCTCTTCTTTGATCAGGCGTTCGCTGACCATAATCAAGCGGGCTTTGTTCTGGAGGAGAAGATTATAGGCCTTATTGAATGCCTCCTGAATAAAGCGGCGAATCTCCTCGTCGACTTCGCGTGCGGTCTGTTCGCTATAGTTGCGCTGCTCGTTAATCTCGCGGGCGAGGAAGACCAGTTCTTCTTTGTGGCCGAGTGCGATAGGGCCGATGCGGCTACTCATGCCGTACTCAGTGACCATTGAGCGGGCGATCTTGGTGACGCGCTCGATATCGTTGGATGCGCCGGTTGTGACCTCGCCGAAGATGATCAGCTCGGCTGCGTGGCCGCCGTGTGCGTACACCAGTGTATCCTCGAATTGCGGCTTGCTCCACAGATAGCGGTCCTCGGTGGGGAGCAGCATTGTGAAGCCTCCGGTCTGGCCGCGAGCGATAATCGAGACCTTATGCACGGGGTCGGTATTGGGGAGTAAGCGGGCGACCAGAGCGTGTCCAACCTCATGGTAGGCGGTGATCGCTTTCTCGCGTTCGCTAATGATGCGACTCTTGCGGGCGGGGCCGGCTACCACGCGATCGATGGCCTCGTCCATTTCGCTCATGCCGATCTTGCGCTTATTGCGGCGAGCGGCCAGGATAGCCGCTTCATTGAGCAGATTGGAGAGATCGGCCCCGGAGAAGCCGGGCGTTTGCCTGGCCAGAGTATCGAGAGTAACTGACGCTTCCAGTGGTTTGCCTTTAGCGTGGACCTTGAGGATGGCCAGGCGTCCGCGGATATCGGGTCGGTCGAGCACGACCTGGCGATCGAAGCGTCCGGGGCGCAGCAGAGCTGGATCGAGCACATCGGGTCGATTAGTAGCGGCGATGACTATCACATTTGTATTGGTTTCGAAGCCATCCATCTCGACCAGGATCTGATTGAGCGTCTGCTCGCGTTCGTCGTGTGAGCCGCCGAGGCCAGCGCCGCGCTGGCGTCCCACGGCATCGATTTCATCGACAAAGATAATGCAGGGACTGGTGCGTTTGGCCTGGTCAAAGAGGTCGCGTACGCGGCTGGCTCCGACGCCGACAAACATTTCCACAAACTCGGAGCCGCTGATGCTGAAAAAAGGCACGCCAGCTTCCCCCGCGACGGCCCGTGAGATCAGCGTTTTGCCGGTGCCGGGAGGTCCGACCAGGAGCAGGCCTTTGGGAATACGAGCGCCGAGGGCAGCGAACTTATCGGGAAACTTGAGAAATTCCACAATTTCCTGAAGTTCCTGTTTGGCTTCCTCGACGCCTGCCACATCGGCGAACGTCACTGCGGGTTTATTGCCTGTAAACATCCGGGCGCGGCTTTTGCCGAACGAGATTGCCTGGTTATTGCTCCCCTGGTTCTGGCGGATCATAAAGACTATCAGGCCAGCGATCAGCAGGAAGGGGAGCAGGCCGAGCAGGATAGTGATCCAGGTTCTGGCTGAATCTGGTTGGTCGTATTCCAGGACCAGGTAACGGCTGGTATAGTCGATATTATTATCTTTGAGTACATCGGTGATATCGAAGGCATCGTTGACCGTCGCGACCTCCCTTGTGGACTGTTTGCCGCGTGTGAGGGTGAGTTTATTGGTACTCACTTCCAGGGTATCGCTCTGGTTGTGTTGGATGTCCTCTTTGACGTGGGTGAGCATGCTGGAAACAGTTACCTGTTGTGTATCGGATGGCTGGCGGAAAAATAGCACAACCACAAGTCCGATTGCTATAATTACGACGAGCCAGATCAGACTGGCACGCAACCATTTCCCACTCCTGAGCATCAGTTTTTCCTTCTTTACGTCAGAAACAAGCAACCTATCTTGAGTACAAGAAGTTGTGTGACTGATGGAATGCTACTTTCTTTTGTTGGCATATTATAGCATAACCCGTTACGCGGTTTGTACAGTTGGCGCATTTGCCTCATTGTATGGACGAAGAAGGGCTGTCGTAGGGATGAGAGGCAGGGGGATACATCCAGGAGATTGGGCGTGCCAGGACTAAAGCCCAAACCTCTCGCACGCCGGCTGCGTAACAAGTCGCTGCGCAGGCCTCTAGCGTTGCGCCGGTTGTACAGACATCGTCGATCAGAAGGAGTGTGCGATAGGAGTGCAGTGAGCGGGTGGCAATAAAGGCCTCGGCCATGTTCTGGCGGCGTGCGGGTGCGTTGAGACCGACCTGGGGGAGTGTGGAGCGTGAGCGGATGAGCAGATTGTCAAAGTAAGGGATGTGGAGTTGGGCGGCGCAGGTGCGAGCCAGCAGTGCGGACTGATTGTAGCCGCGTTGCTGCTGGCGGTCTCTGTGCAGTGGTAGAGGTGCGATGGCGTCGGCGTGCAGCGCGTAGTGACGAAAGGCGTGGGCCAGGAGCAGGCCCAGCGGGTGGGCCAGGCGGGTAGCCGAGCGGTATTTCAGTGCATAGATAGCCTGGCGCAGCGGACCCTGATAGGCGTGGACGAAGCGCAGACCATCGAGCGTCAGGCGGTGGCGCTGGCAGGAGTTACACAGCGTGTTCGCCTCAGTCAGCGGCGAGCCGCAGAGTGAGCAGAGTGAGGCAGTCAGGGGCTGCATAGTTGCCAGACAGGGCGGACAGAGCAAGTGACCGCCGCGTTGACAGACAGCGCAACGGGGTGGAAACAGCAGATCGAGTCCTTGTTGCCAGAGTTGGCGGACGGTTGTATAGAGCTGTACTGACATATGCATTCCTCTCACTTCTGCGACCTAGCTGCCCAATGAGTCCTGGTAGACAGTCCGGCGGATGCGCTGTGCCGGCTGTGCTCAAGCGCCTTAGAGCAGCTTGAGGGTATAGAGATGGCGGAGATGGGGCGAGTAGCCGACCTGCACTTTGTCACCCTGGTGCAATTGAGCGGCGATCCCGGCCTGGATGGCGAACGTAAGCACGCGTGGATGTGCGGTGGCCTCGTCGCTGGTTGGCTGGACTGCGATCCCGTGCCAGGTATGGATTCTGCGTGGGAGCATGCCTGGACCGCGCGTAGTGGTCTGATCGACAGTGCGTACGGCCACGACCAGGGCGTTGACCTGGCGGATATCGCCTGAGCGCAGGTCGCGCCATCCCCAGAAGAAGAGCAGAGCCGGGTAGGGAAAAAGCAGCAGGCCGGCCAGCAGAAGCAGCGCAGCCTCAAGAGGGTTGCCAGCGGGGCTGGTTCCGGGCAGTGGATAGTTATGGCCGGCGTTTTCAAGTGAGTAGGGAGCGTGCAGATAGGGTCCAAAGTCGACCTCGACGGTTGTTCCACTGGGGAGCGCCTGCGAAGCTGCGGTAGAGACGGGCAGAGTGATGCTGGTCGAAGCGTTGAAGCGGATAGTCAATTGCGGCGACCCCAGGAGAGTCTTGCTGCGAGCGCTGACCGTGCCGGTCAGACGGAGCGGTGGAAGCGAGCTATCGAGCAGACCGGCAGTCAAGGTCACGACCCCACTGAGCAGCAAAAACAGAGTTAGCAACATAGAGAGACCGCCAAAGACAAAGGCTCGCCAGGGCTTTATGCCGGGTCGCCAGCTCCACCAGGAGACGGTTTCGCTGGCAGGTGAGCGGGCATCATGGATGTGTCTTGCGTGCTTGTGTGGCATATCACGTCTCATCTCTTTATAGCGCTAGCCGGGCTGGCAGGTGGATTGACGCTCAGGGTTCCAGCGCGAACATCACATTGGCCACGCTGGCCAGCGCGGCCGTTTCTGCCCGCAGGATGCGCGAACCCAGCGTAACTACCTGCGTATTGTTTTTGCGGGCCAGTGCTACCTCATCGGAGGTTAGACCGCCTTCGGGACCGATAAACAGCAGAACTGTCTGTGGAATAACTACGCCAGCAACGCGCAGGCGGACTTCGGCGAGCACATCGCGCAGCGAGCGTCCTGAGGCCTCTTCCCAGGGCATAATCGCCAGTGCGCCAGGTGGGATGGCACCAATCGCCTGGCTAAAGCTACTGATGGGCAGGAGTTCGGGCAGAGTCGCGCGGCTGCACTGCTCAGATGCTTCTTGAATAATTCGTTGCCAGCGTTGAAGCTTGGCGGGGCTGGCCTCTTCCAGACCGCTGGTCGAGCGGCGGCAGTGGATCGGGGCGAAGGCAGCCACGCCCAGTTCAGTGCCTTTTTCCAGCACCCACTCAAAGCGGCTTGATTTCATCAAACCCTGACAGAGCACGACGCGGATCGGCGAAGGAGCTTTGCCGGGGTGACGCTCAAGAAGTTGGACAATCACGCCAGCGCGGCTGCTCCCCTCGACCGTAGCCAGGATCTCATTGCCCAGATTATCCAGGAGCAGAAGCTTCTCACCCAGATCCAGGTGCAGGACATCGCGGACCTGGTGGGTCAGTTCTTTGGGCAGCGAGAGATAGACTCCCATCTCTTTGACCAGTGTTGGTGCGATGAAGAAGCGATGCATAGGTTCCTCATACAATCGTGTAGGTACTTGAGACGAAAAAACAGAGCGAAAAACGGCCACTAGCGGTCTTATGCAGTCTGCCTGGGACCAGCCTTACACTGCTGGAGGGCGGGTCATGACCAGTGAAACCCAATCGTCGATCATCACGCGTTCGACGAGGTGCAGGCCCGCGTCCAGCAGAGGTTGCTCGGCTTCATGGCGGCGCTCCTCGATGATCCCGCTGGCGATCAGAGTGGCACCTGGAGCCATGACCTGAGCCAGTTGTGGAGCGATGCCGCCGATGACACGGGCGATAATATTGGCCAGCACCAGATCGTACTGTCCAGCCATGCGTTCGGCTGCTGTCTCGTCGAGCACGCCGAGGACCACCTGGACGCGTTCAGTGAGTCGATTGGCGGCTGTATTGGTGCGTGCGCTTTCGACCGCCACTGTGCTATTATCGATGCAATAGACGCTCTGCGCACCCAGGCGGGCGGCGGCCAGTGCGAGAATGCCCGAGCCGGTTCCGACATCGAGCACGCGCATGCCGGGGCGAGTGAGCTGTTCGAGCTGTTCCAGGCACATGCGCGTCGTCGGATGGAGTCCGGTGCCGAAGGCCATGCCAGGATCGAGTTCCAGCACCACCTCGGAGCCTTGAGGAGTATAGTCGCGCCAGGAAGGACGGATAACCAAGCGTTGACCTATATGAGTCACGTGGTAGTAGTCTTTCCAGGCATTGGCCCAATCCTCCTCATTGACAACCTGCGTCGAGAGTGAGCCAATAAACTGTGGTCCCAGACTTGAAAGGTGCCAGAGTCCTTCAGTAATGCGTTGGCGGGCCTCTTCCTCACTGCCATCAATGGGGAGATACGCGTGTACCTTTACCGGTTGCCCGGAGAGCACGCGAAACTCCTGCCCCTCGTCAATCAGTTCGATAGGTTCCTCGATTGCCACGCCGCCCGGCGTATAGCTGCTCAGCAGTTCGCTGACCGATTCGACCGCTTCCGGGTGGGTCTCGACCCTCAATTCTAACCAGCGCATGCCATCACTTCCTCGTTTTCTAGAGAGTCACGGAGAGCCTGTCTATCTGGCGCTCTGGATGCACTCGTTCGCGTCGATCAGGGCGAGCCTGTCCAGTGGACGTAGCGTTTGCCAGAGCGCAGATAGTTGGCCGCCCGGTGTTAGATTGGATAGTTAAAGTATTCGTAGGTCGCAGTGACCTCAAAGCCGCACGAGCCATACAGGCCGAGAGCCTGGTGATTGGTCGTATCGACTTCCAGGGTGATCATAAGAGCGCCTTCGTCGATGATCCTGGGAATGATATATTCTAACATTTGTCGGCCAAAGCCTTTCCCGCGAAATTCGGAACGTACGACAAAGCTATAGATCCCCACGCGGTCCTCCTGATACGCCAGGCGCAGACAACCGAGCGGCTGGGTGGCCAGAGTAGCGAGATAGAAGTGTTGATCGGGTTTCTCGTCGAACTGTTTCACGAACTGGCGGGCGTCGTCTAGACTGCCGATATCGCTAGAGAAGATAGCGGCCAGGTCCTCGAAGTCGGCGGGTGTTGCGTGGCGCATCTGGAACTGGGGATCGCTATATCCACGCGGCTTAAAGGTTTTCAGAACCATCGCGTGTTCGGAAAAATCGTGGTGGGCCTTGATCGCGTGGACAAAAGCGTGGCCGGTGTGTGAGTGCTCCTCGCAGATCAGGATCAGGTATTCGACGCCGCGAGTCTTGCAATCGGCCTGCGCGGCAGCCAGGAGCTGACGGAAGAAGCCACGTCTGCGGAACTCGGGCCGTACGACGCCGGTCACTTCTTTTTCCTTGCTGCCCCAGCTTTCCACATAGAGATACCCGACGAGCTGACCCTGCTCGTAGTAGAGAAAGTCGTCGTTTTCTGTGCCAGAGCGCTGGTGCAGCGCCTCGGGGGAGATCAACGTATGCAGTTGGTCGTGCTCGTTACATAGCTGTACCAGTGCGAGGATCTCTAAAACCTCTGCTTGGGTCAATATATTTTTTATTTGCAAACCTTGTTTTTCGGTGGTGGCCATGTTCTGCACCTCTCGTAGATACATGCAAAGATAAACAATGTGGACGTAACATGTACATTACAAGGGGAAGCGGTGCTTGTCAACAGGGTTTGCCCTGATGCCAGGGCTTTGCAGTTTTGCGCAAGCCGCAAGTTTGCGCCCCTGATTTTTTTGTGCGAGCGAGGAGCGCGGGGCCGCAGGCCTCGCGCTCCTCGCTCGCGCGTGGTGGGAGATGCGGGGCAAGCCCCGCCAGAACTGCAAAGTGGTTTTTCTTCCCTAGATGTGCCTAATCTGGGTTGTAACGCGTTTTATGGTATCGATTAATAGATGGCAGGTTCCATATATTCGCCGAAGACGGAGCGGAAGACCTCGATGACCTCGCCGAGTGTGGCGTAGGCCTGGACGGCGGCGATGAGTGCGGGCATCGTGTTGGTAGTTCCTTCGGCCACGCGCCGCAGGTCGTCCAGGGCGCGTTGGACGCCGAGCTGGCTGCGTTCATGGCGGATGCGTTTGAGGCGTTGCAGGTGGATTTGTTCGCCAGCGCGGTCGACATAGAGTGTAGGGATGGGGACTTTCTCGTCGAGTGTATAGTCGTTGACGCCGACGATGATGCGTGTATGTGCGTCGACCTCCTGCTGGTAGCGGTAGGCTGACTCGGCGATTTCGCGTTGGAAGAAGCCGTTTTGAATGCAGGGCAGCACGCCGCCCAGCGCCTCGATGCGCGTAATATAGTCGAGGGCGGCCCGCTCTGTCTGGTCGGTGAGTGCTTCGACAAAATAGGAGCCGCCCAGGGGGTCGACCGTATTGACGACGCCGCTTTCGGAGGCGATGATCTGTTGTGTGCGCAGGGCGAGCAGTGCCGCTTTTTCTGTAGGGAGAGCCAGGGCTTCGTCGAGCGAGTTCGTGTGCAGCGAGTTCGTGCCACCGAGCACGGCTGCGAGGGCCTGGATCGTCGTGCGAGCGACATTATTGTTGGGCTGTTGCGCGGTGAGCGAGACCCCGGCGGTCTGGGCATGGCAGCGCAGGAGCCACGAGCGGGGATCGGTTGCTCCGTAGCGTTCGCGTATCAGCCTTGCCCATAGGCGGCGACCGGCGCGGAACTTGGCGATCTCCTCAAAGAAGTCGTTGTGGACATCGAAGAAGAACGAGAGGCGTGGGGCAAATTCATCGATGTGCAGGCCGCGGGCGAGGGCGGCCTCGACATAGGCGAGACCGTTGGCGAGTGTGAAGGCCAGTTCTTGTACGGCGGTTGCGCCGGCCTCGCGGATATGGTAGCCGCTGATGCTGATAGTATTCCAGCGCGGCATCGTGCGTGTGCCGAACTCGATAGTATCGGTCACCAGGCGCATCGAGGGGACGGGTGGGAAGAGAAACTCTTTTTGCGCGATATACTCCTTGAGGATATCGTTCTGGAGCGTGCCGCCGAGTCTGGCGCGGGGAAAGCCGCGCTGTTCAGCGTTGGCGATATACATCGCCCAGATCACCGAAGCTGGACCATTGATAGTCATAGAAGTAGTGATCTGATCGAGCGGCAGGTCCGCATAGAGGATAGCCATATCGGCGAGCGAAGAGATCGCCACCCCGCATTTGCCGAACTCGCCCGAGGCCAGTGGGTGGTCGGTATCGTAGCCATAGAGTGTAGGCATATCGAAGGCCGTGGAGAGGCCAGTCTGGCCTTGCGAGAGCAGATATTTGAAGCGTTGATTGGTATCCTCGGCTGTTCCGAAGCCAGCGAACATGCGCATCGTCCAGGGTCGGGCGCGGTACATTGTGGGTTGGACGCCGCGTGTAAAGGGATAGGTGCCGGGCAGACCGAGGTCGCGCTCGTAGTTGAGCAGGCTATTGTCTGCGGGCGTATAGACGCGCTCAATCGGCACGCCCGACGTAGTCGTCAGGTGTGATTGTTCGGGCTGGCGGTGCAGAGATTGTTGCAGCGTCGTCGTCTCCCAGGTCTGACGTGTGCGGGCCAGGCGGGCGAGTTCATCCTGTGCAAACAGCATTCCCTGGACGGGTTGGTTGAGCGGTTCTGACTCTGACAGCATAGCAAGGCTCCTTGTCTTTAGACCTCGATGGCCATTGCGACTGCGCCGCCGCCGCCCAGACAGAGCGTGGCGAGGCCGCGTCCACCGCCGCGACGGCGTAGTTCGTAGATCAGAGTTGTCAGGACGCGTGAGCCGCTGGAGCCGATGGGGTGACCAAGAGCGATTGCGCCGCCGTTGACATTGACGCGTGACCAGTCCCAATCCAGTTCTTGTCCGTTGGCCAGGGCCTGGGCGGCGAAGGCTTCGTTGACCTCGATCAGCGTGAAGTCGTTGATATGCAGGCCGGTCAGAGCGAGGACGCGGCGCACGGCGCGAGTGGGGGCGGCAAAGATATAGCGTGGTTCGATCGCGGCAGAGGCGTAAGCGACAACGCGAGCCAGGGGAGTCAGATGGTTATTGTGGGCGAAGGTCTGGTCGACAACGATCGTCGCTGAAGCGCCATCGCTCAGGCCGGGGGCATTGCCGGCGGTCACGCAGCCATCGGCCATAAAGGCCGGTTTGAGTCGCGCCAGGGCCTCAAGCGAGGTATCGGCGCGGATAGGTTCATCGGTATCGAAGGTCAGCGTCCCCTTTTTCTGCGGCAGTTCGATCGCCACAATCTCCTCTTTAAAGCGGCCGGCCGCAGTGGCGGCCGCCGCTTTGTGCTGACTTTCCAGAGCCAGGCGATCCTGGGCAGCGCGGGTAATCGCGAACTTCTCGGCGATAATCTCCGCCTCGTTGCCCATATGTATATTTTCGAAGGCGCACCAAAGACCGTCGTTGACCACCGAGTCGATCAGCTCGCTATTGCCCATGCGGTAGCCAGTGCGAGCTTTGCGCAGGAGGTACGGTGAATTGCTCATACTCTCCATCCCGCCCGCCACAAAGGCTGAGGCATCGCCGGCCTTGATGGCCTGCGCGGCCAGCATCACCGCTTTCAGGCCCGACCCGCAGACCTTATTGACCGTGAAGGCGGGGGTATCTACTGGAAGACCCGCCTTGAGCGTGGCCTGACGAGCGGGGGCCTGGCCGATGCCAGCTGAGACCACATTGCCCATAATGACCTCATCGATAATCGTTGGATCGATGCCTGCTCGCTGGACTGCTGCTTTGATTGCGAGCGCCCCCAGATCAGGGGCGCTGAGGTGTGCGAGTGCGCCGAGAAACTTGCCCGTGGGTGTACGTGCGGCTCCGACGATGACTGGTTGATGCTCTGACATGTTTCGTGGATTTCCTTTCAGACAAGCTAAACGCTGCCATGCGTGCCACACCATTGTAGGCACGTGCCTGGAGTGTGAAACATCTGTTGGCTCTCCGGTTATTGTATCCTGTCAGGAGTGTGCGCGGCAAATTGTCGGATCAATCAGGGTTTGGTGGGAAGTTTGCCCAGGTGAAAATTGGTGGGGGGCTGCATATCCCACATAGAATCGGACACCTGGGAGGTCTGCATCACAGCGAACGTATGGTAGAGTGGCGTGCCAGTCCCAGGGCCGGTCGAATCTTGTAGAACGTTGACCGGCATATAGTTTTTGTCCAGCAGAAGAACCGCGTTGGAAGCAGTGCGCACCATATACACCTGTGCGCCCGCGAACGTCTCCCGGCCCAGATAGGTCATACTGTGGGTAGTCAGACCCTGTTTCAAGAGTGCGAGATTAAAGAGCGAGCCATCGATAGTCCAGGGCGAGACGGCCTGACCGGTCTGTGCGACGTGGTGCATCATATCTTCGCCCAGCATATTCTGCGCGTCTGTGACCACGACTACATCGAACTGACCCTCCATACTTGACTCGATATGCATCTGGTTAGTACTCAGATCTTGATAGATCTCGACCTGGTAGTTTTTGCCCTGCATATCTGTCTTATCCTGCGTATAGTGCAGGACGTAGCCGTTCCAGGTCAGGCTGCCGGGCAGGTGAAAGGCGAGTGAATTGGACGTGGGGAAGATCGCGTTACGCAAGACCAGGACGCCAAGCACGAGCAGCAGGACTGCCGCGGCAGTCAGGACCAGTGCAACCGATCTGTTGCGGTGGGGTTTGCGGCGACTGGGTAGGCGGCGGACCAGCGGTTCCGTCGTGCCGAAGCCCTCGTTCTGCAATCCAATGCCTGCATGCAACTGTATAGATGATCGTGTGTTCTGTTGGCGTATCGCGGCCATAATTGTCTCGTCGACGTGTCTGGATGGAACGCTTGCTGGTAGGGAAGCGACCAGTTGAGTCGTGTGTTGGAGCATAGTGAACTCGGCGGAGCAGGCCGGGCATCCCTGAATATGAGCAGAGAGGACGCTCACCTGTTCAAAGGGGAGTTCATCGATGAGAGCCATGTAGAAACGTGTTGCCTCGCAGACCTGGGGACCCTGTGCGCCTGGTGGAGGAAACGGTGGAAGCTGTGTATCGCTCATCCCTGCTTCTCCTGTTTGTGCATATTTTCTTCGCCCAGGCGTTGGTACTGTTCGGCGAACATCCGTTTAGCGCGTGAAATACGGGTAGCGGTTGCGTTGGGTGAGATCCCGAGGATCTGGGCAATATCTTGATAGGGTACGCCTTGAGCGGCATTTAGTACCAGTACAATCGCGTAGTCTTCGGGCATATTAGCCAGAGCCAGGCGGATATGATCGCGTTCAAAGACTTCAGGGATGCCGCCTGTATCGGAAGGCAGATAAGAAGCTTCTTCCTCGGACCCATTTTCAAAGGGAGAGTCTGGCGCACGTCGACGTGCTAAGGGCCACCAGGCTATGCGTTTTCGTCGGCGCAGTAGATCGACACAGAGATTAGTGGCGATGCGGTAGAGCCACGGTGAGAGGTTTTTATGGTCATAGAGTTCGTCCCACGAGACAAAGGCTCGCATAAAGACCTCCTGTGTCAGATCGTCAGCATCCTCCTGGCTTCCCAGCAGCCGGTAGATATAGCTATGGATCGGGCGCTTGTGCTGCTCGTAAAGTAAGATCAGATCGGGAGGCTGCAACTCTGAGCCAGGTGAAACAGGGTCTGGTGAATGTTTGATTTTATCCTTCCTCATGCCTGCAACTGTTCTTTCTTGTATCCTGGGTGCCACGCCAATTTGTTCTTGATAGCCAAGCAAAGTGGCGGAAGTCGCCGGAGATGTTTGCACCCCAGTGGCGACCTTCTTTTCTAGCATTGTTGGTAGTATATCAGGAAAGACGCTAAGAGAGAACATGCCTGCTTCCAATCTTTTTTATTTCAGATAAAATCAACTCTTTTGCTTCCAGTGTGCTGCGTACTGACTATGCCACGCTTGGATAGGAATTTTTTTACAATGCGTATGCTGTCAGACTTTTGGGCTAAGGGAGTAGCCTATCTAGTGAAATGCATCTTGTGTGGTCTGAGAAGAAGGGCTGATGCCTTGTTGTAGAATAGAAAGAAAACGTATTGCCAGTGCGCCAGCCGGGGCATCGACCTTCTGCCCAGTCGGTGAGAAAAAGAGGACCCTGGTGGAGTTCTGGGTTATGAAAGGGAAGAAGTATGAAATTAGCGGACAAAGGGGTTCTGGTTACGGGCGGAGCCTCGGGTCTGGGCGCGGCCTGTGTGCGTATGCTGGTCGAGAATGGCGCGAAAGTAGTGATTGCTGACCTGAATAGAGCGGGAGGTGAGGATCTAGTTGTTGAACTAAGCGCGAAAGGTGCGAGCGTGTTTTTTGTGCAGACCGATGTAACCAGCGAAGAAGAGGTGCAGGCAGCGATCGGGGGAGTACTTGAGAAGTGTGGAGCACTACATATTTTGCTTAACTGTGCGGGGATTGGTCCCGCCCAGAAGGTCATAGGTAAAAGCGGTGTACATAGTCTGGCCGCCTTTCAAAAAGTGATAGCCATCAACCTGATTGGGACCTTTAACGCCACGCGTCTGGCGGTAGCCAGCATGATCGAGAACGAGCCGGGACTGGATGGTGAGCGAGGAGTAGTGCTCAACACCGCATCTATCGCCGCCTTTGACGGACAGGTTGGGCAGGCGGCCTACGCGGCGTCGAAGGGTGGGATCGTAGGGATGACCTTGCCGCTTGCCCGCGAAGTAGCACGTTACGGCATTCGCGTCATGACGATTGCTCCAGGTACACTTGACACGCCCCTGCTGACGGGATTATCTGAAACGGCGTTGGCCTCGCTCAGTCAGCAGATACCTTTTCCATCGCGCCTGGGCCGTCCCGACGAATACGCGGCGCTGGCAAAGCATATCCTTGAGAACGTCATGCTGAATGGCGAAGTGATCAGGCTGGATGGAGGGTTGAGGATGGCAAGCCATTGAGAACGTATCGGCCTCGGCGGTATGGTTTGTCGATTCTTCGCGAGAGCATAATAATTACGCTCTCGCGAAGGATATTTTTTTTCTGAGAGCGCTTATCGCTCCTCAGTTACATATCGATGTTTCCCATTCCCTGTATGAAGAACAGGTATTTTCTCCAGGCAGCAAGCCCTCAGTGCATTGCTCCAGTACTTTTCATTGTGGTACCATTTGTATCAAGGTGTATCAAGAGGCATATATGCAGAAAAAGAGGTGGGAGGATCTTTAGGACTTACGCTCTACTTTAGCGTTTAGAATCTGTTTAGAATCACTATTATGAT
>DAOTTJ010000207.1:0-11035 GCA_034437695.1 Ktedonobacteraceae bacterium
TGAATGGCAATGCAATAGAATGGTTCTGGATCGGGACACACGAGGAATACAACAAACTAATCTCACTGCCTCGCAATACAAGAAGGGACCTGCTACCCCGTTGGAGCAGACCCTCTTTTGTATGGTTATTGCTTCACGAAATACACAAAAAATATGGCGATGCAATACCTGGCTCAGTTTGTTGATACTATAACATAGATACTAGTAAATCTTTATTACCGCAGGTGAACCTGCAAATTAGTCTATTTGATAGAAATTTTACAAACCTTTGCCGGTTTTTTGCTAAATGCGGGTTATGATTAAGACAGTCAAGTCAGAGAGCGCTCAAGCGACTTATAGAGACGGGAGTAGCAAGCGGTGATGGCTCAGACGTTACTGGCTAGACGGACCTGAAGTGCATATATACCCTATGTATGGTAGAGAAAAGCTTGCTCTATAAAGAAAGAGGCACGAAAAATGTTCTGGGTACATGGTGGACCAGGCTTGCTGTTCGGATTGCTTGGCAACATCCTCTGGTGGTTGCTTCTGCTTCTGCTGATCAGTTCGCTGGTACGCATGTTTGTCGGGGGGCGCAGATGGGGATCATTCCGATATCCGCCGGGACCACCGCCCCACCAGCGTGGTCCATTCGGCCCACCGCCGCTCACCGCGCTACAGATCTTGCAACAGAGGTATGCACGGGGAGAAATCGATGGCACAACGTTTGACCAAATGCGCGAACGCCTGGAGGCCTCAGAACATCACGGCCAACCTTAAACGTTTGTAAGTAAATCGCATACAACCTACCTCCCTTGTTTATCGAGTTTACCTTTCACTGGCAAGCGGCGCACCTTTCCTGTCGCAGGACAGAAAGGGTGCGCCGCTTGCTATGCTAATGCGCCTACCCAGCGTTCAAAAGACAATCGTCTTATTTTCGTAGACCAGCACGCGATCCTCCGTATGTTGACGCACAGCCTCGGCCAGGACACGTCTCTCCACATCGCGTCCTTTGCGAACCAGATCGTCGGCGGTATCGCGATGGTTGCAGTGGATGACATCCTGCGCAATGATCGGTCCTTCATCCAGGTTTTCGGTGACATAGTGTGCGGTGGCTCCGATCAGCTTGACGCCGCGCTCGAAGGCGCGGTGGTAGGGGTTGGCCCCGACAAAGGCAGGCAGAAAACTATGGTGGATATTGATAATCCGGTTGGGGTACGCCTGCACTACCTGCGGCTCTAGAATCTGCATATATCGAGCAAGGATGAGAAAATCGACCCTCTCGCGCATAAACTCAAGCATGGCTTGCTGATCGACCAGGCGGTGTTCCTTGCGAATCGGGAAATGGTAATATGGCACGTGGTACATCGCGGCCAGCTCCGCAAGGTCTGGATGATTGCTGAGAATAAAAGGAATATCCATTGCCAGTTCGCCACTCTTCCAGCGCCACAGGAGATCGGTCACACAGTGGTCCAGCTTTGAAACCAGAATGCCCACGCGCTTGCGTTGACGCGAGTAGGAGACGCTCCACTGCATACGAAATTGTTCGGCCACCGCGCTAAAGGCCGCGCTCAGCTCTTGTGGGGCCAGCGCAAAACCTTCTTCGGCGAAACTTATGCGCATGAAAAAGGTACATTTCTCTTTATTGGTCGAATACTGGTCTGATTCCAGAATATTGCCGTCGTGTACGAAAATAAATTGCGAAACAGCCGCGACAATCCCCGAGCGATCGGGACAGGAGATCAACAGGGTAATGTGCTGCTTAGCATTAGACATGAGTCCCCCTCCATCCGTAAATACATAGATAAATATGCTATATAGGCAGGCGCTACGCCTCGTCGTCGCCAGGAGTTCCGACCTGTTCGACGCGGCGCAAGACATCGACCATAGCCGCCAGCCAGGGCGAGGTTGTGGGTAGCTGTGAGGCCTGGATGAGTTCTTCTAATGAGAGATAGTATTCAACCAGCAGACGCTCGCCCGTGGTTGTATGCGCCACGCAGTCTTCGAGCAGGAGACGCGCCTCGTCGTAGGCGCTTAAACTCTGTTGAGCGGACGCAAGGCGACGCTGTACACCCTGAACCAGGAGTTCGCTCTGTGCCGCTCTACGCCGCGTTCGGGTCTCGTTCTCAAGTTCGCGCATCGTTTCTTGTAGATCAAGCGCGGCCATTCCCACACCCGACGTGGCTTCTTCGTAGCGACGATTGAGCCAGGCACGCAGGGCATGCAAACGTACCAGTACACTCGCGCTTTCTGGCAGGCGCAATTCATCGGCGGCCAGCAGCTCATCGCTACCAATTTCATCTGAAGTGACGGATTCGTCGTCGTCATTATTGCTGTACATAGCCAGATTGTAGTCCAAAACCGATGTGGACGCAAGTCTCTTGTTTTAATTCATCTGGCGCTCCTCAACGGTGCTGGCAAACGTATCCAGATCATCGATGCGCTGCCGAATATGTTCGTAGAGCAGTTCATGGTCGAGCGAACCCGGCTCGTGAACCAGCGCCTCACGCAGGTCAATCAGAAGTTCCAGACGATAGGCTAGCTGACGGGGGATGATCTGCTGTGACGCAATGATGCTCAACAATTCGTGAAAGCCCTCTGGCTTGCGCAGACCAAGCACGGCTACGAGAATGGCGCAGAGGTGAAGACAGGACTCGATCGCGCTTTGTAGGTAGCGCTCGGCCAACCCGTACATGCGGAAATCAGTTATAAACTCTTCACGCGGCGATTTCCCCAGTTCGCGCAAAATGGCCACCGACTCGCGCAACAAGGTCAGGTGGCGCGTCAACAGATCCCTATCGACCGGCAACCCCTGACCCGCCAGACGACGACTCAAGGCCTGGTTCTGAACCTCGTCGAACTTCTTAAAGTCCAGATAAGCCATGACTGCCTTTGTTTCAAAAGAGACACGCGATTTTTCATCTCGACTAAACAAAATCTGTCCAGAGCGAATCACTTGTAGTTTGAGCAGGAGCGATGCCTGATTTAAAATCATTACATCAATACTGTCCGACTCTAACCGGCGGGCCAGTTCACTAAAAAAGTAGAGCTGGTAGTCTAGAAACTGATCCGATTTGATCTGCTCCATCAACAAGATGGCAACATCTACGCCGGTCATATGACCAAAGGAGGTGCGATTGGAAAGAGAGCCTGCGAGGTAGGCAGCATTGACTGGACTCTGGGTAAAGAGCTGGTTGAGTTGAGATTGTTTCTCGAATAAGTTCATCAAGAACCTCCTGAAGAATGGTCCCGGACACCTACCCAGAAGCTTCTTCGGGAAAACAATGACTTCTTCCTCTAACTATACCATAAAAAAACTCCTGGTGTAATCCTCAGGGTGAGCATTTTTAGGATCTCGGCGTTTCTCAAACGTCTTTTTGCCGCCTTAGGCGGCCAGGAAAAGAGGAGGAGGGCGGAGGACAGCAGCCCTCTGCTCTCCTGCTCCTGGCCATCTTTTGAGAAACCCTGGTCTGGGTCTATCAATGATTTGACTTTGTGGCTGAATCTGGCTATACTGGTTGAGTAATCGCTAGGCACATTTTTTGTATAGAAGAAAGACCAGGGAGAACAGTCCATTGAAAATCGCCCCATTCCGGCAGTAAACGACGCAATGTAAAACCGGGTACACAGGCTCCAGTACTGTACTATGAGCCGCTGTACTCAGCGAGCAAGCTTTTTGTTCCATTGCGCTTCTCTTATTGTACTGCCGTATGGTGTGTCTATTTCAGTTGGGTGACCTCAAGTTTCTCCTGGAAGCAATGCAGCCTGCGCTTACTGTTTTTCCTCAAGCTGTCTGCTTTCTCTGCTCCACCCTTCCGCTACACCCTATACGGCATCATACCTTTACATAAAGCGCGAGGTACTCTATGCTTTTACGCATTAACAATCTGACAAAAGCGTATGGAGCCAGCCAGGTTTTGCACTCGATTCACCTGGTAATAAATGCCGGCGACCACATAGGACTGGTTGGACCAAATGGCGCAGGCAAGTCAACACTATTGCGCATTCTTACTGGTCTGGAAGAGGCTGATAGCGGCTCATTTAGCTATGCACCCTCGATTGAAACCGGCTACCTACCACAAAGCACCCCAGACTTTTATGGACATACAATCCACGACCTGCTTCTAGAAGCGGTCGGCCATCTGCGTCAGCTTGAGGACCAGATGCACAGACTTGAGGTCGCGCTGAGCGATCCCGCCAACGTCGGGCAACTCCCAACCATCCTGGAAGACTATAGCCATATTACCGCACGCTTCCAGGATGCCGGCGGCTACGAGCTAGACTATCGCATCGATGCGATTCTAGCAGGTTTGCGCCTCGACTATCTCCCGCGTGAGCGCGAGGTGCAGACGCTCTCGGGGGGCGAACGCGCCCGTCTAGGGCTTGCCACGCTACTCTTACGTGCACCAGACCTGTTGTTGCTCGATGAGCCAACCAACCACCTCGACGTGGCAAATCTGGAATGGCTGGAACGCTACCTGAACGCCTATCGCGGTGGGATGTTGATTGTCTCACACGATCGCCAATTCTTGAACCGTGCAGTCAACCGTATCTGCGAGATCGACGAGCACGAACACCAACTCAAGGAATATACAGGCAACTACGACGCCTACGTGGCGGCCAGAGTAGTTGAACGCCGCAAGTGGGAAGAAGAGTACGCACAGCAGCAGGAAGAACTCAGCGAGCTACGCAAACGGGTGAAAGACGCTGCCAGCATAGCCAGACGTAACTATCACGCCCCACGCGACAACGATAGATTTAGTAAACACTACTTTGAACAGAGCGTTCAACATACCCAATCGCGTCTGACTAAAAACGCCGAGATGCAACTGGCACGCATTGAGGCCAATCCGATCCCCAGGCCACCAGAGATCCTGCGCGTCACCTCGCAATTTCAAGGTCAAGCAATCGCATCCAACGAAGTCCTGAGCATCCAGGCAGTCTCCAAACGCTGGGGGCAGCAGCAAATCCTGAACGAGGTCACCGTGCTACTAAGACCAGAGACACGCGTCGTGCTGACCGGTCCGAATGGCGCGGGCAAATCCACACTGCTCAAACTGATAACAGGCGAAGAGCAAGCCGACAGCGGCACGATCCAGCTTGCACCGGGCGCACGGATTGGCTACCTGCCGCAGGACCCCACAGACCTTGATCCGCACAAAACGGTTCTGGAAACCTACCGCTATCACCAGGTCGGCACCGAAGGCGAGCTTACCGGTCGTTTGATCGGCTATGGGCTGTTTCGCCTGGAAGACATATATAAACTAGTGAAACAGCTCAGCCTGGGACAGCAACGCAAACTGGAGATTGCGTGTCTGATGGCACAGGCCCCCAATATACTCCTTCTGGACGAACCGACCAACTACATCAGCCTGGATGTACTGGAAGCATTCGAGGCTGCTATCCTCACATTTCCTGGTCCGGTCCTGGTTATCTCACACGACCGCTGGTTTATGCAACGCTTTGGTGGAGAGCATTGGCAACTACAGGCAGGAAAAGTTTTAACAGCTACTTAGCCTATATTTAACCTTAGGCCTGTAGTATTCTGTATAGAGTGTGCAAAAGCCAATTCAGATGGGCAAATATTCTTCTTTATGAACCCCAAAAACGTTCAGATGTGTGAAAGGAGCAGATGTGTGAAAAAACACAAAATTTCCAGCGCCTTCCTGGTTCTTTTATCTCTTGGCCTGGTACTATTCAGCACTGCGCTGGTCTCAGCACGTACGATTGGTAACAGTGCAACGGCCAGCACGCAAGAATCAAAAACAACTACGCCAATTCAACACGTTGTGGTTATATTCGATGAGAACGTTTCTTTTGACCACTACTTTGGCACCTATCCTAAGGCACTCAACACAGCTGGTGAACCCTCATTCAAGGCGTCATCCAGCACCCCTTCGGTCAATGGTCTGACCACAGCCCTGTTGACAGATAATCCCAACCTGGCCAATCCTCAGCGCCTGGATCGCTCGCAGGCTTTGACCTGCGATCAGGACCATGCCTATACAGACGAACAGAAAGCCTTCGATCACGGCCTGATGGATCAATTTGTCCAGTCGGTCAGCGGGAGCAAGTGTACCGATAAAACCACCGTATTAGACTATTACGATGGCAATACCGTTACTGGTCTGTGGAATTACGCGCAGAACTACGCGATGAGCGATAATTCCTTCGGCACCACCTTCGGGCCATCGAGTCCCGGAGCAATCAACCTGGTTTCGGGTCAGACTCAGGGAGCCACGCCTGCCACCTTTGGCTATCCTGGCTATCCGGTGACCGCCAATGGCACCCTGCTCAACGATATCGACCCGGCCTACGACGCGTGTTCCGCTAAAGGTACCACCGCCTCGATGTCCGGCAAAAATGTTGGCGACCTGCTCAACACGCAGAAGGTGACCTGGGGCTGGTTCGAGGGCGGCTTTACGCCAAACTCAGCTACCGGTGCTCCAATCACCTGTGGCGCAACTCACCAGAATATCGGTGGCACAGCCGTCACCGACTATATCCCACACCACGAGCCATTCCAGTACTACGCGTCAACCTCGAACCCCAATCACCTGCCTCCTTCGTCGTCCGAGATGATCGGGCAGACCGACCAGGCCAACCACCAGTATGACCTCTCGTCCTTCTGGACAGCCTTCAATAAAGGCTATCTGCCTTCGGTCAGCTTCCTGAAAGCCGCCGCCTATCAGGATGGACACGCCGGCTACTCCGATCCACTGGACGAGCAGACCTGGCTCGTCAATACGATCAATAAGCTGGAAAATTCGAAGTTCTGGGAAAATACCGCCGTCGTCGTCGCCTATGACGACTCCGATGGCTGGTACGACCACGTGATGGGTCCGATTATCAGTCAGTCCAACACGGCAAACGATGCCCTGACCGACCCCGGTGCCTGCGGCGTTGCCAAAACTAGCGCCACAATGGGTCGCTGCGGCTATGGTCCACGCCTGCCACTCCTGGTGATCTCGCCCTATTCCAAGAAAAATTTCGTCGACCATTCGACTACCGACCAGTCCTCGATCATCCACTTTATTGAGGATAACTGGAAACTCGGACGAATCGGCAATAACTCTTTCGACGCCCTATCAGGACCACTCAACACTATGTTTGACTTCAGCGATGCCAGAGACGGCAAGCTGATCCTCAATCCGACGACGGGTGAAAAAGCCTGATCTCTACCATACTCTGACCAGGCATAGAGGTTGTACTCTACGCCTGTGGCACTGCACTCTTCAGGGAGAGTGGGGAGCGACTCCAGTCACTCCCCACTCTCTTCTCCTTCAATGGCTACATGAAGCACCCGCGACACGATATGGAAATGCTGTAACGATACAATTCAACTTGTCTCTACTTGCTTGCTATGCTACACTGAAACCACGATAAAAGACTGAGAGTCGTATTCTTATCAAATTAAGAACCAATAAAGGTGTTTTCTATGGCAAACAACGTACCTGTTACTGTAGCTTATGGGGATGGCATTGGACCCGAGATTATGACCGCGACACTCGACATCATCAATGCTGCTGGTGCTCAGATCACGGTTGAAGAGATCGAAGTTGGCGAGAAGGTCTACCTCAAAGGCATCAGCGCCGGGATCTCACCCGAGTCCTGGGAATCGCTGCGCCGCACACGCGTCTTTCTGAAAGCCCCAATCACGACTCCACAAGGTGGGGGGTATAAAAGCCTGAATGTGACGACACGCACAGCCTTCGGCCTCTACGCCAATGTGCGCCCCTGCGTCTCTTATTATCCATTCGTCGATACCAAACACCCCACGATGGACGTGGTCATTATTCGCGAGAACGAAGAAGACCTCTATAGCGGGATTGAGTATCGTCAGACGCAGGACATGTATGAGAGCCTGAAGCTGATCAGCCGTCCAGGAAGCGAAAAGATAGTTCGCTATGCCTTCGAATACGCCCGCGCCAACAAACGCCAAAAGGTCACCTGCTTTATGAAGGATAATATTATGAAGCAGACCGATGGCCTGTTCCACAAAATATTTGACGAAGTGGCCACCGAATACCCCGATATCGCCAACGAAACCTGGATCGTGGACATCGGCGCAGCCAAGCTGGCCGATACACCTGAGGCCTTCGATGTACTGGTAATGCCCAATCTGTACGGTGATATACTCTCCGACGTTTCAGCTCAGATCGCCGGTTCGGTCGGCCTGGCTGGCTCGGCCAATATTGGCGATTCCTGCGCAATGTTTGAAGCGATTCATGGCTCTGCACCGCGCCGCGCCGGACAAGACCTGGCCAATCCCTCTGGACTGCTGCTGGGCGCTGTACTCATGCTTGTCCATATCGGTCAGCCCGAGGTGGCCGAACGCGTCCACAATGCCTGGCTGCGCACAATCGAAGACGGCATCCACACCTACGATATCTACGTCGAGGGTGTGAGCAAACAAAAAGTCGGCACGAAAGAATTTGCACGGGCGGTGATCGCACGTCTCGGACAGTCCCCCACACAACTCAAAACGGTCAAATACGCCACCGAACGCAAGGAGAGCGTGGCCAGAAAAGCGCTCACACACACCAGTGAACCCAAAACCCTGGTCGGCGTCGATGTATACCTCGATTGGAATCAGGGCAGTCCCGACCAGTTGGGCGCAGCGCTTCAACACCTCGGAGAGCACGACCTGGTGCTGAAAGCCATCACCAACCGCGGCGCTCGCGTCTGGCCAGATGGCATGCCCGAAACCTTTACAACCGACCATTGGCGTGCTCGTTTTGTCGCCAAACAGGCGGGTGCGTCCGTCTCGCACACGCAAACCATCGCCCTGCTCCAGCGCTTCGTCGAGGCCGAGCTGGATTTCATTAAAACTGAAAATCTCTATGCTTTTAGTGGGAAGCCCGAATACTCGACTATTCCTGGCGAGTAAAGACCTCACCAGGAAAGAAGCTATGCCACCCGTAAGATTTTTCGGCCCTGCTTTGTTCATAGGGCGAAACCACCCACCTCAGAGTAAAAAGTGCAGCAAGGCGGTTTTCAGACGCATTCTATGCACCTGAAAACCGCCTTGCTGCACTTGAAATCTTTGCTTGAGTGGCTTAGTGCTCGTACACGGTCGGGTCAACAACGCCAGCCAACACAAACGCCTCCTTGCGTTCGTTACACGTCCCACACGTCCCACAATGGCTGGTCCCGCCTTTATAACAGCTCCATGTATCGGCAAAAGGCACACCCAGGGCCTGACCCAGCGTGACAATCTGATGTTTGCCCAACGCGAGAAAAGGAGAGTACAGGCTGAGTTTGGGGTGGCCGAAGCCCTCTAGAGCCAGTTTCTGCATCTGTTTAAACGAGTCGATAAACTCTGGGCGACAGTCGGGATAGATAAAATGATCGCCCGCGTGAACGCCGAGCGCCACTACCTGCGCCTCCTCGGCACAGGCGACACCATAAGCCGCCGTGAGCATGATCGCGTTGCGATTGGGGACAACCGTAATCGCCATCGAGGGAGCCGCGTAGTGTCCATCGGGGACAGGAATATCGTCGGTCAGGGCCGAACCCTTTAAAAACTTGCCCAGATTACTCAGATCAACCAGACTGAAGCTGGCGTGTAAACGTTGAGCGCAAACCTCAGCGTAAGCCAGTTCGTTGCGGTGACGTTGTCCATAATCAAATGAGAGGAGATGAAGCTCGTAGCCTTCAGCACGCAGCAGATACGCCAGAGTTACACTGTCCAGCCCACCACTTACAATCGCAATGGCTTTTTGCACTGCCAAAGATCCTTTCTTTTTGCCAGAGAGGGATTTTTTGTATCAACAATAAAAAAACTGCCAGTATCTATTGTAGCAAATCTGGTTTTCTCCTTGCGCGTCGTTGCGGTGAGCAAACGTGTGTTCCCTTACGGTCTTTGTCCCCACCCTGGTTCGACCCTGGAAATACACAGGCTATGTATTTCTCCACAAGCCTCTGGCTCGCAACCCGACCCGTTGTTCAGGGGGAAGAGGCCACACACCGAGCATGAAATAACCCTGGGAAATACAAAACCCTCAATGTGAAGAAACCACTAGATTTTTCGGGATAGGGATGTTATAGTATTTAGGAGGATTGTAGTCCAGTGAGGACAAGAATCCTCTGCAAAATCAACAAAAAAATAAATCTGACCCGCGTTGATCGAAAATAGTACGGGGAGAGCGGCCAGTAGCGATCCGATGATTGGTGAAAGTTCGGATGGACCCGGCCTCCCTGGAACCGCGTCGTGAGCGGCTGCCCGAAGAAAGTTTCGTACACGAGACAAGTAGGGCAGGTGGCAGGTTCCCATGCAGGCAGTAGAGAACCGCAATGAGTGGTCACAACCTTTTGTCGCGATGTTGGACAAAGAAACATCGCGCTAAGGGAACGACAAGCTGGGTGGTACCACGGGAGTTTTTCGCAAAGAAAACAAGCTCTCGTCCCAATTGAGTAGGCGATTTGGGATGAGGGTTTTTTGTTTGGTTCGCGAGTCTCAGCAGTGGTCACAGACCTGGTTTACAAAGCTCTGACCACTAGTAACTCAACACCATTCCCGCCTTCGTCCACAAAACAACATGGGAAGGTGTAATGGATGATTACAGTCTCAATTGTGAACGTCACGAGTTATACGGGTCTGGAGCTGCTCCGTCTGCTGGCGGAGCATCCAGAGTTCATCGTCACCTCGCTCACCGCACGTAGCGCGGCTGGACAGCGACTGGACGAGGTATTCCCGCAGTTTTCCGCAGGTGTGAACAATCGCGATGCGGGCGTAGGAAGTCTGGTGCTTACAGAGAAGCCAGAGCAGACAGACCTGGCCTTTGTCTGTCTGCCACATGCGGCGGCAGCCGAAACGGTCGTCGAACTGCTGGCCCAACAGATCAAAGTAGTGGATCTTTCGGCTGATTTCCGCCTGCACAACGCAGACACCTACCAGCAGTGGTACAAACACACCCACCCCGCACCTGCCCTGTTAGAAACGTCGCTCTATGGGCTTTGCGAGCGCTATCGTGAGCAGATCGCAGGAAGTACACTGGTCGCTAATCCTGGCTGCCACTCTACTACCTCAATTCTGGCCCTGCTACCTGCTATAGCC
>DAOTTJ010000208.1:0-5257 GCA_034437695.1 Ktedonobacteraceae bacterium
AAAGATAGCTATAGCAGCTTAACCGAGCGTGAACGCGAGATCCTTAAACTTGTAGCCGAAGGCCACACCAATAACCAGATCGCCGAGCGGCTGGTTATCAGCCCTAAAACTGTTGATACCCATCGCACGCATATCATGGATAAACTAAACTTGCATAGCCGCGCTGAGCTGGTCAAATACGCGATGCGGCGCGGCCTGCTTGAAGATTAGGCTATCTACGCTTCGTCTTCCTCGCTAAACCCGAGGTCGGTCTCGTTGTCATCGGCAAAATACTCGTCGCTATAAAAACCGACATCCTTCCCGATGTAGACGCTAACCAGAAAATCGTCGCGAGGCATGTCGGCTGAGAGGACCAGATCCTCATCAATCTGCTCAATCAACTTACTCAAGTCGGCTTCCTCTAATTCGCGCTCCAGGATAAGTGTCCCGTGAACGGTTGTAGTAGTGAAATGAATATCGACGGTACCCAGGCGGCTATTGCTTAGATTGCTCCCCTGCATAATATAATAGCTCTCTGAATAAGGCGTGCGAAAATGTCGCTCGAAACGAATATCTTCCATCTGTGTATCTTTTGCGCAGTCAGGTGCTTAACGCTGTCCCTGCGCCCTCCTTTTTCATGATCCGCAAACGTTAACCCTGCGGGATAGCTGACGGTGTCGCCCATATTATACCATTCTCTGCCTGAGACGCCTAGCAGACACCAGGCTCCTTACAAGGGTTTTCCAGTTCTGTTCAAGCCTACGGCTTGCGCCCACGACCCAGGGTTTTGGGATAGGGGGAGTGACTATACATCGAGCATTGAACAGCCCCGTCGTAGGACGAGATTACCTTGCAAAAATAAAAGACGTAGAAGGCGTTTTTCAGGCGCGTACGTGTACCTGAAAAACGCCTTGCTGTCTAGAGAAAGAGAAATCCTTGTCGCATAAGGGTAAAATCTGCTTGCTCCATCTGGTTATAAGCGCCGGGTGGAGACTGGCAGGTCAGGGTATAGAAGCGGTTGCTGTGTTGTGTTACATAGAGTGTGATAGTGTAGGTAGCGCCATTTTGGGTCACACTTCCCATCACCTGACTCCAGGTAGTCTGGGCAAAAAAGATACCCGGTTCATTTTTCTGAGCAGTAACACCCATGCTGGCAAGCTCGGCAGTAAAATAGTGTGTGAGCGCCTGACCATTGGCAGGAGCCACAATAAGGTTAGCCTGACCGGTCTGAGTACTATCGGTGAAATGCACGCTAGCATGGGCTTGGTCGGCACTGGCGGTCCAACCCAGAGGATAGTGCAGGCCGAACCCCAGGAGATTGTTCTGGTACGATTGATAGGGATTGACCAGTGAATTAGTCAGTGGGTGCTGAAAGAGTATATACCAGGCTCCGCCGCCTGCTAGCAGTAGAAATAACAAGATCCCTGCCACCAGACGGCCGGGTCCCTTTTTAGTGCGTGGCTTCTCTGTTGGCGAGGCGGAGGCAGGCACCGCTGTTAGTTGAGCTGCTTCCGCGGTTGGAGGTGCATCTGGCACTGTGGCGGCAGGAGGTTTGAATGGCGCATTACTTGACAGTAAAGGTGGACCATACGGCAAAGTCGGTGGAGGAGTCTGATGCAGTAGGCCCGAAAGGCTCATCGGCTCACGGGCAGGAGACCAGTTCCCCGGATCAAAAGCCGGTCCTGGTCGTTGCACTGGATTGGCGGGTTGTGCAAACGGCGCAGGTCCCGAGCCGGGAGCAGGCAGGATTGGTGGAGGCGTGATAGGATGTTGCACCACCCCCACGGGCGCGTGACCGGCACGAGGCGGTGGCTGGCGGTCCGGGCCGGCTGGAATGGGTGAAAGGGGTGAACGAAGTCCCCCATCGAGCACCATAGGCATGGTTGGCTGGTTCTCTATATGGTCTGGCGCGGCGGGCAGAGTGTTCCGGGCAATGGACGCGGGCGTAGAAGGGCGCTCGCCAGCCACACCTGAGCGATTGCGGATCATCTCAGGCACAGCCAGCGGCGTTGTCGGCAGATCTTCGACATCAAGCTCTGCGGCAACAGAGGTCTGCGCCAAACCTGCCAGACTGGCATCGGTTCCAACCACATGGTCACCATCGAAGTCCGACACAGGAGAAAGTGGCTTGCTAACGGTCTGCCAGAGGACAGTATCCAGATCAGCCATTGGTCTGACCGACTCTTCATCGGTCTCAAAGGGCAACTGCGGCAAAGGATTGAGACCGATGGCCGCGGCTGGGCCAGAGGCATTTTGTTCAGCAGAGACCTGAGGCGGACGGACGGCGGGAGCCGGCTCAGCCGCTTTTGGGCGTGCCTTCTGTTCCACGGAAGCACCAGCCATCGGGTCATGCAGAGACTCGCTTATTGGCCTCTTCTGACGTTGGGGCGGCATACCCGACCTGGCGACCGGCCGACTACTGCTCGGCGGGAAGGTCGGTTCTGGCACTTTTGCGGGTAAAGTGGGCGGGGTAGAGTCAGAGAGATCCTGGCGATACCGGGCCAGTTCATCTTGCCAGCCAGGAAGAACCATTGTTGAGACCTGCTCAACCGAAGCAGGCGACGGCAGAGCGGCATCGTCTGAAAGATCTGGCGCAGCGAAGTGAGCAGAAGCGGAGACCGCATTTGCTGCTGGTTCGATTGGATGTGCGGGGTGAGCCGCGGCTGGCCCGGAAAGGGGCTGCAACCGTAGCGCAGGCTCGGACGCACTTTTTTCTTGCCAGGCAGAGGGAACTTCAGCACGAAAAAACTCACGCGGCGGTAGTTTCACTTTGATCGCCGAAGACTCTACCGGACCCGGTGATGGATTTTGCGCTTGGCCGCATTCATTACAGAAACGAGCATCATCTTTGAGTAGAGGCTGCCCACAAGAAATACACAGTTTTGCCACAAACCCTCTCCTGATTCTGGCATGTACAGAACACCTTGCAAGAGAACCCCGAGGGTCCTATAGGTCTCCCACGTTCTCAGCTCCCCAGCTAAAATGTGGGAACTGTGGGACAATGGCTGTCCCTGTGTGATGCTTTGCTGATACTACGTTACTCTACCAGCGTTCATCAGTCAAGAAAATAGCCAGAGAGTAACATAGGATCAAGAAAAATGGATCTGTCTATTTGAGCGTCAACAAAGCCTCACGCTCCGCAGGGGATGAGAAGACATCACGATTTTTTACAAGCTCAATCAGCTTCTTGCGTCCTTTAGGGCTACCGATCATCAGCACACCAACCAGCTTCTTTTCAAAGAAGAAAAGCTTGCGATAATTTTCATTGCCCTTTTCACCTGGCTCGCGGCGGGCAATCGTCTCAAGTGCAGGGTTCTCGGACTCAGCGGTCCCGACGACTGCGATATTGACATCAAACAAGGGACTCGTATAGGTCGGCACATCAAGATAGACCTGACGATCTCCGGCCATATTCGCGCCGGCAATCCGACCATGCCCCGTAGCATTATCCCATGTACCCATCGTATGGTACCTATCGGAATGAACATCGTGGAAGTGCGCAACATCCCCCGCCGCAAATACACCCGGTACATCGGACTCCATATATTTGTCGACAACGATACCATGCTGCACTTTTATCGGCGTATCAGCCACAATACTCGTATTGAGCGTAATACCAAGACCAACTCCGATCAGATCTGCCTGAATTTCGCGGCCTTTTTTCGTTTTCACATAGGCTGGCACGCCATCGCGGGCGACAACCTCTGCAATCTCATCGCCATGAATGACGTTCACTCCGAACTTCCTGGCAATATTATCGATGACTTCGCCGCCTTCGGGATCGAGCGAGCTACGCAGCCAGTAAGGGCCGCGCATGATCCAGGTAGTCGCGAGTTTGCGTACCGCGAAGCCATCGCAGAGTTCGTAAGCAATAAAGCTACCGCCAAAGGCAACAGCAGTATGCGACTCTTGCATGCGTTGAATAATAGTTTTTGTATCGTCGAGCGTCACAAAGTTATAAATATGTTTGCAGTCTTCAGCGCCCGGCACGCGCAGCGGATTAGCCCAACCACCAGTAGCCACCAGGAGAGCGTCGTAGGGCAGGCGTAAACCACTTTGCGTCACAACCACACGTTCATCGGTATTAATCTCAGTGACTAGAGTCTCAGTGAGCAATTGTATATTGCGCTGCTCGTGCCAGGCAAAATCGCGGATCATCACTTTTTGTTCAACGATCACTCCCTGGAGGAAGCGTGGGAGTGAAACGCGGTTATAAAGAGGGTAGGGTTCGTTTGTCAGCAAATGTATGCTGCAATTTGGATCGTTTTTGCGCAAAACCTCGGCAGCAGATGTGCCGGCAATCCCATTTCCAATAATCACATAACGTCGATCGTGTGTTACCAAAGCGCCTTTTCTCCTTATTCCGTGTGATCGCCCGAATCAGAAAAAGCTGCGAAGTAAGAGAGTTACTACAGCTCAACTGCGCATCATACTAGCACACTTGAAGAGAGAAAACCAGAGCCTGCCCACGGTTTCTACACATTTTGCTGCTCCTACAAGTCGGTCTTTTGCGTGGAGCTACTCCAGGAACATCCTGATAGTCCGCAAGAAATCGTCCAGATCAAATGGTTTATGAATACCCGTAATACTCCTGCGCTCTAACTCCTGGCGCGGCAAACGAGCACTCATCATAAGAGCGGGTACTTCAACGAGATCCGGCATAGCGTGGATCTGGTCGTAAAGGTCGAGGCCATTGATCCCTGGCAGATGGTAATCCAGGATTAAAAGGTTTGGTTTGACATTTTTGACTGCGTTGAGAGCTTCAACACCATTCGGGACCAGGATCGCATGATAAGAAGTTTCCTGAGTAATCGCCTCGACCAGAAAGGCCCCTATATGAGCATCGTCTTCAACTATCATGACCGTTTGCAAAGGATTGCTCTCTTTTTTGTATACATTTTCTTTTTCATTCGGCATACTTCCGCTCCCTTTGATTCAAAAGTAATAGCTCGCTTGCTTCCCAGTAGAAGAGAAGTATCCATTCCGCAGTATAGCATATTTCGAGTTTCTGTACTGTGATAAATCGCTCTTTTGGACGAAAGCCTGGGGCTTCGTCCTCCCCACCCATTGTGCTCTGTCACGCTTCCTCAGATGCGTCGCCTCCGGCGAAGCAGAGGGGGGAGGAAGGATGGGGCGCGGCCCCAGACCCCAGTCAAGGGGTTGCACCCCTTGCATCTCTGCTGGTCCATCGAAGCGCGACAGTACACGCTTGGGGTTTCGTCCTCCCCACACAAAAGTGCGAATGGCAGGTGTAGAGATTGGGCTAGCCCAACTAGCA
>DAOTTJ010000209.1:0-7555 GCA_034437695.1 Ktedonobacteraceae bacterium
CATTCGGCACCGTGTCGGCGATGTATTTGGCTCGCTGCACATAGTAGAGAATATAGCCGCAGAAGATGGCCACACCAAAGACTGCGACGATCAGCGCGAAGATTGGACTGTGGAAAAAGATCTGAATGATCCCCGCGACAATCAGCAGGATCACACCAAAGAACAGGTAGTCGCCAATGCGATCAAAGCTGCGCTTGGTGGTCCAGGCATAAATTGCCAGACCCACAGAGGTACCCGCGGTAATCAGAAAAGCCTCGCCCAGTATATTGCCCAGCCCGCTCATCAGGTAAGCAGACAAGAGGGGAGCCAGTCCCAACCCTTCCAGGAAGGTGAAGAGGAAGAGCAGGAAGAGATTAAGTCCCGGCGTATTGATCATAAGGCGCAGCAGCAGCAGTACTATAAAGCCGCCGATAACCGCGACCAGCCAGCCGCCCATGCCAACGCCCAGACTAACGCCGATAAACGCTCCGACTGTAGCCACCAGAAAAGAGGTGGCCATCAGAGCCATCACTTTACTGACCAGGCCGCCAGCGTGTGTCTGCGTCCCCGCCACCCCATAGGGAAGCGTCTGGTATTGATAGGTAGATCCGTTATTCTGTCGTCCTCCGAAAGGACCGTTATTTCTTGGATTAAACATAGTGGTTGATCCTCACGATACAACTCTTCTCTCAAGCACAGGCCGGGAGAAACAAACCATTTCAACGTGACCAATGGATGATTACACCGTAATATACGTTGAGCGCGTCAAAGTGGTTGTATTTTTCGTTCAAGGTATGCGTCGATTGGCCCTACACACTATAGAACAGCGGTAAGCAAGAAAAATATTCCAGAAGAACCGATGGGTTTATATCCAGTACACAACCCTGGCTTCCTCTACCCACACCTACTCACTATCCATCGAGGAAGAGCCAGGAGATACCGAATGGACATCTACATCTATTTCGAGCGTGACCGCTTGGGCGCTGGTAGAGGAGGCTCGGATGGTTGGCTAGCCTGGACTTCTAGAATACTTGCCAGGATATTGGTAATATCGCAACGCGGGTGATTATTGTCAACATGCCAGTAAAGCGTGCCACCGGCAGGTCTGTGCATCAGACCACCACAACGCGGGCAATGAAACGCAGCTACTTCCCGCTGAACCTGGGTCATAAAATCTTCTCCCTGGCAAAAAGCCAAATCTTAGCGAAACACAATTAATAGTCCTGCCTACAGTGTACAACAGAGAGGCGGTATGACTACTCTGCGGAGAAGAAATGAATTTTTATTCTAGCAAAAGTGCGAGCAGGCTACCTGAGCAGCTTCAGCACGCACTCTGTACGTTTTACATAACACTCCATACGCCGCAGATTTCACAGAAGGCAATCCCTACCTCGCCAAAAGACCGGCTCCGCGTGTTCCAGCGATCGTAGGCGATGGCCAGCGAGCCACAATTCCAGCAACGAGCACGCCCACCCGCTTTACTCTCTTCACTCAGACTGTGAAGCAGCGTACTGCGTGCCTCCTCAGACCCGGTATAGCCCGGATTGTAGGCCAGATGGAGCAAATTTCCCAACGGAAGCGTGATCTCGTGGGTAGGCGCTTGCAACGGTGCCGACGAGACAAACGAAGACTGGACCGGCGGCGGCGGCATCTGCGGCGGACGACGGAATAGCTCACCACGAGCGGTACGTCGACCACCTTCAATCGTAGGCGTATATTCCGCTCCCTGACGATCACCGTTCGTAGCCCCCAACTGAGGCGTCAGCGGTATCCCTCCCTGCTCGGCAGATCTGGCAGGATCGCTCTCATCCTGGCCATCCAATGCAAACGGAGTCACAGTTGCGTCTAAAGGCAACTCTTCGCTAGGCTGCTTTTCACTGACATCAACAGGCTCAATTATCGGTGAAGCGGGAGCGGACTCCATCTGAAGCGGCTGCTCCACTGCACCTTCGATCTGATCACCCGCTTGATGATGGTTGTTGTTTTCGGGTTGATCTGGTGGATTTGCGCGTCTGCGCCGTGTAATAGGCATAGGAAGCTCGCTCCCTCGAATAGCGTGAACACTCTGCGCGTACCTGTATACTACCACAGAGAGAATGAATCTTTACAAGATAGAATCTGCGCAACTTGCCCGAGTTCCCTGGTAGGAAAGCAGACGGCTCGCATACCAGGAAGAGACTCGGCGCGGGTCAGGTCGGGTCAAGGACTATTTAACTCTTTTTGAAGAAATCAACATTTTTCTTAACGTACTGCTGCCAGTCGTCAGGAACCGCCGATTCTTCAAAGATAGCCGTCACCGGACAGGCTGGCTCACAAGCACCACAGTCGATACACTCATCGGGATTGATAAATAGCTGATCGTAGTCATCATAACCAGGCTCACCTGGCGTCGGATGAATACAATCTACCGGGCAAACATCGACACAGGAAGCATCTTTTGTACCCACGCATGGCTGGGTAATTACATAGGTCATAACTAAGATATCCTCCTCTTTGCCCGCCATGTGCGAGAGAGTCTCTGATACATGACGGTGAAGTTCTTAATTTATTGGTGATGCTGGCATGTTTTCAGCAACCTCAGTATAGTGTGTTAAGCGTACCTTGTCAATCCGCGCTCATTACTCTCTCCTGACTTGCTTGACAGACCTCCCCTGCATTTACTATAGTAAACCTCGAAAGATAGAGGATCGAACATGCAAAGTAAAGATACGCCCTGGCAAGCCGGGCGTTCACGCGAACTGGGGAATGGCCTGCGCCTGCGCTGGTCGCACGCTGAGGACGCCGATGCTATCGCGCAGCTCGTCGGTACTACCTTCCGGGCGAATACCGAGGCTCCGTTTCGCCAATATCTGGCCAACTGGGTCTACGAGCTATGCAGTGGCGAATCGCCGCTGATGGGTCCAGAGGATTTTGTGCTCGTCGAGGATATCCAGACAGGACAGGTTGTGGCCTCCACCTGCTACTGGCACCACACCTGGCACTATGAAGGCATCCCACTGCGCGTCGGGCGACCCGAAATCGTCGCCACTGCGACCGAGTACCGCCAGCGCGGTCTGGTCCGTGCGCTTTTCCAGGAACTCCACGCCCGCAGCCAGGCCGCAGGCGACCTGGTGCAGGCCATTACCGGGATCGGCTATTTCTATCGCCAGTTTGACTATGAATACGCCCTACCACTGTCTGGCGGGCGCACAGTCAGTCTCGACGCCATCCCCGCACTCGCCACAGGTCGGAGCGAACCCTATCTACTGCGCGATGCTACACCAGAGCATATTCCTGTTCTTCAATCCCTCTATCAAACATCGATCCAGGGGCAGATGATTGTAGCTCAGCTAGACGAGGCATGGTGGCGTTACCAGTTGACACACTGGCAAAACTCGCGCATGGGTGAACACTGGCACACACGTCTGATAGTCGATCGCGCCGACAAGGTCTGGGGCTACGTCGCAACACCGGTCACACGCATGCAGGCCAATCTCCACCTCTGGGGACTTGCCTTTACCCCTACCACCAACCTCGTTGCGCTTCTGCCATCGCTTCTACGCACATTGCGAGCCGACGCATCAAACACCTCGACCGCATCCGATGCCGGCGAACTGAGCGGCATCTATTTCAATACGCCTCCCCAGAGCGCCATCTTCACTGTGCTCGATAAGCTCTACTCGACGCAGCCGGTGCGCCCCTATGCCTGGTATATCCGCGTCGCCGACCTCGCGGGCTTCCTGCACCACATCACGCCAGTGCTCGAACAACGCCTGAGCACTTCGCTCATAGCCGGATATAGCGGCGACCTGAAATTGGACTTTTACCGCAGTGGTCTGCGCCTGGTCTTTGAGCAGGGACGCCTCACCTCGATTGCGAACTGGACGCGCTCAGCGTGGCCAGGCGTGGCCGACGCCTCTTTTCCACCGCTGGTCTTCCTGCAATTGCTCTTTGGCTATCGCACCCTGGAAGAACTCATCTACTCCTTCCCCGATGTCGAAACCAAAGACGAAGCTGCACTCCTGCTCAACGTCCTTTTCCCACACCGACCATCAAACATCATGGCACTCGGCTAAAGATACAGCTTTTTCATAGGGACTTCGCCTCAGCGAAGTCCCTATTTCAGATGCAGCGATGCATCTTTTACTCTTTGGGGTGGGGCGATGTCGCCCGACATAGACATGAAGTGAAACAGGAGTGCAGAGAGTTCCTCTCTGCTAACCTCATGCCTATTGCTCTGTCAATCTTCGATTGACGGCAGCAGGGATGCAAGGGGTGCAACCCCTTGACTGGGGCCTCACAGGAAGCGTAACAGAGCACTATGAACAAGAGAATCAACGCGCCAGCTTAAAGCTGCGAAATAAAAAACTTTGAGAAAGTCGCCTCAGTATTCTGCTCCTCGACGACCAGCGCGATCTCACCGGAGGTCAGGGTCCCACTGGAGGTATCCTGGATCGCAGAACCGACCTGTACACCATTGATAGTAAAGGTAAAGACGTTGGCCTGCGCCTGGATCGCCAGCAGATTGGACGAACTGACCGCAGAATGAAACATCGCCAGCGAGCCTCCGCCCAACGTGCTCCAATGCCCACCGCTATCGTAGCGCAACAGGCCATACTGACCACCACTCCAGGCCGAAACCTCGAAGAGATAGTAGTGGGACTGATCGCCAGAAGCACGAAAGGCCACACCATAATAGTCGGCGCTATTAAACGTCCCTTGTACCTCAGAAATGAGCACCGAGAGCTTGAAATCGCTAAACTGATAGTCGGAATAGAAAGCCATAGCCTGGTCAATTGAAGACTTATTTTGAATGTAGTATAGATTATTTTTGAAAAAAAACGTACTGCTCACCGGCCAGTTATCCTGATCCGTCAGTTCATCCTGCGCGGTCGGTGTGACAATAGGCGTAGCCTGGACAACGCGGTTCTTCGGCGCAGGACCGGTAGCGTGCGAGCTATTGATCCCCTTAATCACAAGCGTAGTGAATAGGAAACCCAGCAGAAGCACAACCACCAGAATGAAAGTTAGGGCCAGACGCCAGGGATTAAAGCCGGTGGCCCGCCGGCCGAACGGCTTGATCTGCACGCTTGGAAGGTCGCCATTGGAGGTCCCCGCGTGCCAGTTGGGGTTGCTACTCGCGAGACTAGATAGGCGTACGTGCTTGAGCGAGAAATCTGGCGACTCGCTGGCCTCTTTTACCGCCTCGCTAAAGGCCTCACTGAAGGCACCAGCGGTCTGGAAACGCTCTTTTGGCCACTTCTCCATAGCCTTAGAGAGGACAAAGTCGACATGTGGCGTCACATCGGCTCGCAGCAAACCCAGCGGAGTAGGAGCTTCGTGGACGTGCATAAGAGCCAGAGCTATCGGTGATGCAGCCTTAAAAGGTGGCTCGCCGGCCAGCACAAAATAGAGGGTCGCCCCCAGAGAATAGATATCGGACCGCCCGTCGAGTTCCTCACCAAGCGCCTGCTCGGGTGAAACGTAGTCCGGCGTACCCATCAATACTTCGCCTGAGCCACTGGAGGACTTACTCGTAGACTCCGCATTCTCGTCGGTCTGGAGTAGACGCACAATCCCAAAGTCGGAAAGGGATGCGCCACCCTGTTCATCCAGCAAGATATTAGCCGGCTTGACATCACAGTGAACACAGCCGCTGGCGTGCGCATAGTCGAGTGCTGCCGCTACCTGCTCGATATATTTTTGCGCCTCCAGGAGGGAGAGAGGCCCATGTTTCTCCACATATTCGCCCAGCGTTCCACCGGCCATATAGGGCATAATAATATACGGCATGCCCTCGTGCTCACCATAGGAATAGATCGAGAGAATGTGAGGATGAGTAAGTTTACTGGCAGCCTCGGCCTCACGCAAGAAACGCCGATAGAAGTTCTTACGCATCTGAACGTCCAGCGTTGAGCGTGGGAGAAAAACCTTAACCGCTACCTGCTCATCTGAAAGAAGCGAATGAGCCAGAAAAACCGCGCTGGAGCCGCCATATCCGAGTAACTTTTCCAGAACACATGAGCCAACCTCCTGGCCAATCAAGTGCTGCCCGCGGGTTGTCGTCATGCCATGACTCCTCCCTCGACCAAACCGACATATACACTACATGCAACTGGCCTGGATGATGCCCGTTCTCCTGCCTGTAGTCGTTCAACGTCCAGTTTTGAATGAAGAAACAGCCTAATTGTAACAAGAATACCAGAGTTCTGTCAATCTTTTTTTATCCACCCCAGAGCTATTTCATTCTCGACATGTGACCCCTCTCCCTCATAGAGGATCGGGTTGCAAGCGTGGGGCTGTGGTCCCCACGCTCGCAACCCGATCCCAAAACCCTGGGGTGAGAGGCTGGAAGTCTCTTTTGAGACGAGAGGTTTTTGTGCGAGGCTCTGTACTGTACAGTACCCTTCTGAGATGAAAACACGAGCGCTAGATGGTAATTAAGGCTCGTCGTGCATACTCGCCTCGCCACCTTCGACGATAAAGACGATCCGCTCACAGACATTGCCACTGTGGTCGGCCACGCGCTCCAGTTTATGCGCAATCCAGAGCAGATAAGTAGCTCGCTGTAAGATCCGCGAGTCACTCTGCAAGGCCGGAATGGCGCGTGCACCCTCCATGAGCGCCATCAGATCGTGGCGCACCAGATGATAGCGTACGTCCACCACATCGTCTTCGTGCCAGATAAAGCGAGCGGCTGCAACATCGCGGGACGCGAACGAGGCCATCGTCCCCTGGAGAACGCGCCGAGCCTCCTGACCCAGTTCCACCACTCCACGCACGATATCGGCCTCGCTCACGTTATGCTCCTCGCTGGAAGGGGTCTCGGCGCTCACATGAACCTCTATGTGCGAGAGACTGTTGGCCCGCAGTGGCTCCATACGTAGGATATTCTGAGCAATGCCCGCCGCTCCATCTCCCGTACGTTCCAGATCACCTGCAATGCTCAGGGCAGAGGTGAGATAACGCAGGTCACGCCCACCTAGCGGCTGTTGCAGCGTCAGGAGACGAATGGTATGTTCTTCAACCGAGATACGCTGCTTATCGATGATCACATCGGCCTCAATAACCATACCGGCTTTCGACTGATCTCCGGTCGCCAAAGCCTCCAGAGCGTTGGCAAGGGCATCATCAACTAGCTGGCCCAGGGTCAGAATCTGATTGTCCAGCTCCTGCAATTCATGATCTAAAAGAGTTCGTACCATACGATTCTCTCCTCGTTTGCTATATCGTCGCGCTAAATAGAGATACGTGCTTAAATAACCGTATCGGACAGTATATTAACCCTCGCCAGCCGCCATTACCTGCCAACCGGAGCCATTGTAGCACATCTGTCACCAAAAAGGTAGACAATAGCGCTAATACTCGTTCTATGCTAAAAGGATAGGTTACCGATTTTTATAGAGGTTTTTCAGTATACATAGGATAGAAACAAACTCTTACGTCATGTGATACAGGGCTATTCAAAAGTCATCAGAAGCAGGGGTGCAGGGAACAGCAGTCCCCTGACGGAGCGCGAGGTGTCCTCCATAGGCGCGGACTTAGGCGGGAGTGCAGAGGGCTGCCGCCCTTTGCCGGGGCTTGGGGTGTCCCCAAC
>DAOTTJ010000210.1:0-4525 GCA_034437695.1 Ktedonobacteraceae bacterium
TTTGCCATGCAGTTGTCCCCAAAGTCCAACTCATAGGAATTTGTTATGAGTCATCCCTGATTTGACAAATCAGGACAAACATCCTGCGTGTGTTGCCGGTCACTACAGGCGACCGGCAACACACGCAGGATGTTTGTCCTGATTTGTCAAATCAGGGATGACTCATAACAAATTCCTATGAGTTGGACTTTGGGGACAACTGCATGGCAAACTGACGAAACAGAAAGGTGTAGATATCTGCCCGCGCCTCGATGACCTTCATCGTCGGCTTGCCCAGACCGTGACCCGCGCGTGTTTCGATGCGCAGCAGAATTGGTTGTTCGCCGCTGGTAGCCCTCTGGAGGGTCGCAGCGAACTTTTTCGCGTGCGCTGGTACAACACGGTCGTCGCTGTCAGCCGCCATAATCAAGGTCGCTGGATACGCCACATCGGTTTTGATATTGTGCAGCGGTGAATAGGCGTAGAGAAACGCAAAATGCTCGGGGTTCTCCTCGGCGTTTCCGTATTCAGGCACCCAGTAGCGCCCGACTGTAAAGCGGTGGTAGCGCAGCATATCGATCACCGGCACCTCGCAGACCACTGCACCGTAGAGGTCGGGACGTTGGACCATACACGCTGCTACCAGCAGACCACCGTTGCTGCCACCGTTGATGGTGAGTCTGGCGCTCGTGGTATACTTCTGCACGATCAACCATTCCGCCGCCGCTATAAAGTCGTCAAAGACGTTCTGCTTTCTCTCCAACGTCCCCGCGAGGTGCCACTCCTCGCCATATTCGTCGCCCCCACGTAGATTGGCCTGGGCGTAGACCCCACCGGCTTCCACCCACAGGAGCGCACTCGCCGAGAAAGCGGGCGTCAGACTGATATTAAAGCCACCATAGCCATAGAGAAACGTCGGGTTATTGCCGTCGAGCACAAGCCCCTGCTTGTGGACAAGAAACATCGGGACCTGCGTGCCGTCTTTCGATGTATAGAAGACCTGCTTTGTCTCAAAATGCTCCGGTACAAAGGTCAGGTGCGGACTGCGCCAGGTGCTCAGGCTATCGGTCGTAAAGTCGTAGCGCAGAATGCAGGACGGATAGAGAAACGAGGTAAAGTTAAAGAAGATCTCGCTATCTCCTGGCTTACCGACCATCTCAGCGATTGAGCCGGGCGCAGGCAGAACTATCTCACCCAACAACCGACCATCCAGACCGTAGCGTTTGACGAGGTGGTGTGCGTCGTGCTGATAGATCACTACCAACTGTCCGTTGACCACCACAACAGAGGCAATTACATCCTCCTGCTCTGACAGAATCTCGCGCCAGGACTCGCGGGCTGGCTGGTCTACATCGATGGCGATAATTCGTCCCCGTGGAGCGTCTAGATTGGTATGTAGATAGAACGTCGTCCCAACATTATAGATAAACTGATAGGCCGCGTCAAAGTCATCGAGCAGGCGCACAAAGGCACCCGCACTGTCCACCTCGCGGTAATACAAACGGTTGCGCGGATCGGTCCCCAACCACACATTGAGCAGGAGATACGCCCCGTCATCGGTGATCGACGGCGAGAAACTCAGTTCCTTATTATCGGGCCGCTCATAGACCAGGAGATCCTCCTCCTGAGGCGTCCCCAACTGGTGCCAGTAGACGCGGCTAAAGCAGCTCTGATCCTCCTCAGGCACACTGCCAGGTTCGGGAAAGCGATTATAATAAAAGCCAGAGCTATCCTTTACCCAGGCAATACTGGCAAACTTACACCAACTGATTACCTCTGGATAGTCGCTCTGCGCGTCCACACGGCGAATTTTTACCACCTGCCAGTCACTTCCCCCGGTCGAAGTCCCATAGGCCAGCAACGAGCCGTCATGGCTATAAACCTGGGTAATCAACGCCTCGGTTCCATCGCTACTCAAGAGGTTTGGATCAAGCAAGAGCTGCGCTTGACCATCCAGTCCTTGCTGAAAGTAGAGCACTGCCTGATTTTGCAGACCCGTATTGTGTGAAAAAAAATAGCGGCCTTGCCTGGCGATAGGCGACGAGTAGCGCGGATAGTCCATCAGCTCGGTCAGACGCGCAACCAGGCGTGGACGTTCCTCGAAGGCCTGGAAATACGTGCGACTCAACAGATTCTGCGCCTCCACCCAGGTCTGCGTCGCGGGGGAAGTCGCGTCTTCCAACCAGCGATAGGGATCAGCGACCAGCTTGCCGTGATAATTCTCGACGAGACTATCCTGATGGGTTTCTACTTTTTGCATCGATTGCTCCTGTTTATATATAGTATAGCGCCATTGCTAACGTATAGTGAAGCGGGGCGCTGGTCAGAGGGAGGAAAAGAAGTCTAACGAACAGGGAGGCGCTCTAACATCGCTTTGAACCACTGTGTGCGCATCTCATTGCCGGCCACAGCCAGCGTAATACACACCCCTAACAGCGTCCCAACTATCCAGAGGGCCAGGATCAAGGTGTTCGTATCGATGCCCGTCAACATACGCACCGCTTGCATATAGATATTTGAAAAAGCATTGTGGTCATTAGTTAGAGGCAAGGCCGTGCGCAACCAGGGTTGCTGGAGCAGGATAGCCAGTGTGGCAATCGTAGCCAGGATGCTGGCAGTCAGAATCTCGGTCAGCGAAGGCCGGAAAAAGAAACGCAGAGTTTGTTTCTCTACTGACTGGATCTGTACGCGTGCTGCGGCCTTCAGAGCCACCTTCTGCATAATTTGTGCATGCATAGTAATGGGTTCGTATACGACTTTCAGGGTATCTAACCTGTAGGCCGTCTCTTCGAGGAGCATAAGTTCATTGCGACAGGCAGGGCAAACAGAGAGATGAGCCTCCAGGAGCCTGATTTGCTCAAAAGTAAGTTGATGGTCAATATACAATTGCAATTGCAGTGTAGCCCTGGTACAGCGCATAAATTAACCTCTCGTTCCTGTATGTTTCTGGCTACGTTCAAACGATTGAAGCCGTTCTTTCAGTAAATTGCGTGCACGAAACAAATGTGTTTTAATAGTACCTATAGGCATGGTAAGCACTTCAGCCATTTCTTCGTAAGTCATATCCTGAAGATGGCGAAGAACCAGCACAATACGGTACTTGACAGGTAACTGAGAGAGATGTTCCTGAAGCAGTTCCTGGTTTTCCAGTATTTCCAGACAGGCGTCTTTTTCAACCGTATTGCGGTTCTCCATCATCTGTTCATTCTGGAGAGCCAGGTGCAGTGATTGCTCGCGTTTGCGTAACTCCAGTTGTTTGATGGCACAATTGTAGGCAATGCGGTAGAGCCACGTAGAGAAGCGGGCTTCGCCGCGAAATGCGGGCAAGCCCTGCCAGGCAGCTAGAAAAGCCTCCTGAGTCACTTCGCTGGCCTCTTCATAGTCCTGAAGCATGCGAAAAATCAGGTTGAAAACCCGGCGCTGGTACCTCTGGACAAGCAAAGAGAAGGCATCCTGGTCCCCATTTTTGCACGAGGTGACCAGTTGCGCATCGTCCTGCTCAACAGGCGTTAGGGCTGCGCCGGAGATAGAAATGCCCAGACTTTGCGATGATTGCCATGAATGCTCTCTCATAATGTCCTTTTAGAGGTTGAATACAGCATAAAAGTTTCAAATGTTGGCGGGCTAACAAGAAGTTTCCTGTGAAACTTCCGCTGGCTTAAAAGTATCTTATCATATACCGACATCATTTTACATAGGATAGGGAATATGTCTTCGAGTGTACTGGCTGCTCTCTTTGTCTGGTTGCTGGCCCTGGTCATCTTCCTGGGGTTTATCGTACTCTTACGCTACATTGACCATCGCGAACGCATGGCCTTAATCAGCCGTGGCTTCCATCCCAATCAGGTGCGCGGGCAACGCCGAGGGGCGGGCGTCCTGCGTGCAGGCCTGATCACCTTCATGGTAGGATTGGCGCTGACTATGGGTCTCTATCCAATAGGGTTTCTCATCCCACCAAGCTATACCATCCCCTTCCGCGCGGGACCCTGGCTCCTGCCCGGTCTTATCCCGCTGGGCGTCGGGGTGGCTCTCATTTTTAGCTACTATCTGGCCCCCGAGGAACCACCACCCAACCAACCCTTCGACGACCACACACCCAGAGAGTAATTCTTTTTTTGGACTTTTGTAAAACTGTAGAAATTGGCTGACAAAACCTATTGACAATTTGCGGATATAGTGGTACTATCTCACATGCGTTCAGGAGTAATCACGAACGCAGAGAATGCGCAAAGCATTGATGTACCAGAACAACTGAAGAGTGGTAAGGAAAAGTAACAAGTCAAGCAATAACCTGTCAATTGGTGACAACTCGCTCAAACAGCACATTAAGCCTCTTTAGAGGCTAAAGCATAAACTGAATGGCGAGTTTGATCCTGGCTCAGGATAAACGCTGGCGGCGTGCCTAACACATGCAAGTCGAACGCCCTGGAGCAATCCAGGGAGTGGCGGACGGGTGAGGAACGCGTGGGAATCAACCTTTCGGTGAGGAATACCGGCGAGAAATCGCCGACAATACCGCATACGCTTCGCAAGAAGCAAAGTCGTA
>DAOTTJ010000211.1:0-18048 GCA_034437695.1 Ktedonobacteraceae bacterium
AGTCGCTGACTGGTGCCGTCCAGTACAAAGACCGCCGCGTCGTCCATTGCATCGAGCAGAGGATTAGAGAACGCGGGAGCAAAGACACCTTCGATCAGGTTGTGGGTAGACTTGCCGCCGCTTCCATGACTGAGCGTGATCTTCTCGTCGCGCAGGTAGAACTTGTGACGACGAACCTGCCGCGTGCGCTCAATTTTCTTCAGCACGTCGTCAATGCGCTCTTGTTTGCTCGATCCAGACATATCCATAAAAACCTCCAGAGGATTTGATTGCTTTTATTCGCTTTTACTCCTGGCCATAGGGCATTGTCACGCTTCCTCCGACGCGTCGCCTGCGGCGACGACGAGGGAGAAGAAGGCCGGGACACTGCCCCAGACCCCTACCCCTTGCATCCCTGCTATCGTCAATCGCCGTTTGACAGAGCAAGAGGGAGGATATTTAGACGGGAGCGCTCGGCTGCCATTGAGAAGCGACCATAGTTAAAGTAGGCCGCGCAGGCTCCCTCGGGAGAGACCATACAGGTACCGATCGGCGTCTCAGGCGTACAGGCGGTGCCGAAGACCTTGCACTCCCAGGGCTTGATTACGCCCTTGAGCACCTCTCCACACTGGCAGGCTTTCGGATCGGCCACGCGCAGTCCCGGCACCGCGTAGCGCAGCTCGGCGTCCCAGTCGGCAAATTCCGGGCGCAACTTTAACGCGCTGTGCGTGATAAAGCCGAGGCCGCGCCACTCAAAGAAGGGTCGCAACTCCATCGTCTGCGCCATTGCTTGCAACGCTTTGACGTTGCCATCGGGACGCACCACGCGGGCGTACTGGTTCTCGATCTCGGCCCGCCCCTCGTGCAGTTGCTTGACCAGCATATAGATCGACTGAATGATATCCAACGGCTCGAAACCGGCGACTACCACCGGCTTATGATGCTCGCGAGCGATAAAGTTGTAGGGGCGCAGACCGATCACCATGCTGACGTGGCCGGGACCAACGAAGCCGTCGAGGCGCAGGTCAGGCGAATCGAGGATGGCCTTCATGGCGGGGATGATCGTGACGTGGTTGCAGAAGATGCTGAAGTTCTTGATGCCCTCAGCCTGCGCACGCAGCAGGGTAACCGCCGTCGAGGGGGCAGTCGTCTCGAAGCCGATGGCGAAGAAGACCACCTGGCGGTCAGGGTTCTGGCGAGCGAGCTTGAGTGCGTCGAGCGGCGAGTAGACGAAACGCACGTCGGCCCCCTCGGCCCTGGCGTCGAGCAGACTTCCGTGTGAGCCTGGCACGCGCATCATATCGCCGAAGGTGGTGAAGATCACGCCGTCAGTGCGTGCGATGGCCAGCGCATCGTCGATGCGCCCCATCGGGAGCACACAGACGGGGCATCCCGGTCCATGCACAAGGTCGATAGTGGGCGGGAGCACATCCTCGACGCCGTGCTTATAAATCGTGTGGGTATGTCCGCCACACACTTCCATAAACTTGAGGTGCTGGGAAGCAGACAACTTGGCAATCTCGTCAGAGATACGCTTCGCCAGTTCTGGGTCGCGATACTCGTCAACGTATTTCATACCCATGAGAATTCTCCTTTGTTTACACTCTGCTGTGTCAGCGTCTGGCCTGAGCAAGCGCTGCATAGACTACTTCAAGCAGCGCGTGATAGGCGGTTGCCTGGGCTTCCTGGATGCGTGGAATAAGCTCGCTCGGGACGTTGATACATACGTCCACCGCCGCCGAGCGCATGATCTTGCCACCGTCGTAGCCGGTGAGGCCGATAGTGAGCAGACCCTGCTTCCTGGCCTGCTCAAAGGCCTGAAGGACGTTGGCAGAATTGCCGCTCGTCGAGATGCCAAAGGCAATATCGCCGGGTCGACCAAAGGCGATGACCTGGCGCACGTAGATATTTTCAAAGCCGACATCGTTGCCGACTGCGGTGACGACTGCGCCATCGTTGGTCAGGGCCAGCGCTGGCAGGGGCGGACACGCGGCGAAGGGCGGCGTAAGCAGGTCCGCGACCAGATCCTGCGCGTCGGTTGTGCTGCCGCCATTGCCAAAGGCCAGCAAGGTCGCACCCCGCGCAAAGGCCTGCGCCATCGCCTGACCCGCCTGGATAATCTGCGCCTGCGCGGCTTGCAGGGTCGCTCCACGCAGGTCGATCACTTCACGGCACTTCTCCAGGATCGAGTGGCGCACCTGCGCAAGCACGTCTGCGCTGTTGGCTTTGCCGCCATCAAAGAGAAAGGGATAGAAGAGCCGATCGTACTCGGAACCCTGAGCGTCATGCATGGCTGCCCTCGCTCAGTGCAGTCTCTGTCAGACGCTCAAGCGCAACCCCACCGTGGACCAGCAGCCAGTCGCCCACACTCACCTCGGCGATCAGGGTGACATCGACCTCCTCTAGCTGCTGTACCTCACCATCGCCCTCGACCAGCGCCAGACCTGTCTGTTGATCGACGCTTATCACTCTAACCGGCAGCGCCTCGTCGGAGCAGGTGATGCAGTGACCCTGCTCGTCGAGCGTGCAGGAGGCTGCACTCGCATCTGGTTTTTGCTTGCTTAACTCCACGTCAGACCTTCCTTTCTCGCTGAAACGCCAGCTTGCTTATTCATACACCGCTCTTGAGATCGAGCGGAGGCTCGGTGGTCAACAATCCTTCGTGTTCAAAGAAGATATGCACGAGTTCCCACAGCACGTGGTAGAGCGTCTCGTGAGTCTCCTGGATCACCAGTGGATCGCTGGCTGGAACGACAAAGCAGAAAGCGCACCCGGCCCGCGCGAGTGGTCCACCATCGCCGCCCGTCAGGGCGAGGGTAAGCAGACCCAGATCCTGCGCGGCGCTGAGTCCAAGCGCGACGTTTGTACAGTGGCCATCGACCGAGAAGCCCAGCGCGATATCCTGCGGTCGCGCCAGCACGCGCACTTGATGAGTAAACTGGTCGTTGGCGGCCAGGCGAGTACTGAGCGCGGCGCTATCGTTGGTCAGGGCCAGCGCGGGCAGAGCACGCTTGCCAACTATCACCGGATGGACAAACTCGACCGCGACGTGCTGCGCGTCGGTCGCAGACGCGCCATTGCCGAAAGCCAGGAGCCGTCCACCCCGGTGAAAGCGGCGGGCCATCGCCCAGCATGCCTCGGCGATCCGGGCCGCCTCGACCTCAAAGAAGGTCTGCGGGACCGTCATGCTCTGCGCGAAGCGTGCCGCAACTATTGTCTGTAGTTCTGCTAGATCTCTTTCTGCTGGCACAACGGTTCCTCTTCATTCTATCTGGCTGGCGTGGAGCATTTCCAGCTCATCAGCGAAGGCCTGGCCCATAACCTGGAGGGCCTGCATGGTTTCGTGAGCCTCGGTCTCGTCGATCTTGCTCATGGCAAAACCGACGTGGATCAAGACCCAGTCTCCGGGTGCGATCCCCTCAGGTCGCACCAGCGCTACGCTTACGTTGCGCTTCACACCGGAGACATCGACTTTCGCGATCGAATTGGCGTCGTCTACGATCTCGACGATCTGGCCAGGAATACCTAGACACATATGATCCTCCTTCGACAGGATGTTAGCCCGCCTTTGCGCTATACATGGCTCAACCGTGCGGCAGCGACCGCAAGCTGGCCAAGACTCAGACCACCGTCGTTGGGCGGTACACGCTGGTTGATATAGACCTGGAAGTTCTGCGCTTCCAGGCGTTCACGCACTCTTGTGAGCAACAAACGATTTTGAAACACGCCCCCACTGAGCACGACGGTCTGCAACCCTGTGCGCGTGCGAGCCAGTACGCTGGCCTGGGTAAACAGTTCGGCGAGCGTGTAGTGAAAGCGCAGCGCGATCTCGCTCGCTGAAACGCCCTGCTGCATCTCCTCGACGATCGCACGGATCATCGGGGCAACATCCAGGATCGCTGGCGTCTGCTCGCCGATCGTGAAGGGGTAGGCCTGCACGTCGTCGCTCAACACCATATACTCAAGGGCCGAGCGAGCCAGGACCTCCAGTTCGCTGGCCGCCTGACCTTCGTAGAGCACCTCGTTGCGCAGACCCAGCAGGGCGGCGACCGCGTCGAATAGACGCCCCAGACTCGAGGTCGGTGGACTATTAATGCCGCGCGTGCTCATCTGCGCCAGGGTGCGCCACGTCGAGAGGTCGAGCTGACGGATAAAGGGGTGACGCAGGGCGAGAAAGGCGTCGCCGTAGGCCTGCGTGAGGTAGATCGCGGCCATGCGCCACGGCTGACGGATCGCTCGCTCGCCGCCCGGTAGCGGCACATAGGCCAGGTGAGCCAGGCGCTCAAAGCCGCGCAAGTCAGCGCTCAAGACCTCGCACCCCCAGATCGCGCCATCGGTGCCAAAGCCGGTGCCATCGGCGGCAATCCCGATGACCGGGCCGCTCAGACTGTGCTCGGCCAGCACGCTGGCGATATGCGCGTGGTGGTGCTGCACACCGATCTTGAGGGCAATCGGACTATTGAGCGCATACCTGGTCGCCAGGTATTCGGGGTGCAGATCGTGGACGATGGCGGCGGGCGCGATGGCAAAGAGGCGCTGAAAGTGCTCGATCCCCTCGCCAAAAGAGGTGAGCGTCTCCATGTTCTCCAGGTCGCCGATATGCTGACTGAGAAAGGCGTGTCTCTCGCGCCCCAGACAGAAGGTATTTTTGAGATGACCACCGCAGGCCAGCAACGGCTGCGGCAGTTCGAAGGCGAGTGCGAGCGGCTCAGGCGCGTATCCCCGCGAACGCCGGAGAAACTGCTCACCGCCCCCGACCACGCGCACAACCGAGTCGTCGCAGCGCATATGGATCGGGCGGTTGTGAGTCAGGGTGCCATCGGCGATCGTGTGCAGACGGCGCTGCGCATCCTCGTCCTGGTAGGCGATCGGCTCATCGCTTAGATTGCCGCTGGTCATCACCAGCACGGGCGGACGCGCGGGACTACACGTCTCGGCAAAGGCGTGCAGGAGCAGCGCGTGCAGGGGCGTATAGGGCAGAAGAATGCCGAGCGTATCACTGCCGGGCGCAACCGCCGCCGCCACCGGACAGTCGACACGCCGCGCAAGCAGAACGATCGGGCGACGATGCGATTGCAGCAGCGCAGTCTCGGCCTCGTTGACGCGGCAGAGCAGACCAGCGGTCGCCAGGTTGCCGACCATCAGCGCGAAGGGTTTAGCCTCACGGTGTTTGCGCTGGCGCAGGCGCTGCACGGCCTCGGCGTTCAGCGCATCGCAGGCGAGGTGGTAGCCACCGATCCCTTTAAGCGCGAGAATAGCGCCAGCCGCAAGCTGGCGGGCCGCAGCCACAATCGCGTCCTCGCCCACCCCGGCAAGCAGCGGGGCAACACCATCTTCACGCCACGCGAGCAGTCTGACCTGGGGTCCGCACACAGGACACGCGTTAGGCTGAGCATGGAAACGCCGATTGCTCGGATCGTCGTACTCGGTCTGACAGGTCGGACACAGCACAAAGTCGCGCATAGTCGTCTGGGCGCGGTCGTAGGGAACATCGAGCACAATGGTAAAGCGCGGACCACAGTTCGTGCAGTTGATAAAAGGATAGTGATAGCGCCGGTCGGCTGGAGCAAAGACCTCGTGCAAGCAGTCGCGACAGACGGCAGTATCGGGCGAAATCAGCGCCGTCCGTCCGTCGCTGCTCTGACTAGAAGCGATGACAAAGCTCTCTTCGCAGCAGGGCGCAACTATCTCTGTAGAGAGAGTATCGATGCGGGCCAGCATCGGAGCCTGTTCGCGCAGCGCCCGCTGAAAACCATCGAGCGCCGCCTGATCGCCTTCCACCTCAATAGTCACCCCCTGACTATCGTTACGTACAAAGCCGACCAGCCCACAACGCAGCGCCTGTCCATAGACAAACGGCCGAAACCCTACTCCCTGGACAATGCCCTGGACGAGCAAGCGGCGTCGCTGAATTGATGAACCTGTGACGGGTGACATAAGCACATTCCCTCTTCCTCGATCAGGCATCGTGCGCGAATGTGAATAGCCATTCACACCATGCAGCGAGACCCTCGCCAGTGCGGCAACTCACCTCAAAGATACGCAGTTGCGGATTGATAGCCAGCGCGTGCTGTCTGACTTTTTGCAGATCGTAATCGACGTACGGCAACAGATCAAGCTTATTGACGACCATAACCTGCGAGATCGCAAACATCTGCGGATACTTCGCAGGCTTGTCGTCGCCTTCGGTGGTACTTACCACGACGACGCGCAGATCCTCGCCCAGTTGCCAGGAGGCCGGACAGACCAGATTGCCAATATTCTCGATGACCAGCAGCTTGAGCGCCGCCAGGTCGATCTCCGCCAGCGCGTCGCGGATCATATGAGCTTCGAGGTGGCACGCGCCACGCGTATTAATCTGGACCGTCTCCGCTCCTGCCGCCTCGATACGTTCGGCATCGGCGCTGGTTTCGACATCGCCCTCGACCACGCCGATCGTCAGCCGATCGCGCAGCAGAGCGATCGTGCGCTCCAACAGGGTGGTCTTGCCCGCCCCCGGCGAACTCATCAGATTGACCGTGCGAATACTACGCGCTCGCAACGACCGGTTGATCTCCTGGGCGATCTGGTCGTTGAAGGCCAGGATATTCTGGGCAATTGTCACTTTAGGCATCGTAGTCGTTCCTTGTCTCGATCTCCATGTGGACGATTTCAAGTTCGGTGCCGGAGATGATCTCGGTGGACCACTCCTTGCAGGTGGGACACTGCGCGATATAGTTCACGACGGGAAAGTCGCTGGCACAGTGACGACACCGCGCCCGATGCGGCGGAGCCTCGACCCAGAGCTGTGCGCCCGCCAGAACGGGAACCAGGCTGGCCAGCATCTCAAAGCAGAAAGTCAACGAATCCAGCACGATACCACTGGCCTCGCCAATCTTGAGGCGTACGCCTTTGACATGGGTCGCGTGGCACTCGCTCGCTTTAGCCTCGACGGCGTCGGCGATACTCTGAGCGATTGAAAGTTCGTGCATACCTGGTTCCTCAGCGAACAAACAAACAAATGGTACAAATGACGCACTTACATCGAACGCATACGTAGATAGCGCCTGATATCAGGCAAGGTGAATACGAAACCAATCAGACCGAGTACGACGATAACAGCAACGACGATAAGTACGATGATCCAGGCAATCACAGGCATAGTCCTCGCCCAGGTGCACCTTCGCGCTCAGGCTCCCTGGCTAGCCACTCGTTTACATCGAACGCATACGCAGATAGCGTTGAATATCGGGAAAGATCTGCTGAAAAACGAGCAGACCGAGAGCAAGCACAACGAGAAGCAGTAATGTTTTAAACATGATTGTTTTCCTTTCTTTTGGTCCTTCCTTGATGGTCGGGCAAGGTTGCCCCACCCCCAAAGAGAAGAAGGTGCAGGAAGGCGCAGGGTGCGCCTTCCTGCACGATAAGGTCTGGGCTTCGCCGTGGCGAAGCGTTCAGCGAAAACCTACCCGTGTAAAACACCCCAAGCCCTGGCAACGGGTCGCATGCAACCTGTGCTTTAGCTGGCGAGTAGTTGCTCGACTAGCGAGTCGAGCATGGTGATTGCGCCAGCGACAGCGGCCTGGACGGGTGAACTCAAGCCCATCTGCAAGTCCAGGAAGTCGGTATTCTCGCTGAGCACAGCAGGCTCGCAGCCGACCAGCAAGGTGCGGATAGGCTGCGCACCGAGCGTCCTGGCGTAGGCGAGGACTTTCACCGGGTCCATGCTGTGGGCGTCCAGTCCCACACGGACCGAGGCCACGCCCTGTTCAGGGTTCATGCCCGATAGGTCAGGCTCGATCACATAGAGCGTCCCGGCTGCGCCACCGCGAGCAACGATATCGACGAGAATCAGTGCGTCGTACTCTTCGAGCAGCGCGTAGGCCAGGTCGAGGCCACGGATGCCGAAGTCGACGACCTGCACGCCGACTGGAAACGGCGTGGCTGTACGTCGACTGAGCTGCTGAGCAACCTCGACACCGAAGCCATCGTCGCCCATAAAGATGTTTCCGATACAGGCGATAAGTATTCGCCTGCCTTTTTCTGATGCTGGCAGGTTCACCGTTCCTCCGAGGCCGTCTCAAGCGGTTCTACTTCTTCGGGAAAGAAGAAGAAATGATGGCCCGGCAGGATACGTTCGTCCCAGCTCACCTGGCCGGGATCGTCGTCCAGTGTGACGACAAGGTAGAGACGGTTCTCAAAATCCTGCTGGATAATCTCGACTCTTGCCACTTTCCCTTCGAGCATGATATCCATTGCGTCGGTCAGAGACCCTTGCCGGGGCGTCCGACGACCAGGACGCAGGCAAACGCGATCGCCAGCCTTCACCGTTTTGCCGGCGATAAGCACCGACGCAGGGGGCGGATAATCCTCACCAACGACGTTCCAATGTGCGCTGCTCATGCTGCTCTCTTCCTTCTCTTCTCTAGCGACGACGTGCCGCACGACTAACGACGCTCATGCGCCCCGGACGCTAGGGGACTTCGCCGTCGATGACTGGCTTCATACTGCGAATTGTACCGTGTAGTTTCATAAAATCTTCGGGGGTCAGACTCTCGGTGCGCTCCAAGATCTCGCGCACACGTACGTCTCCCTTGCGCATCTCGTTCTTCTCCTCGTCGGTCAGGGTCAAGATCCGCAAAGTCAGGATCTCGTCGATCTCGGTGCCGTCGAAAAGCGAGCCGGGACTTTCGGGCGCAATCTGCGGATAATCGTAGAGGATGATCGGCGACGAGAGCAGCGCATCAGCATCGCCCTCGCTGCCAACCAGGACCGGCCAGGTGCGAATGTTTTCGCACTCCTGCGCGGGAAGGCGCACCGCCGCAGGCGGGTCGATCAGCGAGACAAACGATCCCTGGTGAACCTGTAGGATGGTATGGGTGGAGATAAACGAATGCAGCATGATCGCGTTGCGCCGGTTGGTGATCGCCCGCGTTTCGGGCGTGCGGTTCTCGACGCGCACGGTGAGCCGATAGAGATCAGGGGCAAGACGCTGGGCCGCTATGGTGACCGATCCAGCGAGCGATTGGTGGGCGCGGATAACCGTCTCAGACACGTCCTCGCCCGTTTCGACGATCCGCTGGTCAGGAAAGACAAAAGCGCGGGTATAGGGCTGCTCGACCAGTGAACTCATGGCAAGACTCGATGCGCTGATCTCGCGCTCAACGCCTTCTTCGCGCGGCTCATCGGCGAAGCGGTCCGCGATGCCGCCGTGCTCTGGCAGATGCTCGGCTGCGCCATCGGCGCGTTCGACGCTGCACAGAAGCAGATGGAGAAACCTCACAGCCAGGTCAAGCGTAGTGTCTGCATCGCCCTCGACCAGGCACTCGGTCTGCATAAACCACGGTTCGATCCCGCCGTTGGCCTCGCTGTACTCGCGGGGATAGACCACGCCAATCGTCCACCGCTGGCGATTCTTGATAGCCGATTGGCGGTAGGGATAGAGAAGGTAGCCCTCGTACAGCACGGCGTTGGCGATCTCCTTGACCTGCTCGATATTCATGAATAGACCTCCTTCCCATCCGAGTCCTGGAGCTGATGACCGTCGAGCGCCTGATTGTGTAAGAGGTGAGTCACGGCGCTCTCCCAGGTCGGCAGGCCATGCACGACCTTATAGCGGTAGAGCTGGTCAAAGACATCCTTAGGCAGACGAATCCAGGCGCTGTTGGGATAGTAGCGAGCAATCATCTCTTTCCAGGTCGCGACCGGCAGCCGATAGGAGGCTTCCTTTGACCAGGAGATCTGCCCGACCTGCATATTGCCCTCTGCGCCCTCGTAAAAGATGGTGCCACTAAAGAGCAGTTGCAGAGGGATCTCACCATCGTCGAGCGCGTCAAAGTATTTGGCGGCTGCGACCTCGAAGTCGTAGGTACACGAGATCGGCAGATCGACGGTCACACTACCCGTGAAGCGCGGCACAAAGACGTTGGAATGGGTCCACAGGAGCGGGCGCAGGGTATCGCCCCAGCGCTGCGGCTCGCCAAAGAGTTCCATGAGACGCGCCTGGGCAGCGGGACTATAGCGGCGGTGGTTGACCGCGATCTGGATCTGACTTCTGAGCGAGACGCTATAGATATGCTCGGTGGCCGGTACGTTGGCGATGTTCAACTTGAAAATCAGCGTGGGGACGGCGGCAAAAAGCGGCACCTCGGACCCCACAACCTCAAAGTTTAAATCAGGCATGGTCGCCTCCCCTCACCGGCTGCGCCTTGCCCGCGATCTCGTGAAAAAAACCACTGATAGCCTCCCACACCTCGGTCCCGCCGCCGAGTCCGCGCCACGAGAGCCGGATCAGGCCGACAAGCTGGTAACAGGCGTCGATCGGAACGAGAAAGTACTCGCTTGCCCCGCGCACGCGATTGACGAGCAGAGCCTCGACATCGGGGGCCAGCTCGTCCAGAATGGGGTTGGCTGCGACGAGTTCGCGCCACCCCTCCAGGTCGAGCATCGACTCGGTTGCACCGGCTGGACTTGGATAGTAGGCCATGACAGGCTTTGGGCCGGTGCTGCGGTAGATAAAGGCCATGTTGACCGGAATACAGAGACCTTCCCACTGCTCATTCGCCATTGAGAAATCGGTCAACGCCAGGTAGCGCCTGGGAACGAGACGGTATTTGCCAACGCCGGTTCCCTGCTCGCTAAAGAGCAGCGAGCAGGCCTGGCAGACACAGACCAGCGCCTGGCTGTCGAGCTTGAGCAGATGAGCATGACTGGGCGAGATGACCTCGCTGCACAGCTCGCAGTGTTCCAACTTGCCCGCCTCCGGCTTGCGGCGCTGGGCGAAGCCGCGTAAGGCTCCGAGTGGACTTGCGGAGATAGGCGGGCGATCATCCTGCATAGAGATATCCTGCACGGTCTGTACCTCTCAACTTTCTACCCTTTACCTGGTGCAGTCAAAGGCGCATCCTCGCGCTTGCGCCGTGTAGGCATAAACGTGACCGGCATAGGAGCACTGAGCGGAGGCTCGGTCACCCCTTCAGTCTCGATATTGTCCAGATCCGGTGCCGCCTGATAGATGGCCTCCTCGATAGTTTGCTTGAGCGTAATAGTCGAGGCCGCGCACCCCTTACAGCTACCTTCGAGGCGCAGATACGCCACACCTTCGACAACTTTGATCAGTTCGACGTTGCCGCCGTGCGATTGCAGATAGGGGCGAACCTCGTTCAGCGCTCGCAGCACACGGGTATGGACATCGACAGGGTGGAGGTCGTGCAAAAGCAGCAGCGACCCGATCAGCTCATCGTCGGCGAAGGTTTTGATCAGTTCAAAGCCGGGAACTTTGGCGTGCCTGGTCAGTTCGAGGATACGCGCAAGTCCTTCGCCATACATATCCAGTAGTTCCTGAAGTAGTGCCTGGACCGTTTCACGCGCCTGGGCATCGGAGAAGGCGCTCACCTCTTGGGTGAGCGTCTCAATCCGTCTGGCACGCTGTTGGTCGTGCATATCCTGTTGCATGAGACCTCCCATTTAGGGAGGCAAAGAGTAGCTCTCTGCACTCCCCTCTCTTTTGCCCTGCCCCGATTGTAGGGCAAAATCGCCCCACCCCCAGAGAGAGAAGATGCAGGAAGGCGCTTGTCAGGCGCAAGTTTGCGCCTGACAAGCGCCTTCCTGCACGTGAGACCTGTGCTTCGCTGTGGCAAAGCATTCAGAAAAACCTACCCATGTAAAACATCCCACCACCGGCAAAGGGCTGCGCCCTCTGCACTCCCGCTACGTCGCGCCTATGTGGAACACCTAGACGCCGAAGGTGGGCGAGTGAAAGCGTTCGAGTTCTTTGCCGTCGCCGAGGTACATGTGTACGCCGCACGGCAGGCAGGGATCGAAACTGCGCACGGCCCGCATAATATCGATCCCTTTAAAGTTTTCGGGACCATTCTCCTCGAAGATCGGCGTGTTTTGCACGGCGTCCTCGTATGGTCCGGGGGTGCCATAGATGTCGCGTACGCTGCCATTCCAGGGGGTTGGCGGATAGGGATGGTAGTTGGCGATCTTGCCGTTTTCGATGACCATGTGGTGGGAAAGGACACCGCGCACGGCCTCGTGGAAGCCGCAGCCGATGGCTTCTTTCGGCACTGTGAAATCGTTCCACGTCTTGCTATTGCCGGCGTGGATCTCGGCCAGCGCCTTGTCGATGAAGTGAAGTGCGACCGCTGCGGAGTAGGCCTGGAAGTAGGTGCGGGCGCGGTTGCGCTCGATGGCGTTGCTCCACTTAGGGATCTCCCACTCAAACTCCACCGCCGGTTTAGTCGCAGACTTGGGCAGCGTGATCTTGACGCTATGGCCAGTCGACTCGATCAGGCCGGGCAGATGGACCAGTCCAGCCAGCGCGGTCGTCCACAGACGGGCGATAGCGCCGCCACCGGTATCGAGGGCCAGGTAGTCCTGGGTGCGTTTGTCGTACCAGCGCGGGGCCATTGTCCAGCTATAGTTGCCGTCGAAGTTGCGCTTCTGCGGTTTAGGGATAGTCGTCTGGTTCCAGGGATGGCGTTTATCGACCGGGTTGCCGAGCGGATCGCGGTCGACAAAGGTGCGCTCGTTTTCCCAATCGTCGTAGTAGGAATGGCCGAGCAGGATACGAATGCCGAGGTTGATATCGACCAGACTGGTCGTAATCAACTCGCCATCGACTATCACGCCCGGCGTGACATACATCGCCCGTCCCCACGTATCCATCGTCTTATAATCGTAATCGCACACATCAGGGTCCTGGAACGATCCCCAGCAGCCGAGGAGCGTGCGACGATATCCAACCTGCTCATAGCCGGGCAGAGCCTGGTAGAAGAAATTGAAGAGATCGTCGTGCAGAGGGACAGTCTTTTTCATAAACTCGACGTAGCGCATCAGACGAACCAGGTAGTCGGTGAAGAGTTGGACCGTAGCTACCGTGCCGACGCCGCCCGCGTAGAGGGTAGAGGGATGAACGTGGCGGCCCTCCATCAGACAGAACTTCTCGCGCGTATAGCGGCTGACCTGGAGGCCTTCGAGGTAGAGTTCGCCGGTAAAGGGATTAAAGGCCCGCATAATATCGCCGATGGTGCGATAGCCGTGGTCGCCAGCGTGCGGAGCCGGGGTCTGATTGGCCAGTTCAAGCACGCCGGGATTGGTCTCTTTCACCATCTGCTCGCAGTAGTCGACGGCAACCAGATTTTCCTGGAAGATATTGTGGTCGAACATATACTCTGCGGCTTCGCCGAGATTGAGAATCCACTCGCCGAGATTGGGTGGTTTTACGCCATAGGCCATATTCTGCGCGTAGACCGAGCAGGTGGCGTGGTTATCCCCACAGATACCGCAGATGCGGCTGGTGATAAAGTGGGAATCGCGCGGGTCCTTGCCCTGCATAAAGAGGCTATACCCACGGAAGATTGAAGAGGTGCTATGGCACTCTGCCACGCGCCGGTTCTTGAAATCGATTTTGGTGTAGATACCCAGACTGCCAACGATACGCGTAATCGGGTCCCACGACATTTCTACCAGTTGTGGTGGTTCGGCTGGCACATCTCCTCGTCTCACCTCTGTAGCCATAATGCTCCTTCTTTCTTTTAAAAGAATCGCCAGACAGCGATGTCCGCAGTGAGTTCCTTACCAGGGTTCCTGGTAGCCGGTCGTCAATTCTCTGCCCTTATGCCGCCAGGATGGTTCCTTATTGACGGTATTCTGTGTAATTTTACGCAGCTTGCGAATCGCGCTGCCGTAGACACCGATGGCCTTTGTCGAGAGTTTTGCGCCGGGTGGTTCCTCCATAAATGGCATAAACTTGTCGGGGAAGCCGGGCATAGTGCAGCCGATGCAGATGCCACCGACATTTGGGCAGCCGCCGATCCCGGCCATCCAGCCGCGTTTAGGGACATTACACTGGACGACTGGTCCCCAGCAGCCGAGTTTGACCAGGCACTTGGGAGAATCGTAGGTTGTTGCGAAATCGCCCATCTCGTAGTAGCCGGCGCGGTCGCAGCCCTCATGGACGGTATTGCCAAAGAGCCAGGTCGGTCGATGGGCGTCGTCAAGGGGCATCATGGGGGCCATCCCGGCGGCCTGATAGAGGAGGTAAAGCACGGTTTCCATAAAGTTATCTGGCTGTACCGGGCAGCCTGGTACACAGATAATCGGGATACCGGCAGGCGTCTGCCACTTCCAGCCGAGATAATCCAGCAGACCCATTGCGCCCGTGGGATTGCCCTGCATTGCATGGATACCGCCGTAGGTGGCGCAGGTACCGATGGCGATCACCGCCAGAGCTTTAGGGGCGAGGCGATCGATCCACTCGTTGGTAGTGATAGGTTGACCGGTCGTGGGATCGGTGCCGAGGGCGGCCCAGTAGCCTTCGCTCTTAATCTTCTCATTGGGGATCGAGCCTTCCACAACGAGGACAAAGGGATCGAGTTCGCCGCGTTCGGCCTTATACCACCAGGTCATAAAGCTATCGCCGCCGAGTTCAAAGGCGAGGACAGGGTTGTGCAAATGAACTCTGGGAAGTCCAGGGATGGCTCCCAGTAAAACATCCTCAAGACTGGGCTGAGTAGCCGCAGTGATTGAGATAGTATCCCCATCACAGCCCAACCCGGCTGTGATCCAGAGGATATGGACATCTTCCACACGCGAACTGGTTGCCATACTGTCTGTACCTCCTCAAGCGTTGGTCCGCTCATGGTTTATTAAGCCCTGAGGGCTATTCAAAAGTCTGCCCTGCCGCCTGCGGCAAATCTGCACTCCTTGGGGACACCCGCAGCTTTTCACAGGTAGGGTTTTTGTTCTTCCCTGATGGTCGGGCAAGACCGCCCCACCCATAGACATGAAGGTAGCAGAGAGGTGCTCTCTACACTCCTGTTTTGTGTGTTTTGCCGGATGTAAAACACGCAAAACAGAAGAAAAAAGGTATTGGGGACACCCTAAGCCCAGGCAAAGGGCTACGCCCTCTGCACTCCCGCTTCACTTCATATCTACGGGATTATCGTCCCCTGCACCCTTGCTTCCTCTGCGCTGGTGGGCACCCAGCCATATAAGCGAGTATAAGAGAAATGTTATGTTTGAGGCATCTGCTAGGCGGCCTGTCTCCTATAGGCCATCTGGCCTATTTTTGTAGACAAGAACAGGCGTGATTTTAGCGTCTAGTATGAGGCCTGGAGCAGGCCGAGTTCAATTGCGCGGACGGCTGCCTGGGTGCGGTCAGAGACATCCAGCTTGGCGAGAATATGTTCGACGTGAATCTTGATAGTGCTCGCGCTGACCGTCAGGGTGCGGGCGATCTCGCGGTTGGTCAGACCCTGGGCGAGGAGTTGCAAGACCTCGTGTTCGCGGGGCGAGAGTTGGACGGCGGGCAGATGGCCGTGGCGCACCTCGTCGCCGTTCATATGGCCGAGGACACGCACTACGATAGCGGGATCAAGCACCGATTCGCCGCGCAGAACGCGCCGAATGGTCGTCAGCAGCTCGCGCTGTGTGACATCTTTGAGCACATATGCCGAGGCTCCAGCCCTGAGCGCTTCAAGGAGATAATGGGGATTTTCGTGCATAGTAATCAGGATCACATTAGTCGCGGGAACCTCCTGCTTGATGCCGCGACAGGTAGCCAGGCCATCCATATCGGGCATACGCACATCGATCAGGGCGAGGTCGGGCTGGAGGCGACGACAAAACTCCAGGGCCTCGCGCCCATTTTTTGCTTCTCCAAGCAGTTCGAGACCGTGCTGGCCAATGAGCATAGTACGTAGACCGGCTCGCGCCAACTCGTGGTCGTCTGCGATCACCAGGCGGGCGAGGCCTGACTTCTGGCGGCGTTGCGGGCTAAGGCTCATTGTTTTCGTCCCTTTCGGTTAGATAGCTGCGTAGCAGAAGAGGCGTCACTTCGAAAGCTGCCGAGTCAGAGGGAACACAGGGAGTCTCCGAGTTCAGGTATCCGCGCAGGCGCAGAGGTGATGCGCCCCGTTCGACCGGTGGGGCGGTCTCGTCGTGGTCTTTGCCGTTGGAGGGTGGCAAAGGGACCTCGGCGACCACGAGAGTGCCAAAGCCTGGATGGCTTGAGACCAGGAAACGACCGCCAAGCAGCTCTACGCGCTCCTGCATAGTGCGAATGCCGACGTGTTCACCAGGACTATAGACCTTAAATAACGTACGTGGCTCAAAACCGCAGCCCCAATCCTGGACCTCCAGGCAGATATTCGCCTCCTGGCGCTTCAACGCCAGACGCGTCCGCGTGGTACGCGAATGCTTATGCACATTGGTGAGCGCCTCCTGGGCCACGCCGAACAGCGTCGTCTCGATCGAACGCGGCAGGCGCTCGGGTCCGAGCGCCTCCTCGAAGAGAATGGTCCAGCCATCGTTGCGCTGTGCCTCGATCTGCAAGCGCAGAGCCATCGCCAGACCGAAATCGTCAAGCACCGTTGGGCGCAGACCAGCAATCAGCCGCCGCGCTTCGCGCACCGAACGCTGAGCCAGTTCCAACGCAGTATTAAGCTCCTGCCTGGCCTGCGGAGAACGCGGGTGGTAGTGACTTGCCAGGGCCTGGAGGTGCTGGTGAACGCTTACAGCCACCTGGGCCAACCCATCGTGCAACTCATAGGCGACATGGTACCGCTCCTCTTCGAGTAGTTTTGCTCGTTTCCGCTCAATAATATTCTCAAGCATCACAAGACCATAGATAGCTTCTCCCCTATGGTTACGCAAAATAGTCGCGGTTAGATCAGTCCAGAGCGTCTCTTGATTCTTTTTCAGATAGCGCTTCTCTACCTTATAACTGCCCATTTCGCCCGCAAGCGCCTTATCGGCCAGCAAAGTATCTGCGCCGATATCATCGGGGTGAGTGATCGCCGAGAAACTGGAACCGAGCAGCTCCGGCTCCTCATACCCCAACATCTCGCAAAAAGCCTTATTGACCTGCAACGCCCGGCCATCGAGGTCCACGATGGCCATGCCAATCGGCACCTCAGCAAAGATATTGCGAAAGTGGCGTTCGCTCTCCTTCAGCGCCTTCTCGGCCTGGACGCGTCCAGTGATATCGTGAAGAACAACCAGGCGACCAGTCACGGTCGTATGCCCATTGCGTCGGTAGAGCGGAGTGATGCGTAAACCAAAATAGCGCAGATCGCTGCCCTGACACGTAATCACCGCCTCGTCAACGCCCTGTGAACGACGACAGCACGCAACAAGTTGGGGCCAGGTAGCAAAGACTTCGGAGAAAGGTCGGCCAAGCAGATGAGAGGGAGAGCCAGCGACAAGCTGACGGGCCGCGGGGTTAAGGTCGAGGATACAGTCGTGAGTATTGAGGATCACTATAGCCTCTTTAATGCTCGTCATGACGATCTCCCAGGACGCGGACCGTCGTCGCCAGAGAGCAACCGCAAGCATAAAAAGCATGACTGTCAAAACAGTCCCAAGAAAGAGAGAGAGGATAACCTGCAATTGCATCGATCCCTGCCTTTCTGATCTTGCGTGCAAACGCCTACCAGGTACCACCACAACTATAAATACCACTATATTCTCTTCTGTTAGACTATTACTTGAGGCCTTTCATATACAATATCCTCTATCTACTCTGCAAAAAAAGGACGCACAGAGAAGTGAGACACTCTTTTCGATCCTGCTTGAACGCGCCGGGGAGGTCCGTGCAACGAACGATTGTTGAGGTTGTGTAACTCGTTCATGCAGGTATAGATTAAGTTTAGTATACCATATCTAAAATGAAATCAGCCACGGGGCTATGGAATGCTCCGCAAGCTAGAGGCTTGCGACCCCTCACCCCAGGGTTTTGGGATCATGTTGCGAGCGTGGGGACGCGGCCCCACGCTCGCAACACGATCCATTATTCAGGGGAAGGAGCCACACGCCGAGAATGAAACAGCCCTGGGTCAGCCACCCAAAACCTTTACGCGTGAATCCAGAGATGATATACTTCAAATCAGTTCAAGGAAAGGATAGACATGCATGCATGGGTAAATTAATTGCCTTTGGTTGGTATGGTGGAAAATATAGTCACTTGAATTGGCTCCTCCCTTTATTGCCTTATACAACGCACTATTGTGAACCGTTTGGCGGATCTGCCGCTGTTCTCTTAAATAGAAATCCCTCTCCTGTAGAAACCTATAACGATATTGA
>DAOTTJ010000212.1:0-33169 GCA_034437695.1 Ktedonobacteraceae bacterium
CATTATAGAGGACGTTACAATGGAAGTGTCAAACCAACCCCAAAACACAATAACACTCCCTGATCCGTCTCCAGAAGCCACAGGCTACTGGCTCGCCTTTCATAGAGTACGCGGCATCGGTCCTGTCGCATTTCGCTTGCTCCTCAACCACTTTCAAGACGATCTGGCTCTGGCCTGGCAAGCGAACGAGCAAGAGCTGATCCGCGCCGGCCTCTCATCCAGAGGCGTCACAGCCATCCTGGCCCAGCGCGACGCGATCGAGCCACAGCGCGAGATCGAGCAGTTGAGCAAAGCGCAGGTAGACGCCATAACTCTGCGTGATCCAGCCTATCCGCCACTCTTACGCGAGATCGACAGTGCGCCGCCCGTGCTCTACATACGCGGCACCTTAACCGTAGCCGACCAGTTCGCGCTGGCCATCGTCGGCACGCGTAACACCAGCAGCTATGGTCAGTTCGCCGCCGAACAGATGGCAACCGAGCTGGCTCTGGGCAAAGTGACAATCGTCAGCGGTCTGGCTCTGGGTATCGATACCATCGCGCACAGAGCAGCTCTCGATGCAGGTGGCAGAACCATTGCTATCCTTGCCTGCGGCCTGAATACTATCTACCCAGCTAAAAATACCCAGCTGGCCCACCGCATAGTCGAGTCGGGGCAAGGAGCCTTACTCAGCGAATATCCTTTTAACGTCCCGCCAGAGAGTAGATTCTTCCCGGCCCGCAACCGCCTGATCTCTGGCCTCTCGCAAGGTGTACTGGTCGTCGAAGCCGGCGAGCGCAGCGGCGCACTCATCACCGCCGATTTCGCCCTCAAGCAGGGACGCGAGGTCTTCGCCATACCAGGAAACATCTACTCATCGCGCAGCCAGGGTACCAATAAGCTGATCCAGGACGGCGCTCAACCGGTACACAAGGTCAAGGATATTCTGGATGCGCTCAACCTCTTTATGGTCCCGCAACAGATGGAAGTACAGCTTGCCCACACAGAAAACGAGGAGGAACGCACACTACTGAACCTACTCAATCACGAACCAATCCACATCGACGAACTGATCCTGGCCTCCAACCTACCAGCCTCAACGGTCATTTCCACGCTGACTATGCTCGAATTGAAAGGTCTGGTAAAAACACCCGGCCACAGCCAGTTCATCCTGGCCCGTTAGCCAAAGCCCTGATTACTCATCCTCTGAAGCTAGCACTCTAGCGCCCTGTATGTATACAATAAGAAAAGACTACACTGAGAAAGAGACGCGAGGGTATACCTTGATCTACCTGGACCATCTGATCACTGCAACACACGGCGTTCTGGCTTACACAGGCAAGCACATACGCTTCGAGGCCTTTAGCCACGATACACGCCAGCTTATCTCCGGCGAGATGTTCGTCGCTGTCCGCGGCGAACAGGGCGACGGTCACGACTTTTTACTCGACGCCGTCCAACGCGGCGCAACCGGTCTCCTGGTCGAAAATCGCTCCCTCTGGCAGACCTCCGAAAGCATCAAGTACGCACTGACCAGCTCTGGGGTGGTCGTCGTTATGGTCGAAGACACACGTCAAGCTCTGCAAGACTATGCCCACGCGATCCTCCAGCGCTGGCATCCACGCGTCATCGCTGTGACCGGCAGCACCGGCAAGACCAGCACAAAGGAGGCCATCGCCGCAGTACTCGGCAGTAGCTACGCAACCTTTAAAAGCTGGCAAAATTATAACGACCTCCTGGGACTTCCCCTCTCGCTTGGACGCCTCGAAGAGCGACACGAGTACGCCGTACTGGAAATGGCCTGCGATCATCCCGGCGAGATAGCTCAGCTCTGCGCTATCGCCCGCCCAACCCTCGGCGTGCTGACAAATATTAGCCCCAACCAGCTTCAGTACTTCGGCTCACTGGCAACGCTGGCCGACGAACTTCTCTCACTGCTAACCTGGCTCCCGACCAGCGGCGCAGGCTTCGTCGGCGAACTCGCAGCCTTTGCCCTCCCTCCCGAGGTGCAGGCACCCGTCCACCACTTTCACCACGACCAAGCCCACGAGCTACTGGTATCCTGGCAAGGACTACGTTTTAAGCTTGCCCACAGCCAGAAAGACTTGATTGAACTGACCTCACCGCTGCTCGGCTCTCATCACGTCACAACGCTGCTCATCGCCAGCGCAGTAGGCACTTACTGCGGCGTCGAAATCGCCGAGATCTGCTCGGCCCTGGAGCGTCTGGAACAACTGAATGGCCGTCTCCGCGCACTCAACGGGATCGCCAGCACAACCTTGCTCGACGATACCCACAACGCCTGCCCAGCCTCGGTCATCGCTGGTCTGGAGACCCTGCGTACCCTGCCCGCAGGCCAGCGCATCGCTGTGCTTGGCGATATGTTACGCCTGGGCGACTTCGAGGCCGAGGGCCATCGCCTGGTCGGCGCAAAAGCCGCCTCCTGCGTCGACTACCTGATCACTCGCGGCGAACGCGCCGCCCTGATCGCCGAGGCCGCCCACCAGCAAGGACTCGATCCCGCGCATACTATCGTCACCGCCACCCACGAGGACGCCGCGCAAGCCGTACGCCAGCTCCTACAAAACTTAACACCCACAGACTTGCCCCGCTCGGTCCTGATCAAAGGCTCCGAAGAGACGCGCATGGAGCGCGTGAGCGAGATGCTGCTGGCCGATCCAACCCAGGCCCCCACCGAACTGATCCGCCAAACACCCGGCTGGAAACAGATAGTTGTCATGCGTCCTGAACGACCTACCTGGCTGGAGATCGACCTCAGCGTCATCGCCAACAATACGCGCCTGCTCAAAGAGCTGGTCGGTCCCCACGTCAAGGTCCTGGCTAGCCTCAAAGCCGATGCCTATGGACACGGCGCACTCAAAGTTGCACGCACGGTTCTCCACAACGGAGCCAGCATGCTCGGCGTCGCCACCGTCAGCGAGGCACTCCCACTGCGCGAAGCGGGCATCAGCGCACCTATCCTGGTCTTTGGCTACATCCCCCTCTGGCAGATGCGCGAAGCCCTACGCCTGGATCTGACCGTCACGCTCTATACACTCGACGCCGCTCAGGCCCTGGCCCGCGCCGCCCAGGCTCTGGGAAAAATTGCCCGCGTCCATGTCAAAATCGATACTGGCATGGGCCGCCTGGGCATCCGCGCCGAGCAGACCACAGAGATCCTGGAACTGCTGCGCACCATTCGCCACCTTCCGACGCTGGAACTCGAAGGCATCTTCACACATTTTGCGAAAGCAGATGCAGACGATTTATCGCATGCATATCTACAACTTTCCCGCTTTCAGCACGTACTACACAGAGTAGAGGCAGAGGGTCTTAGACCTCCACTGGTTCACGCAGCTAACAGCGCCGCAACGCTCTGTTTACCCGCAGCACACTTCGACATGGTCCGACTGGGCATCGCCCTCTATGGTCTGGACCCTTCGCCGCAAGTGCGCCTACCCGCAGGTTTCCACCCGGCCCTCTCGTTCAAAACTCAGGTCGCCCAGGTCAAACTGATCCCCGCAGGGGAAGGGATCAGCTATGGCGCAACCTATATCACCGAGCGACCAACCTGGATCGCCGTGCTTCCAGTCGGCTACGCCGACGGCTTCAGACGTGCGCCCGCCAACTGGCGCTCAGTTCTGCTTCATGGACAAGAAGCCCCACTCTTAGGAAGGATCTGCATGGATCAATGTATGATCGATATCTCGCATATCCCCGGCGTGCGCGTCGGCGATCAGGTAGTGCTGATTGGCCGTCAGGGGAATGCAAGCCTGAGTGCCGAGACGGTGGCCCAACGTCTCGGTACAATTAACTACGAGGTTGTCTCAGAAATTCTTGCTCGGGTGCCGCGAGTTGATTAAATGATATGCCTTGCCAGCAGAAGAGGGAGAGCATCCAACCGGCTCAGGCAAACCGGGGTGGTCAGCGCATAAAAGCCGCTGCATCCACAGACTATCCGCAAGCAGCTTTCTCTCCAACTAGATACTAAGTGCAGGAGGCGTCGATGGAAATACCTCTTGATAACGAGATAGACCAGGCAACCCTTTCAAAAGAAGCGTATCAGACAGCGGTGATCATCACAAATCCAACCTCGGGAAGCTTCTCTCACCACCACCCAACCGAACACGAGCACACGCTGACATTTTTACGTGAACACGGTTGGCAGGTAGAACTCTGGCCGACCAGTGGTCCGGGTGATGCGCAGAAGCTAGCTCGCCAGGCTGTCGAGCAAAAAACCAGCATGGTCATCGCAGCCGGAGGAGATGGCACAATCAACGAAGTCATCCAGAGTCTTGTAGGGAGCGAGACCGCGCTGGGTATCTTGCCAACCGGTACAGTCAACGTCTGGGCTCGTGAAATGGGCATTCCACTGGATATCGCCCACGCCCGCGAAGTGCTAGTACACGGTCAGACACGTCGCATCGATCTCGGCAAAGTCAACGAACGCTATTTTCTCCTGATGGTCGGCATCGGCTTCGACGCCGAGATCACGCAGGCCGTCGAACATAAACCGCTCAAACGCCTGGGAGTGCTGGGCTACGCCCTAGCGGCGCTCTGGTACGGTCCCGGCTACATGGGCCTCTCCGCCACCCTCAAACTCGACGAAGACCCACCCATACGCACACGCGCCCTTCAGATCGTCGCCGGCAACACCCAACTCTACGGAGGTGCTTTCAAGTTCACCTGGCAGGCCCGCTGCGACGACGGTCTGCTAGACCTATGCGTGGTCTATCAGCGCGGTCTGTGGGGACGTTTTGTCGTGCTAGGAGACTTTATCTTTAAGCGCGAAAGGCGTCGTCTCTGGGTGCGCTATAACACATTCAAAAAGGTAGTGATTGAGACCCACACACCTGTAGCCACGCAGATCGACGGCGACCCTGCCGGGCAGACGCCAGTGACCCTGAGCGTCGTCCCCGACTCGCTGAAAGTCGTCTTGCCAGACAAATTAGCCCAGGAAGTCTTCTCAGACCACTGATCAGCCTTGAACATAGAGACCAGGCTCACACCGACGCCGTGGTATGCTGGCGAAGGGTGAGCCTGGTCCAAAGCGAAACAACGCTTCCGTGTCTGAGTTGTCTTGCCTAACTTAGCCAGCGTTGTTAGCTGCCTGGCGTTCGCTGCGTTCGCGCATATGTCGGGTAATCTTGATAAAGATAATCGACAGTTCGAACAGGCAAGACATCGAGACACCCAGGAAGATCGGACTGTAGAGATCAGCGCCTGGCGTCAATACCGTAGCGGCAATCCACATTCCGACGTGCGCGACCGCACGTTTCTGCGAGAGCGTCTCAGCCGTAATTACACCAATCATCGAAAGAAAAGTCAGGACCAGCGGTATCTCGAAGACAACGCCAAAGGCGAGCAAAAAGAGCGCGACAAAATTAAAGTAACTTCCAACCGAGATGAGTTCAGTAAAACTATCAGACGCGAAATTGACTAGCCAGTTCACCGGGTATTGCAGTACTATATAGCCCAGCGACAGGCCAGCTAGAAAAAGGATCAAGCCAACAATAATAAAAGGAACCGCATTTTTTTTCTCATGTGTATACAAACCGGGCGAGATAAACGCCCAGGTCTGATACAGAACGACCGGTAGCGAAGCGACAAAACCAGTGACCGCAGAGAGCAGCAGATAGGTAGTAAAACCTTCGCCGATGCCAGTCACGACCAGTTTGGCCTTACCATGTCCCAGCGCATTCGCCGTGGCAGGGAGAGGCCAGGTCAAGAAATCCATGATCTGCACCCGGAAGACGAAAGCCACTATACCAAAGATCACTACCGCGATAAGCGTCTTAAAGATACGGTGGCGTAGCTCCTCCAGATGCTCGATCAGTGTCATTGCCGAAGGGTCGTTCGGGTCCGGTTCCTCGTTATTAGAGAAGAGGTTTCCCAATATTTCCAGAGGATCTTCCTCTATACTTGTGGTTGCCATACATTCTCTCCATGCAGGGGCCAGTTACAGGCCTCAGTCAATAGCATGCTCAGTAGTGAGGACCTCTTCGCGAGCATAAGCAGAGGGGTGTTCAACGACAACAGGCTCTTTAGCGGTGAGAGGCAGGCGCGTCTCTTCTACAGCCTCTTTAGGGCTATCGCTCTTAGGAACAGAGATCTCGTTGATACCTTTACGAAACTCTTTAATGCTTTTTCCAATTGCCGAACCCATTTCGGGGAGTTTTTTCGGGCCAAAGATCAAGAGAGCGACGACGAGAACTACAATCAATTCTGGCATATGTAAGCCCATGATACGTATCCTTTCAAATGGTAGATTAAATAACCTACTGACTATATGATAGATCGCGAGCAGAAGTTCTGCTACGATACATTACATTGAAAGAGCTGGTTTAGGATTACCTCGAGGGGATTGCACCCGAGGTGTACGGACACCAACGCCAGGGTTAGTGAAAGTCACCAACTGTAAGACTCTACGGCGGCTGACCCGGCGAGCATTCCATGCATTTACCTGTTGTTGGCGGGACAGTTCGGCCCGTACCTGAGTGCGTACCATCGCCTTGAGATCTGACTCCAGGTCGACAGGAGCTGGCGCAGCGCTACCGTAGTGGCGTAACAGCAGGGTTTCGATAGAGTCGTTCCGCATGCTTCCTCTCAAGTGACGAAGGGTGAGTTTGAGCGCGAAGCTCATGGCTCTCCACTCGTCCAACGTGGCCTGGTCGGTTCTCGGAACCGATCGAAGCAGGTCGTGAGGCGGTTGACGTAGAGACCTGGTCGTAGATCTCCTCCCCGCCTTCCAATTGATACAACTGTTGAAATTGTTTACGTGCGCGAGTCAGACGCTGGCGTACGGTGGCCTCTTCCAGATCGAGCATGACAGCGATCTCGCTGCCTGAAAACTGTCCGATGATCGAGAGGACCAGACAGACGCGGAGTGGCTCGCTCAAGCGGGCCAGAGTGCGCCTGACGGCATCCTGTTCGGCGACTACCGTTTCCAGGTCGCCGGTCTCAGTGACGCCATAGCCAGCCGGCTGAAGGGCGGCGACACGTTCATTGAGACTATCCAGGGTCGATGAATAGGTCTGCTCATCGACGTTTTGTTCGCGTTTTTGCATCAGCGAAAGCGGAATAAAACGGAAGAGACTGCGTCGACGACGCTGCATCAACACCATATTCAGAGCAATACGCAGCAGCCAGGCACGGGCATGAAACTGTTCACCGCTTTTTGAGCGAGCGGCATCGATCGATTTCAGAGCCTGGTGAAAGGTATCTTGAGTCAGGTCCTGACTCTCTTCCCAGTCACCAGTCATTCCATAAATCGTATGGAAGACCAGCTTGCTGTATTCGTGAATGAGTGCTTCAACCGCTTGCGCGGCGGGCAGGGTATCCAACACGTTACTCTGTTTTTCTCCTCATGTTCAGGAGCGCTTACACGCTTCTACTAATAGAGATGCGTGGCCGGGAAGAATTGTGACATGGATGTGAGCAAAAGAGCAAAAGAGCAAAAAGTGCTAGAACTCGTGCTCGGGTCAAGGTTTCCCAGGCCGTAGACAAACAAAAACAGCATAGAAGCGTGTGCTTCCATGCTGAAGTCTGAAAACTGGAAAAGATAATTACCGCAGGTGCTCTTCTATATAATCATCAGCCTCCTGGACAGTCGTAATCTTTTCGGCATCCTCATCGGAGATCTGGAGACCAAATTCCTCCTCAAGAGACATGATCAGTTCGACCAAGTCGAGTGAGTCTGCGTTCAGATCATCAACAAAAGAGGCGCTGGGAACGACCTCATTTTCATCGACGCCGAGTTGGTCTACTACGATCTTTTTGAGACGTTCAGAAACGGTTGGCACTATTTCACCTCGCTTTCAACTATAGGGGTGGGCTGTTGCTGCGCCCGATTAAATATCGTACCGAGGACGCCATTGATAAAGCGGCCAGAGGTGTTACTGCCAAAGAGTTTGGCAAGCTCTACCGCTTCATTAATAGCAGCCTTTGCTGGTACCGTATTATTAAACAGAATCTCGTAGATTGCAAGTCTGAGAATATTTTTATCTACGCGTGCCATCTGTTGCAAGGGCCATTCGCGGGCCGCGCTTTGGATGTGTGCGTCGATATCAGCCAGATGACCGCAAACGCCTATGATCAGTTCGTCGGCATACTCTACCACTTTTGGCTGCAAGTGGCGTTCCTCGCTATGGCGCTGCAATACCTCTTTCGGTGCATGTTGAGCAGTATCATATTCATAGAGTGTTTGCAACGCGATCATACGCGCTTGCCTGCGTATCCCTATTGGCATACTTTCCTCGTGTGGTTGCTTGCTGCTGGATACCAGAAGTTCATTCTTCTGGTGGCAGAACTGGTCGGCGTACTCATTTGTGCTTTCAGGGTGTCTGTTTGGATCAGCGGATCACTCTGAAAGATACGGAGTGAGTCGCAGGCTTGAAAATCAAGCGATATCCTGAATATAGACATTTATCTCGTGAACCTGCATGCCCACGATATGTTCGAGTGCGGAGGAAACCTCCTCCTGGACAGCGGTTCCAACATTGAGAATGTTGGTGCCGCTTTCTACCACAAGATAGAGATCGGCCGAGACAGTATTATCCTTGACTGATAGATAGACGCCCTGTCGGGGTATCTCGCGTCCCAGCCAACGCGTCCACTGGTCATGAGACCGAGCCATGCGTACCACGCCTGGGATTGCCAGAGCGGCGTGAATAACGATGGTTGAGAGTACCTGCGGTGCAATCCGTACTACTCCCAATCTTTCCTCTGCCATTGGTTGATAGCCCTTTCTGAGAAGCCTGTTGCTTGCATCTGAAACAGGTCTGTATCAGGGCTGGCAACGGGTAAAACTGGATATCTTCTCTGCTTCGCATTGTCGCTCTTACACGAATGCTTGTCAAGTACTTGAGAGTTTCGGCCAGGGCTATCTCATTCTCTGTAAGCCGGTTGCATCTGAAACATTTGCTTCATCTGCGTTCAGATGTTGACCAGACCCGATGCTTTGAGGGTATCGGCCACCGCAGCCAGGTCGGCACCACTACTTACATTGAGCAGGCGTGGCATGGTGCTTTTGGCGATGCGTTTGACCATGCCGGTCAGTGCGTCGCCGGGACCAATCTCGATAAAGGTGGTCACGCCGGCTGCGACCATGTATTCGATGCTGCGCACCCATTGTACGGGTGAGACAATCTGCCTGTTCAATTCCTCGCGGACCGCGTTGGCGTTTGTCAGCGGGACGGCCTGGATATTGCCGATCACCGGGATCAATGCATCGTGGATGGTTATCTCTGCAACCACGCTGGCCAGTCCGGTCGCGGCTGGTTGCATAACTGGTGAATGAAATGCACCACTGACCGCGAGCGGGATAATTTTTTTTGCGCCGCGGGCTTTAGCTAGTTCCATAGCGAGTGCCAGAGCGCTGGCTTCACCCGAGATCACGATCTGGCCAGGTGCATTATAGTTGGCAATCGCGACCTGTCCCGCGCCGGGATGGGGACCGGTAGCGTGCTCGCGGGTCCGTGCAGTTGCCTCCTGGCAGACCTCCTGTAACGCGCCTTCGTTCATAGCGATAATCGCGGTCATACTGCCGGGGCAGCGTATCCCCTCGTCGTGCATCAGGCGACCGCGTTCGCGCACCAGGCGTACGGCGTCGGCCAGATCGAGCGAGCCAGAGGCCACCAGGGCGGCATATTCTCCGACGCTATGACCGGCGGTAAAAGCGGGGGTGAGCGTCGCAAAAGCAAGAAAGGGCGCGTGTGCGGAGAAGGTTTCTTGCAATGCGGCCAGCAGAGCCAGGCTCACCGTCACAATCGCGGGTTGGGCGTTAATCGTCTCGCGCAAAGCCTCATCTGGACCCGCGAAGCAGAGTTGACTGAGTGGAAACCCCAGTGCCTCATCCACGCGCATAAAAACAGCGCGAGCTGCTGGCGAAGTCTCAAAGATGTCGGCTCCCATACCAACAGCCTGGCTACCCTGTCCAGGAAAAAGAAAGGCGACATTGGTCGTCATAGTTCTAAACTCTTACATAAAAAAGAGGCAGGGAACAAGATCCCGCCTCTGTTAGAAAAAGAACTTTACTGTTTTTTCTGTTTAGGATAAAAGACCTGGCGGCCACGATACATGCCGCAGTTAGGGCAGGCGTGGTGGGCCATGCGAGGTTTACGGCATTGTGGGCATGCCACCAACTGTGGTAGAGTCAGATGGTGGTGTGACCGCCGCTCACCCTGGCGGGCGCGAGAAATGCGTTGTTTTGGTAATGCTCCCATTAGTGAAACCTCCTGTTGCGCCAGTATGCCATCCGGTAGAACGTGAGAGCATACAGTAATAATGATTGCCGACGCAATTGCTCGCGTCGTTCAAGACTCCAATTTATTGTGTAGTAGCTGTTCCAGGACACTCAGACGCGTATCGACCTCCGGCTTACAGTCGCAGAGACCGAGATTGAGATCACGGCCGCATTGTGAGCAGAGGCCCTGACACCCCTCGTCGCAGACAGTCACCATAGGCAGAGCGATCAGCGTATTCTGCCGGACAGCTTCGGTCAGATCGAGCAGGTGGTGGTCATCGATAGGGAAGACCTCTTCCACATCGAACTCTGGCAGAGGCACGCCGGTAATTACATCGACGGTTGGATAAAACTGTTCCTCAAACGTTACATGCATAGGTTGCTCAAAATGCTTTAAGCAGCGTGTGCAGGTAAGTTCCAGGCTCATATCGGTCCAGCCATCGACCAGCAGGCCTTGATTTGTGCGGCGCATACGCACATGTCCTTCGAGTGGGCCAGTTACTGTGAGGTCGTTATCGAGTTTAACCTCGCCCGCGTCCTCGTGAAAATCCGCCACAAACGAAGTACCAACAGTGGACTTCATTAGTTGCGCCACGTTAAAAAGCATTGCATCCATCTCAAAACCTCAATTTTTTGACATTATTACAGATAGAGATACTTTACACCTGTTGAAATAAGGCGGCGCAATTATTGGGCAGTATTCAATTCATGCGTGCTTATTATAGGGGAAGCCGTACAAAAGGTCAAGCCCTGTAGTCGTAGCCGGGCCAGGATGAGCTATCCTGGCGCGAGCCGGTCTCCGTCCCGTCCTCTGCGATCCAGGTATCCTCTTCGGGAATATACATAGGTCCGCCCATTGTATCGACCGCGAGTGAAGCGCGGCGCGGGAACGTCTGTGCCGAGGGAGGCTGAGGAGTGTCCATCTCGTCCGCGGCTGTGTCGCTCAGCGCGGTCTGTTCTGCATTTTCCTCCAGGCTGGCCAGACCTTTCTCAATGCTGAGCACCGAACGGCCAATTTCGGTTTCAATGCTTGTCAGATGTTCGCGCAGTGCTCGCAGAGTTTCGACCACATAGCCATCGGCCTCATTTTTCAAGACCTCGGCTTCTTGTTCGGCGTGGCGCAGCATATCCTGTGAACGTATCTCTGCTGCTCTGAGTAACCCTTCACGATTGACCGTCAGTTCGGACTCTTCGCGAGCACGTGTTAATAGTGCGTTGGCCTCGGCTTGAGCCTGTGCGAGGATACGCTCTTTCTCCTGAATAACCCGCCGGGCCTGCTTAATCTCTTCAGGAATAGTCGTCCGCAGTTGATCGACGATATTCAGGATATCCGACTCTTTTAATATAATCTAGTTGACCAGCGGCATATGTCGACTGCCTGCGATCAAATTCTCCAGACTGTCTACGAGATACAGTATATCCACTCTCTGGTTCCGTTCCACTTGCTTGCGTGTACGCTGACCACACCTTCCTGGAATGAGCAGCAGACCTGCGCCCTTGTGCCTTCTCAAGGCATCTCTATTGATCCGGTATAATGGGGTCAGCAGGCACGTTTTGACACTCAGAAAACGTGTCTAGGTTCCAAATTTTTTCTGCAACGCCTGCACTACTACTGGCGGCAACATATCCTGGACATTCCCGCCCAGGCGTGCCACCTCTTTGAGCAGCGATGAACTGATAAAAAGCTGTTCTAGATTGGTAAAGAGACAGACGGTTTCAATTTCGGGAGCCAGCTTATGGTTCATCAGACCGAGCTGAAATTCCAGGTCGAAATCGTTGGACGAACGCAATCCTCGGACAATAGCGTGACCGCCGACCGCGCGTACATGTTCAATCGTCAGCCCGGTAAACATGTCGAAATGAACATTGGGTAAATCTTCTTCCGCTATCACGCTCTGCCAGAGTGTCAGGCGTTCCTCAGCAGTAAAGAGCAAATTTTTAGCCGGGAACGCATAGACCGAGACTATCAATGTATCAAAGAGCCGAGCGGCCCGGCGCACGATATTGAGATGTCCATTGGTCAGCGGATCAAAACTCCCCGGATAGACTGCAACTCGCCTGGATCGCTCCTCAGTATTCAAGGTGTTCCCCCTTAAACTGGCGCTACATCACTGTGCTCTCAAGAATTTGGTAATGTTTGTTTATTAAACCATATTGGTTAGATTTCGACAATAGTGGGTAGGAGTTTCGCCAGGGCGCTTTCGTTCTCCGCATGCCTCTGGCTTGCGACCTCCATAGGCGCAGACTTTAGCAGAGGGATATCCTCTGCACTTCTGTTTTGCATGTTTTGCCTTCGACGAAACATGCAAAACAAAAGAAAAAGTGTATTGGAGACGCCCCAAACTTTTCACGGGTAGGTTTTTGTCCTTCCCAGATGGTCGGGCAAGCTTGCCCCACCCCCACAGAGAAGATGGTGCAGGAAAGCGCCTGACAAGCGCCTTCCTACATGGTGAGGTCTGGGCTTCGCCATAGCGAAGCGTTCAGCGAAAACCTACCTGTGTCAAACACCCCAGATTACCTGTCCCCTGGACAGAGTGCCAATTAAGAGCAGTTACCCTTAACCATCCCGCTAAGTACGCGCGAATGCTTGCGACCCTCAGGCACTCGCTGGTGTGTCGGCATTGGTTCGCACCATACGTTTAGTGCGTGCGCCGACCATTTCGCCGAAGCCGGCTGCGATCAGGCCGAGCAGAAGATGAGTGATGTTGATCACTTCTTCATTTGCTCCGCCATTCTTCCAGGCGTCCTGCCAGAGGCCGACGATGAGGACGGCGAGGCCGACAATAAAGGTGCCAAGAGCGAGGCCAAAACTGCCACCGAGGCGACCCTGAACCAGGCCGATGGTCCAGAGCGAGAGCACGACGATGATACCCAGTAACATATGGATGCCCTTGATACCAGGGTTTTGATCGGGCAGAGAAGGATTGACCCAGAAAATAATGCCCAGGATCAGGGCAAGAAGCACAGCCAGGCGCAGAACCATCTGCGCAATAGTCAAAGCTCGCATAACTATCATCTCCTGAAATATATAGGTGGAAGGACATGCATAAAGTCCAACCCGGCACTTTTTATCGCCGACATTTGTTTCTATCTTACAATGCCTGCCGGACTTCTGCCACTCAAGCCCCACAAAGGTCATTTGGGAAAAGGTGAAGGGCTAAATTGCTGATCGACGTTAAAAATCTGCGTTTTTTCGTCTTTGCGTATCTGAACCATCTTTTGAATGGTATGCATGGAAGGCAGGGTGACCAGGATAGCGAGCAGCGCGAAGGCACCGCCCACAATAAAGGGTGCACCAGGATTGAAGGTAAACAGCTCGCCCGCGATAAGTGGTCCGATCACGCGTCCCAGACCGCCCAGACCTTGCGAGAAACCGAGGATTTCGCCCTGTTCTCCGCTGGATATGAGCAACGAAAGGACAGCCGAACTGGTGGGGGTGACGGCCCCGTCGCCAATGCTCAAGATGCCCAGGGAGATTAGTAGAAGAACCAGATTGGTGCTCCAGATAAGCAGAAGCAGACCGAGGCCCAGCAAAACCAGGCCAGCCAGCATCAGGTTGCGTTCGCCCCAGCGCTTCACCAGTTGTCTGACCAGACCACCCTGCATCAGAACAATAATCACGCCGACATATGTGAAGATATAACCGTTTTGCGCGGCAGCCCAGCCAAAGTTTTTCTGCGTTAACAGAGGAAAGACCGTTTCCATGCCGGTAAAGGCCAGAGTGTAGAGCAGGTTGACCAGGATCAGGCTGAGCAGTTCATTGCGATGCAGCACCTTACGCCAGCCTGAATGCAGCAGACCAGGTACGCCAGAAGATGTCTGCTCGTCTGTCCGCCTCTGGCGGGTTTCGGGCAAGAAAGCAAAGACCAGCAGCATATTGAGCAGTGCTATGCCCAGCGCGATCCAGAAAGGAGTTGTTTCGCCGTGCTGGGCCAGTAGACCGCCGAGGGCGGGTCCGACGACAAAACCCATACCTATCGCGGCACCAATCACACCCATGCCAGTTGCTCGCTTTGCAGGTGGGGTGACATCCGAGACCACAGCCTGAGCCGAGCCAATATTTGACGCGCCGATGCCGCCAACCGCGCGGGCGCAGAGCAGAAGAGGCAGTGTATTGGCCAGAGCAGTGAAAGCAAAAGCAAGCACTTCGATGGCGAGCGAGATGAGAATTATCTTTCTGCGCCCAAAGCGGTCGGAAAGCGAACCCAGTAGAGGAGTAAAAATAAACTGAGCCAGGGCATATGTTGTCAAGATCAGACCCACGCCTAGTGGATTTGCCCCCAGACGTTCTGCCCAAAAAGGGAGCAGGGGAATGACCAGACCAAAGCCGGTAAAATCGAGAAAGATCGTCAACGCCATTAAAAACAATGGCGAGCGCAACATTTTTCCCATACGTGGACGCTCCAGTCGCAATTAAGTCAGATTTGACTTATCGTAAACGTCGATCCCATTGTTGATGGAGTTCGGCGAAAAATCTATTCCTCACGTAGCCGGCGATATTCACGTAAATAAAGGCGGGAGGCTACTTAGGGTACACCGACCTGTAGATGCATAATTGTACGTGCCAGCCAGCTTAACTCGGCATTCAAAAGAGTAAGTTTGTGGTCGTTTACCAGTCTGTGAGCGCCATCTTGAACGCGCAGATCCTGTATCGGACGAGTAAGTTGGGCCTGCTCAAAAGCTATCAACGCATAGCGTTCTTTCAGAAGAACAATGGCTTCGCCAGCTTGTAGATGATCGATAAAGAAGAGGCAGGCATCCATCTCGCTGAGTTGTGACGTATGAGAACTTAAAGCCTCACATAAGAGCCGGGAGAAATAGTCTCGACCACGTGCGGTGATATGTAGATATTGCGTTCGCGCACTGCTAATTCATCGTGGGCTGATCCTGTTCCAGGAGCTTTGACCGTTTCCCGGCGCACTTCCAGATAACCATCGTGTGCCAGACGCTCCAACTGGTAGTAGATAGTCGGTTTTTGATAAAATCCGCAAACAGTGCATGGTGGTTTTCGATCACTTCGCGGATCTGTTGCCCATACATAGGCTCCTCTAGAAGTAAGCCAAGCAGCATGATCTGCTTGTTCATAGCTGTAAGCGACCTTTTGTCAGTGCTGACTTAATTATAGGTGTTGGTTTCAGTTGATGTCAAGAGTACGCTTTAGAAACCCCAGGGCTGTTTCATTCTCGTCATGTAGCCCCCACCCCCGGAATAAAAAGATCGGGTTGCGAGGGTGTGGCGACGACCACACCCTCGCAACCCGATCCCAACACCCTGGGGTGGGGGTCGCAAGCCTCTGGCTTGCAGTGGCCGGCGAAAGAAGGAAACGAGGCATTGGAAGGCTACTTTGCCGTCCATCCTACCAGTGTATCTCCCCAGAGCAGGCTGCCGTAGGTGGTCAATGGGCCGCCGTTGAACGAGCCATAGGAGAGGCCGTCAACGTAATACGCACCGTTGCGCGAGAAGTTTGACCAGGTATACTGGCTAAGAGCATTAAAGGTCCATGCTGGCTGTGGGCTGCCAGCGTGGAAGACCTCGTCCAACTGGCTGGAGGCGGGAGGAAGAATCCAGGACGATGGCAGCGTCGGGGAACTAACCAGTCGCTTTAAGCCGCTTCCATCAATCTGAATCGTATACAGGCCGTTGGCTGGGGATTGAGGATTATTAGGGTCATCGGCGAGGATCATCAGGGTAGTAGCATTGACGACGCGTACCGAAGTGATAAAAAGGGTCTTGCTGACAAAGATTTGATTAGCGAATCCCTCCTTGGATAACGTAGGCTGTCCGTAGACCACCGATTTGAGCGAGTCGGCTCGCGGAGGTTCTTTGCTGGTAGTAAAGTACATCATCTTCCCATCCAGGCTGCAATCAAAGCTCCATTGAGAGTCTCCGATGCTCATCACCACCTTCAGGTCGCTCTGTTGCTGGTTCGCCCCTTTGCTGGTATCGAGCACGAAGAGATCAGCCGGTTCATACAGCAAGCCAGCATTGACGATCCCAACATACACACGGTCGTTGTCCAGCCAGGTGATTGGCTCCAGATCACCGCCGCCAGCGTCTGTATATTCGACCTGGAGAGTGCCGCTGGTGAGATTGAGGAGAAAAAGCTGCGTTTTCTGTGCGCTGATCTGGCTGAAAGGGTAGGGCTATTTCATGCTCAGCAAGCCTCTGGCTTGCGACTCCCCACCCATAAGCATGAGGGTAGCAGAGAGGTGCTCTCTGCACTCCTATTTTGCCTCCGACAAAACAGGCAAAACAAAAGAAAAAATGTATTGTGGACACCCCAGATTACCTGTCCCCCGGACAGGGTGCCGGCAAAGGGCTGCCGCCCTCTGCACTCCTGCTTCACTGCATGTCTATGCTGGCTTGCGACTCCCCACCCCAGGGTTTTGGGATCGGGTTGTGAGCGTGGAGGCGCTCACAACCCGATCCGTTGTTCTGCGAAACCCTGTTAGTCGCGCTCAATTGCTCAAGAGGAGGAGGAGAAAAAAGTGCAATGGCAGTATAGGGAAGCTACTGCCACTGCACCGTGGAAAAGAGACGACAAGGAAAGTGATGACAGACATTACCGTCTCGTATTGGGGACTTTCCGGTGTAGTGAAAGGTGATCGGAGCTTATCTGGTGCAAGGTTCCAACGCAACTGACCCGGAGTCAGCGTCACAGGTGACGCAGCTACGACAGGTAGCAGCGCGGGAAACTATGCTCAACAGATGTGAGTTGGCACCCCAACGACCACCTTTACTACTGACTATACTATACACGAGGCTGCTTTATTCAGCCTTATCTCTGGCTTCCACGTGGTATGCATTTCAATTTCTCTAGCATTGAGTATTTATGCGATTTAAATAGCCTGTGAAGCGTATTCCCTGTGTTGTCTGCGCAGAAGATAGGAGGAGGTCTTACATAAGACAGTCTGTATATAGGTGGGAAGAGATTTATGGTATCATGCAGCTAGTCACTAGCGAGGAGGTTTTTTATGAAGGCTGTCAAGACCCATGTTGGGCGTTGCGATAGTTGCGGTGAGCCAGCAGCATATGCTCAGTTGCTAGCGGGCGGACGAACATTTCGCTTTTGTGAGCAGCATGTCCCTTTACTTGTGAGGAAACAGGCTGAAGTTGCTGAAGTGGCCAATAGCGGCAAAGAAGGAAAATAGCGCTTTGCTTTATCTCTGATTTTGTCAAATCAGGACAAATATTCTGCTTGTGTTGTTGGTCGTCTGCGGCGACCGGCAATACAAGTAAAAAGGGGGTTTGTCCTTCCCTCGACGCATGGCCGGAACCGCCCCACCCCAGGGAGAAGAAGGTGCAGGAAGGCGTTGTGCGGGCGCAAGCCTGTGTCCGCACAACGCCTTCCTGCATGGTGAGGTCTGGGCTTCGCTGTGGAGAAGCGTTCAGCGAAAAACCTACCTGTGCAAAGCACAGCCCCCGAACTCTGATAGACATGAAGGTTGCAGATGCTTCGCTGCCTATGAAAAAATCTATGTCTGTAAGACAGGAGCTTCAAGCGATAGGTAGTTGGACGTGGAAGGTGGTTCCCTGGCCGGGGATACCGGTGCTCTCAAGCCAGATCTTACCTTTCATGGCTTCAATCAGGCGACGTGAAATGTAGAGTCCGAGTCCAGAGCCACGTACTGTACTGTTGAGATCGCTTTCCAGGCGCACAAAGCGTTGAAAGAGGCGCGACTGGTCTCTGGCGGATATACCCTTACCGTGGTCGGTGAGGCTGATGATCACCACCGGGGTATCGGTCACAGCCAGGCAGGCAGAGAAATGTAGTGGTGAACCGGACGGAGAATATTTGAGTGCATTCACGCTAAGATTGAGCATAACCTGGCGCAGGCGAGTTGGGTCGGCCCTGGCCACGAGGTGAGGTGAGATCTCGATTTGCAGTGCGCGGTGTTCCTGTGTGACCTGTGGCAGAATCAGATCGACGACATTGTGGACCATATCGCGGACCACGACACGTTGCAGATGGGCTTGATGAATGCCAGCCTCGATTTCCAGATAGCTGGCGTCCATGACATTATTTAAAAGCAAGACCAGTTCTTCACAGCCGCGGCTGGCCTTTTGGAGAAATTCGTGGCGTTGGGTGGGCGAAAGGGTAGTATGGTATTGCTCCAACAGTTCCAGATAACCCTGGACAGCGGTCAAAGGGGTGCGCAATTCGTGGGAAGCTGTGACCATAAACTGGTCCTTCAACTGGTCTAATTCTTGCATGCGCTGATGAGCGCTATGGATCTGCTGGTAGAGGCGAGCATTGGTAAAAGCGACCGAGGCCTGGCTGGCAAAATCCTGTGCGTGTGCCAGGTCTTGCGAGGCAAACGAGCGTCTTTGCACGGTACCGGGTCGATGGACGCGAGCGAGCACCAGTAAGCCCATAGGCACCTGATGGATGATCAGAGGTGCCAGAATTGCGGTGTGGATATAGCGACGTTGCAGCGCGGTCTGAAGTGCTGAAGAAGTCTGGATCTGGGCATCGGACGCGACGTGTACAGTGGGAGCCTGGGCGTGGGGAACCGGGATCTGCGGGCCAGGAAAAGGCTGTTCCGGGGAAAGCGACCAGATAGGCAGGCGTCCGGTATTCAGACCAGGGCGAAGGTGGGTCATAATGGGTCGGCTAATTTCGAGCAGAGCCGGCTGGCGGCTATTGACGAGCTGCGTGATATAGTCATCGGACGAGAGTGCTGGCCATTCCTGAGGAAGGGTGGGAGGTTCGGGTTTATCGGTAACAGCGGCCAGGGGAACGAACAAGTTGTTCTGATTGTAGCCATAGAGGATTGCCAGGTCCGCGCTCAATGCATTGGCCCCTTCCGTACAGATGAGATGTTGGATCTCGCTGCCCGAGCCGATGCCGGTGGCGACGACCGAATTCAGGCGGGCGGCTATGTTTGCCATCGCCTGAGCAAAGGCGGCATTTTCTCGCGCCAGTTCATAGAGGTGGGCGTGTTCCAGTGCTCTAGCGGCCTCATTAGCAAAAGCTTCAGCGAGGTCGCATTCGCGTGGATTGAAGCGCCGGGCGGCACGGAGCGAACAGGCGAGGCACCCGCGCGTCTCCCCCTGATAGACCAGCGGCACAAAAAGCGTCTCTTGAATACGATGATCGATATGCCATTGATGAACCAGAGTCACGGGATGAGCGGGCGCATCGGCCCAAGAGACTTCGATCTCTTTGCCCATCAACGCGGTGCAATAGGGGATAGTTTTCCCAGTGATCTGCCAGGCCATGACAGGATGAGCGGCAGAGGTTACAGCCCGCGCTAGCAGAGTTGATTGTTCATCGAGGGGGCGATCATATTCCTCGATGACCACCACGGCGGCGGCGTCAAAGCCAAGTTCGGTTGCGCAGATGGTGACTATCTGATTGAGCAGGCAGTCGGTTTCGAGCAGACTACTCAGGCTAGTAGTAGCATGGCGCAGCATCTCAGCTTCGAGGCGATGTTGTTCTTTTTCGCGACCCAACAAAGTATTTTCATAGGTAACCAGAGCGTAATGGATAATGATCAGCAGCAGAGTAACTGCGCACAAAATATCCAGAAAAAGTGCAAAGGTTTGCATATGGTCCATCTGGTTGGAGAGGGTTACTATCAAAAGCGCTGCGAAGGGAATATGGAGCAGGCAACTCTGGATGATGACAAAATGGCGCGAGAAGGCTTGGTTGCTCCTGTGAATCGCGTGTTGGAGAGATAGAACGCGTTCCCGATAATTTTGACGGACGACCGCTGTATATTGATAGAGGCCGGCCAGGCCCATCAGTAGGTTGCCCAGTATCCAGAACGGGTCAATCAAAGTCATGCCCGAGTGATAGAGACCGAGATTGGTCAAATAAGCGTACCCCGAGTCGGCCCAGACCTGGGCGAGGATGCTCAGGATGCAGATTGCCAGCGAAACACGCATGACTGGCGCGACATCCTGTCGAATAAACAGAAGGAGGGCAAGGATCAGCAAGAGATCCCAACATGGATAAGAAATCGACGTAATGGTCTGGAAAAGCTCGCCGGGAGGCATCTGAATTAGCAGTGGACCAATCAATAGCGACCAGCTTATACCGAGCAGACACAGAGTGGTAATCAATGCATCGATGGCGATACGTATACGTCGGCTCCAGGTTCTTGCATAATGGGGAAGCAAGAGAAGACCAGCAAGGATGAGCATATAAGAAAGGGTAAAGCCAATATCGGCGAATGAAGGGACAGCAGGTTCTCTATGCCATATATATTGCATCCATGCATAGTAGAGGTTGCCCAGACCGTTGGCGATTTCACCCAGGCCGATGAGGAACCAGGCGACACAATGAAGTGGTTTGAAGATCTGCGGAACACGCCTGGCGTGATAGACTACCGCGAAAGCCCAGTACGCGCCAATCAAGGCGCTCAAGATATACATGCCATTGGAGAAGAGCGCGGCCCCTTCCTGGTCTGAAGCATTGTTCTGCTGGAGGAACAGACCTATCAAGGTGAAGAGAAAGAGAAACAGAAGGAAAGCCAGAGCGCGATACTTCTGGCGTTCCAATCTACTCAAAGTCTGCGCGTCTAATCCGTCCAGCTCGTCTGTCACGGGCGCGAGCGCTTCGCTTGTCTGCTGTACCGACATGGTTATTTCCTTGCCTGGAAGATCAATGGCAGAAAGCTGTCGTGCTTGAAAAACAAACTTCTGCCCGTACGATCAGGTAAGAATGGGTAAAGATGTCTGACTTTTTTTAGAGTGTTTCTTTGACATATTTAGCGCTGTCTTCTGAATTTAGTATACTTGCATTAGCAAATTTTGTCACTAAGGGGATTTGGGTGCTCCAGGGCTGTTGCAAAGTCGCCTTGCCGCCTGCGGCGGCGGGCAAAAGAGGAAATCGAGGTTTTTGTGAGGACATCTCGCGTGCTTCGACAGAGGAACATTTTTCATGGGTAGATTTTTTGCCTTTCCCTGGACTCTTGGTCGGAACCGCCCACCCCAGAGAGAAGAAGGTGCAGGAAGACATAGTTCGGGCGCAGATTTGCGCCCGAACTATGTCTTCCTGCACCCAAAATGTGTGCTTCGCTGGAGCAAAGCATTCAGAAAAAACCTACCTGTGTAAACAGAGGGACACCCTCTGCACTCCCGTCCGCATTCGCGCTTTGGTAGGGGTGTTTAAAAGTAGTTGGACGAGATGCCGCCATCGACGGTCAGCCATGTGCCGGTTGTCCAGGAGGATTCGTCTGAGGCTAGATAGATGGCCAGGTAGACGATATCCTGGGCGTTGCCGAAGCGACCAAGTGGGATACGATCGAGGCGGAGGTTACGGGCATCTTCGTTGATCCAGAGGGTGCGTAAAAGAGGCGTCTCTATAGGTCCTGGACAGATGGCGTTGCAGCGTATGCCCTGCTGGCCATACTGGATAGCCAGTGACTTGGTGAGAGCCAGCAATCCCCCTTTGCTGGCTGTATAGGCATCCTGGGGTACTGTACAGCCCATGAAAGCTACGAACGAGGCAGTATTGATAATCGAGCCATGCCCGCGCTGAAGCATGTGGGGCAGAGCATACTTAGAGCAGAGAAAGGTGCTTTTCAGATTGACATCCAGAACGCGGTCCCAGACGGCCTCGTCAAGGTCAACGACGCTGCCATCGGTAGTGGGCATGATCCCAGCGTTGTTGTAGAGGATATCGAGATGTCCAAAGTGGGTGACGGCGGCTGCAACCATATGTTGAACATCGGTTTCCTGGGCAACGTTTGCATGGATAAAGATCGCCTGACCACCGGCATCGCGAATGCGCTGCGCGGTCAGCTCGCCAGCATCGTTGTCTATATCCGTCACAATAACGCTGGCTCCTTCGCGAGCGAACATTTCAGCGGCTACCTGACCCATACCGCTGGCTGAGCCAGTAATAATCGCTACCTTGTCTGCCAATCTCATGGCTGAAAAGCTCCTTTTGCTCTAGGTTGGTCTAACGAGATCGAGGTACCAGAACGGCAGCCTCTTACGTAGCAGAGGTTTGCTACGCACGACGTTGCCAGGAATGCTGTCACGAATATCATAGGCGAGTTCGCCGGTCAATGAACCGGCCATTTCGCCAGGAGCATAGTTGAGATACGTCGTTGAGCGCCGTCCAGTGCGTTGCTCGCGTGTATCGATGGTCATCATGGTAAGACAAAGCTCGTCGTCTGCCTCGACCACCACTTCGCGCCAGGGGTAGATCCCGGCTGAGGGTGAGAAGATGCCGCTATAGCCGTTGGCATGCAGACCATGAGCGTGTCCGTGCCAGTTAGAAAGGGCCAGGTAGACGTGGTGTTCAGCGGCGCGTACGCGCCAAATGAGCGAATGCAGGGGGTCGTATTCGTCCGGGGCAACCGAGGCTGTAAAATGAATTTTAGTGGTAGCCAGACCTATGGGATTGGGAAAGTTGAGATAGGCAGGCGCACATACGAGGTCGATGCCTCCGCTAGCCAGAATACGCAGGGTTTCAGGAAACAAGACATCGTAGCCAGTGGCCAGACCGATGCGCCCGGCAGGAGTATCAAAGCACGGCAGGCCGAGGTTGCCGGGACTGGCCCAGGCCTTATCGCTCCACGTCAGGTGGAGCTTACGATACATCCCATAGATACCCTCGGGGTCGATCAACAGAACGGTATTGTAGTACGTTGGAGGCTGTCCAGGCTGTTCGACGCGCTCGGCGACGCCAAGAACTAGTGTGATCTGAAATTCGGTCGCCAGAGCCACGAGGGCAGCAGTCTCGGGTCCGGGAACATTAATGGCGGCGGATTGGATACGAGCGACAGATTCGGGATCGGTCCCGGTCAGCGGGCCGGGCAGGATCAGCTCGGGGAGGACCAGCACATCGGGACGAGTTGGATCGTGGTCGCGCAACAGCGTACCGAGCATGTGGCAGAGATTATCGATGGTCATACCGACGCGGCTTGCGTCACCCAGAGCGCGTAGATCGGTCTGAATAATGCCGACGCAGGAGAGTTGACCAGGAGGAAGTTCGCTCTGGTCATAGAGGCTATGGTAGCGCAGCGGCTCCCAGAGATACGTATTGTGGACCAGTGGCGTATAGAGCGAGGGGCGACGATCAGCCAGGCGGTCTCCCAGCAGCTCTGACTCCTGGTGGGGCCAATCTTTGGCGCGAGCGCGGGCGAGATCGACTTCCCCATAGACGATACCCTCGCCATCATCGATATACGCCTGAATACTGCCATCGGGATCAAGAATGCAGCTCCCGCCGCTAAATTCTATGCCTCGCTCGATATCGCTGCGGTTAGCTGCGAGGAAGTAGACGCCATTTTCCAGGGCACGAGCCATCCACCAACTACTTGGGCATTGTTCCTCCAGCCAGTTAGTCGGAAAGAGGATGACATCGGCCCCGTGTAACGCGGGAATACGCACCGACTCAAAATACATGGCATCCATACAGATAACGCCCGCCAGGCGGCCCAGAGGTGTCTCCCAGACGGGAAAACCCTGGTCTCCGTCACGCGCCCAGCGCGGCTCGGCCAGGTATGAGTGGATTTTACGATACGAGCCAATCAGGCCTTGAGGTCCCACTAAAACAAGCGTATTGTAGTAGACATTGGTAGTCGGGTCTACTTCTGGGAGACCACACGCGATATAGCAGTCATAGCGAACTGCGAGTTCGTGGAAGCGAGCAGTGGTCGGACCAGGCACCGCTTCGACATATGGAGCGATCTCCTCACGCGAGTTCCAGCAATAGCCAGTGGTTGCCATCTCGGGCAGAACAATCAAACGTGCTCCCTGGTGGGCGGCTTCTTCAACTAGGTTAAGCAAACGCTCTACATTCTCGGTTTGCTTGCCCAGTTGTGGGTTAAATTGCACAGTAGCAACCCGATAGCGCAGCGCCGCAGGTCCAGAGGATGTGGGTATATTCATACAAAATCCCTCGCAGAGCACTGGTATGCTCAGCGCTCGCATTACACGTAGGAACAAAATGATAGAATAAAGGCCATTACGAGTTGCTTATCCAGATAGCCACATCAGGGAAAGTAATGGCGCACACAGTCTCTGTCCTCTGGCCGGATCTTCCCGGTCGGTTCCTCGCTGAAATTCGCTGTTGCTACATCAACAATACCACTGGTCGTTTATCACATCAATAGATAAACTAATGGTATTTATTGAAACTCCGTAGCTACTCTGCCTACGTCCACCCTTTTTAGTGTGCATCCTGACTATGTTCTAGATAACCAGCCGATAACTCCCACATGTCTAAACGAAGTATTATTCCCAATGGTTAGTTAGAAAGAGAGAATTATTCGCGATTTCCAGTCAAATTCTGAAAGAGGCGTTCATTCGCTTCAGACATATGGTAACTCTCGCTGTCGCTGGGAAAGGCACCAGACTGTACATCGGCGAAGAAGTTCTGGAGCGCGTTGACGGCAATCTCGGCCAGCGGGGCATACTGGCGCACAAATTTAGCTGGCTGCTTGTTGAGGTGCAAGCCAAGTGCATCGTGCAGGACAAGCACCTGACCATCGCAGGCTGGGCCAGCGCCGATGCCGATAGTAGGGATCGAGATAGTTGCGGTAATCGCTCGCGCCAGGACATCGGGTACGCCTTCGAGAACCAGAGCAAAGATGCCGCTGGCAGCCAGGGTGCGAGCGTCTTCGAGCAATTCCTGGGCGAGGTCGGGCCTTTTACCCTGCACCCGGTAGCCGCCCATTGCACGTATCGACTGGGGGGTCAGGCCGAGATGGCCCATAACGGGAATCTCAGCGGTGAGCAAGGCCTCGATCATAGGCAGGCGTTTGCGTCCACCCTCCAGCTTAACCGCGTCCACGCGGGCCTCGCGAATCAGGCGACCGGCATTACGCACGGTCTCTTCGGGCGAGATATGGTAGCTCAGCCAGGGAAGGTCGCCGATGACCAGTGAGGCGGGTTGAGCGCGGGTGACAGCGGAGGCGTGGTGGATCATGATATCGATAGTAGCCGCGAGAGTATCGGGGAAGCCGAGTACATTATCGGCGAGTGTATCGCCAACCAGAATGATATCCGCCCCGGCCTGATCGGCAATCAGCGCCATTGGCGTATCGTAGGCGGTAATCATCGTCAATTTGGGACCAGCTTTGCGAGCTTGAACAGTAGTGACAGTAATTTTTTCACGCATGATTTAAGCTAACTCCTTTGTAGAGAGCGTGCCTGTATCCCAGGTGCCATCGGCCCGCAATAAAAAATTATCGATCAGACGCGTCGTGCCGACAGTGACCGCGAGCAGCAACAGGGCAGGAGCGTGCAGATCTTCTAGAGGAAGAAACGTAGCAGGATCGCGAACATCTGCGTAGTCGAGCGTAGCCGCCGGTTCAGTAGCAAGCGTGCTGGTCATTGTCTGAATAACCGCTGCCGGACCAGCGGGAGGCCGAGTCTCAAAGGTCTGCTGCCCGGCCAACAATGCCTGGTACAACACCCGTGAGGCGTCGCGCAGAGACGGGCTGAGATAGGAATTGCGGCTGCTCATGGCGAGTCCGTCGGCTTCGCGGATAGTCGAGAGAATGCGTAGCGTTACCGGGAGATGAAGATCGGTAACCATACGTGAAATCACACAGACCTGTTGAGCGTCTTTTTGTCCAAAGTAGGCGTAGTGCGGCTGTGTAAGCTGGAACAGCTTTGAGACGACCGTCGCCACCCCGCGAAAGTGGCCGGGGCGGCTGGCACCCTCGGCGGCTGTAGCCAGAAGACCACCAGGATCGACGTAGGTAGAAAAGCCAGGTGGATACATCTCGGCGGGGGAAGGAGCGAAGACTGCGTCAACCCCACCTTCCTCAAGCATACGCAGATCCCGCGGTAGATCCCGCGGATAGAGCGTCAGATCTTCATGGGGACCAAACTGAGTTGGGTTGACAAAGACACTGACAAGCAGAAGGGCATTCTCGGTCCGCGCCTGGCGAATGAGCGCACGATGTCCCGCGTGAAGATAGCCCATAGTCGGCACCAGGCCAACTGACTGAGAAGACGGCCAGCCAGCCCGCGTAGTGAGCATTTCCTGAACAGTCGAAATGACTTGCATCCTCTTTGTTGCCTTTCCAAACGTGGTCAAATTCAGGTGCTCCGAACAACGATGTTCAGCCATCTATGCGATCTCAGCGCCACTACGCCAGAGCCAGCGAGCAGCCTACAAAGTCAAAGTTCAAGAGCAAGCCAGCGTTGAAAAGATTTTCTTTGAGCAGTATATCACATTCCGAATGCTCTGCTATATTACGGGAGCGTCAATAGGCCCTGGGGGCCAGCGATCAGCGCCTGGTGGGTCATTCCCAGAAAAAGGCCATGTTCAACCACACCGACGATCGAACGGATCGCAGTCTGTAAAGCGGCTGGATTGGCAATTGCGTCGGGAAAAGCACAGTCGAGTATGACATTCTGATTATCAGTGATAAAAAGCTGGTCGCCCTGCATACGCGGCTTCACCTCAGCGCCAAGCGCGGTCAGGCGGAGGCGTACAGGGTTTTGCGCAAAAGGGAGCACCTCAACAGGAAGGACAAAATTGGTTCCCAGACGCGGCACCAGCTTGGCGAAGTGGCTGATCACCACAAAACGGCGAGCCGAAGAGGCGACTACCTTCTCGCGGAAGAGCGCCCCGCCGCCACCTTTAATCAGATTGAGTTGTGGATCGATTTCATCGGCTCCGTCGATCGCCAGATCGAGAGTAGGATGGGTATCAAGCGAGAGGAGGGGTATACCCAGGCTACGAGCCAGGCGGGCGGTCCCCTCGGAAGTTGGGACGGCCCCCTTGATGCTCAGACCGTGCTGCATACGTTCGGCAAGAGCGCGAACAAGAAAGGCAGCGGTGCTGCCGGTGCCGAGGCCAAGCACCATGTTCGCTTCTACGAGGTTGGCTGCGGCTACGCCAACGCTTTTTTTATACGCATCTTTGTCGTTTTGCATACCCTGATCTCCTTCTGTACACGTGATGAGTTGATAAAACGCAGATTTGACAGTTTTATTGTAGCTCTTGTAAGACTTTTTTGCTATCTCTTCTCAAGACGCGACCAGGGGAAGCGAAGCGCAAGACAGATTCTTGCTGAGCAAGAAATGGTACCTGATCGTGTTTACTTGTCATGAGTATAGCAACCATGATACACTCTGCGATGAAACGAAAGAGTAAAAGGGCAAGGGGCCTGCCCTGTATAGCAAAGATACAATCTGGTGGTAGCAACCATGGCTGAACAATGGCGCATACTAGTTGTTGAAGGCGAAGAAAATCTCAACTGGAATATTGTAAATACCCTGCAAAAAGACGGATATATCGTCCGTGGAGTGAACAGTGGGGCTGAAACGATTCGCCTGCTATGGAGCGAAGAGTGCGACATAGTGATCTGCAATCAGCAAATGCCAGATGCAGATGGATTTGACCTGTTACAGTGGATGCGCACCTATTGTCCTAATACACGGATGGTGATGCTGGCGACAACAGGCAGCAAGGTAACACGTACCCAGGCACTAGAAATGGGTGCGGCAAGTTACCTGGAAAAACCGTTGGACTTTCGGGTGTTACGCGAGGAACTACGCCGCCTTCTCAACCAGACCGGCTTTTCTGCCAGTCTGGATTCGTTTGATTTGCTGGATGTGATCCAGATTATTACAATGAGCCGCAAGAGCATCGCGCTGGTGGTGAGCATCGGTGTAGAGGAAGAGGGCGTGCTGCGCTTTCAAAACGGCGAGCTGATCTGGGCAGAATACGGTGTGCTGCGCGGCGAAGAGGCTTTTTTTGCCCTGGCGGCGCACAAAAATGGTACGGTGGTCCATCGACCCTGGAACGATCAGATTACACCAAATGTCACGCAACCCCTTTCTCGCCTGATCTTCCAGGCGTTACAGTATCGCTCAAAGTATGCTGAGTACCAGCAACTAAGCAGCGAGATGGATATTATCAGGCCGGGCAAGGTCTCGTCGTTGCTAGCTCCGCTGCCTCCGACGACTATTCCCGATGTGCTGAATGATCTGGAGGATGACGACCGACCATTTCAGTTTGTCGCCGAAGACGCCCCGCTTGAACATCCAACGGGCAACCGGGCGTTTGAGCCATTTCTCGGCAATAGTACCAGTCAGGAAAGTGGGTCGCTGGAGGCGTTCAGCGGAGTGATGGGTATGGTCAAGCAGACTGAGCCAGACAATGGGATGGAAACAGAGCGAACGCGAGAATGGTGGGAGCCGACGGGAAGTTTTCCCAAAGCGCCCAATGGGTTCACGGGCAGACCAGCGAACACATCTGAGCCAATTCAAGCGGGCAATGGAACCAATATCAACATTACACCCTCGACCGTGCATAAGACGACGGCGGCCCAGCCCAACAGTCTGCCCTCGTGGTTGACAGATCAGCCTACGCACCTGGATCTGCCAGTGTTGCGTGACAATACGGGTCAGATGCCAGCAACGCCGCCGGCCTCCTCGCCGTTACCGGCGATCTCGGCAATCTCATCCGCACTCCCTGTCTTGCCAGTTCACGGTCAGTCATCGGGTGCTGAATGGCCAGTAGAGTCACTGCAAACACAGGAGGGAGCGCCATTCAACCCGACAGAATCGGGGTTACGCAAAACGAAGCCCGATGAGGCCCTTTTCACTGGCATGCAACGGGCGATCAAACCCGGCCAGCAACCGAGTCTGCGTGCTGCCCCCGCCGAATGGCAGACTCCCAGACCAACGCCAGCCAGCAGTACAACGGGGACATTCAATGCACCCCATATGGGCGACCAGCAGATCAGGGAGCCGTTACAAAGTCTGCAAGCACTCAAAAGGCCGACCGTTCCCCTGCCGAGCGAGGGACAGCCAGGTCCAGTTGCAAACATACCCAGACCGGCATCAACGCCAGGCATCGACCCACAGGCCAGCGCAGTCAGACCAGCGTTGAGCAGGTCCGGCGCTCAGGAGAAGACCCCGAGCGGGACGCAGTATGGGTCCTTTGGCGATAAGACCGAGAAGATATCCATGCGTAACCCGATGGCGCTGAATGCAGCCCTGCAAACGCTGGGCTATACGGTGCCAGGATTTATCGCCTCAGCCATTGTAGGCAAGGATGGCACACTGCTCGCCCAGGAAGTCGCCGTGGATGGGCAGGATATCTCCGAGCTGTGTATGCATCTGAGCAAAGTCATCCAGACAGTGAAATTGACGCTTGAGCAGAAATCAGGCGAGGGCCATGAATACACCCTGATTACCAGTCGCACGCAGTATATACTACTGCGCATAATCGCGCAGAAAGATGTTTTCCAGGTTTTGGTTACCACGCGGGAGAGCAGTCCAACGAAAAGCCTGGATAGTATGGCAAATGTTGAGGCGGCTATCGCAGCCGTGCTCCCATAATTAACGGAAGAATAGCACCTATGAGCAGCAGTAAAGATACCATGACGCCTGAAGAGCAAAAGAAGAATAACCGTTTTTCCTTTATGGTCGGCATCGGTATCGGTATGTTTATTATTATCGTACTTACCGTAATCTCGCTAGTTGTCCATTAGCTTACGTAAGGCATCCAGGTCTTCGCCTGGCGTCTCAGATGTGTGGCCATTGCGTGGTGCAGGCCCTTCGACACGCTTTCTCGGCGTGGCACGCGGCTGAGGAAGAGGGGCGGCCAGATCCGCTGAAAGAGACATTTTCTCGCGCAGCAGAGGTTTTTCCTGTGGCTGAGCGGTTTTGTTCTTGAGCTGCTTGACTTGAGCATCGATCAGTTGTTCGTGCGAAAGGTGCTCTAGCTGTACATCCAGGTCGTGCTGCTGGATATCGGCCAGAGCGCGAGCGCGAGCCTCGATTTCTATAAGTGCATCCTGAGCCTGGAGGGCGCGTTCACGGTCTTTGGGCGAGCCGGATTTACTCAAGGTATCGTAGATACGCTGCTGGAGAAGAGCGTTACGCTTGCGAGCGGCGAGAATTTCAATCGTGGTATCTACTTCTACAATTTTGGCTTCAAGCTGACGCAAGATCCCACGCATAGTCGTAGTTAGCTGATCCTGCTCTTTTTGTTGCTGTTGATAGCGGGCAATCTGGCGCAACATACCATTATAGCGGGAAAGAAAGTCACGAGCGGCGTTTTCATTCCCCTGTTGGATAGCCTGCTCAGCTTTTTTAAGCCAGAGATTAGCCTCGGTCTGTTTCTCTCGATAGTTTTTTTGCAGCTTCATACCTTCGGCAATGGCTGTAGCAACCTGGGTTTTGACCTGGACAAGCTGATTGCGCATATCGAGCTGGATCTGCCTGAGTGCCTTCTCAGGCTCGTCCGATTTCTCGGCCATAATATCGAGATTAGCACGCAAAAGAGCGAGCGCACGTTCAAGCAGATTCATGAAATTCCCCCCCAAACTCTACGCCATGCTTGACAGCATGAAACAGGCTGTTACCTGCCACACCGAACGCCTGGAAGGGCGTTCCTGTGTAGCAGGTAAACAGATAAGGTGCAAAATGTGTGTCTACTTCTCGCCAGGAGTGGCATCAACCATTGGCATAGCTCCATTGCCGTTCTGAGAACCATTCTTAGAACTATCCTGGTTGCTGAGAGCCGGGATATGGCTCATCAGATTGCTGATGCTCGTACCGCTCAGGACCTCGAAGAGGGCCGGTACCTGGGCGACCATATTCATGATATCACCAGTCAGACGGCTGGCTCCAATACCGCCATTGGTGCCATCACCAGTTGAGACGATAGTGACTTTGTCGACCTTGCTCAACGGCTCGGCGATAGCACGGGCAATCTCCGGCATACCTGTCAGAAGCTTATCGAGCACTGCCGCCTGGTTGTATTCGTGATAGGCCGCAGCTTTGACACGCATGGCGTCGGCTTCGGCTTCACCTTTCGCTCGAATGACTGCGGCTTCGGCCAGACCTTTAGCTTTGATAACTTCAGCTTCGGCTTCACCTTTTGCTCGAATAGCTTTGGCCGCTTCAGCCTGACCCTGGGCCTCCAGGATCAAACGCAGGCGCTCAGCTTCAGCCAGGGTTTCGATACGGCGGCGTTCGGCTTCAGCAGCCTTCTGGACCGTGGCTTGCAGTTCCAGTTCACGGCGCTGGATTTCCGCTTGCTGCACTTTAATCTGGGCCTGTTTCTCTACCTCAATAACTTTGATAGATTCAGAGGCTACCTGCTGCTGTGTAATATTGGATTGGATATCGTACGCCTTATCGGCAACAGCCTGTTGCTTTTTCACCTCGGCGTCAAAAGCAGCCCTTTTCAGAGCCAGGTTGCGCAGATACTCGGCTTGCTGAGCTTCAGACTCGGTTTCAGCCTTTTTGCGCTCCTGGTCAGCAGAGGCTTTAGCGACTGCGGCTTCGCGCGATGCGCTCGCTTGCTGGATCTGCGTATCGCGGGCAGCCAGCGCAGATGCGATATCAGCGGCTTTACGGATCTCCACAATCTGTGGCAGGCCCATGTTGGCAATATAGTTGTTCTTGTCGCGTACATCCTTAATGGTAAAAGAGATGACTTGCAGCCCCATCTTCTCCATATCAGGCGTCACCGTTTTGAGCATCTTAGAGCCGACGTTTTCGGGATCTTTGACCAGCTCTTCAACGGTCAACTGACCGACTATACCGCGCAGATGGCCTTCCATCACCAGACGAATCAGGTTTTCACGATCGGCCTGCGTCTTGCTGAGAAACTGTTCAGCAGCGGTAATGATGCTCTCGATATCCGAACGCACCTTAATCTGTGTCACAGCCTCGACATTGACAGCCACACCCTGAGTCGTATAGAGGTCTTGGGGTGGAGCTACGTCAAAGGACATCAATTCAAGCGAGAGTTCCTGCCAGCGCGAAGTCAGATGGTTGACAAACTTGCTACCACCAGTAATCACTTCGACCTTCTTGCCAGCCGAAACTATTAACGCCTGGTTAGGTCCAACCTTATGCAGCCAGGAGACATAGAAACGCAATATAATAAAGACAACAATTAAGAGAGCTAGAACGCCAATACCTATGATTGATAAAATTTGTCCCATCGTTGCTTACTCCTTTTAACAGCGTATGCATACTATGACCGGAATACGTATTCTTGCAATAGAAGAAAGGTTCAGAGCACTCACCAGCGAGCGTTCGCTCTATCGCCTACGAAGCCCGATGTAGTCACATTTACTCCTTCGGATGTTCCTGATGCATAACCATTTCAATCTCAGAGGAACTACCATCGTGCATCGTCGCAGAGATCGGGTTCAGATCGTTGAAGAACGGCAGACTGGAAGAAGGCTCATCTTCATGCATAAAATGCTCCCAGGTATCGACCTCGGCTACACCGCTTTGATAATTGACGACTACTACTTCCTGATCGCGTTGCAAGTTATGGCCTTCGACTGAGCGAGCGGGAATACTTTTGCGCAGACCACCAGGGGAGGTATAGATGATCTCACCGATGCCTTTGGCGGGAATAGTGATGCTAACGCGGCCGATCATACCTGTGCGATCGGCTACATCGAGTTCGGTCGAACCTTCACTCTGCGCAAAAAGACGGCTAAGCGTGAAGAACAGGAGTGCCGCAATCACCAGTCCACCGCCTGTGGCTATCAGCAGAGTCAAAGACGCAGCCAGATTAGTAGTGTTATGGAAAAGGTAGCCAAAGAAACCGAAGCCCAGCAAGAAAAGCGCAATAGAGGTCGGATTGAGATAACTAAATGGCGAGAAGTTCGTTCCTGGCTGGTGGCCACCGCTTTGCTGAGCAGGTGTGTGAGTACCGGCATGGCCTGGTACATGCTGAGCTGGAGTATGCATGCCTGTATGGGCATGACCGCCTACATGGGCATGACCGTGTCCGTGTCCGCCAAGAAACGCGGCCATCAGAAAGAAGCCAAAACCCAGCAGGAAGCAGAAAATGAAAACCAACGAGAGTGCATCTGTAGAGATCAAAGCCTCGCCCCCTTTCACAGAAGTACTGAATGCAGGCGTGTGAGCAGTTTAGAGGCATCGGCCTTTGATATGCTCAGAAGCGCCACCCAGACACCTGGGGTTTCAACTTCCATAGACGAATAAACACAACAAAAACAAAACGACGAGCTTAGGAGTCCG
>DAOTTJ010000213.1:0-3205 GCA_034437695.1 Ktedonobacteraceae bacterium
CCTTGTATATCAAAGCTCGTGGTCTTACGACATCGCTCATCCCCTATCATCAGCGTAGTTTTGAGGTGCAGTTCGATTTTGTTGATCACAACTTGCTGATTCTTGTGAGCGATGGCACTAACAAGATATTGCCACTCATGCCTCGCTCGGTTGCTACATTCTATGACGAGTTTATGACTGCGTTACGCACATTGGGAATAGATGTTACTATCAATACATTGCCCTCCGAAGTGAAGAATCCTATTCACTGTGATATAGACGATATTCATGCAAGCTATGATAAAGAGTATGCAAATCGCTTCTGGCGCATTCTTGTGCAGACTGAGCGTGTCATGCAGCAATTCCGCTCCCCTTTTCTCGGCAAAAATAGTCCTATTCATTTCTTCTGGGGGAGTTTCGATTTGGCAGACACCCGTTTTTCAGGGAGACGTGCGCCTGAACGTCCAGAAGCTGATGCGATGACACGAGAAGGCTATTCGCACGAAGTAATTAGCTGCGGCTTCTGGCCTGGCAATGAAGCATCTCCCGAACCCGTTTTCTATGCCTACACTGCCCCCGAACCAGCGGGGTTAAAAGATGCTAAAGTCTTGCCCAGCGCTGCATTTTATAACACTGAGATGAAGGAGTTCTTCCTGCGTTATGAAGATATACGCACATCTATAACACCAGAATCAGACTTGCTGAACTTCTTTCAAAGTACCTACGAGGCTGGTGCAACACTGGGGAATTGGGATCGTGACAATCTGGAGAGAAAAGATTTATAAAATAGTTCTTCAGAGAAAGGTATTTTGCTAGATTGTTTCTCTGTATCCGGTGAAAAAAGAGGAGACCTATTTTGACCACAAATGTTGACGTACTTATTGTTGGAACTGGTACAGCGGCACAAACGGTGGCTTATCCCTGTCATTCAGCAGGTTTGAGCGTTGCAGTGCTTGATTCTCGCCCGTTCGGTGGCACATGTGAGCAGCGCGGCTGCGAGCCAAAGAAAATCCTGGCCAGTGCCGCCGAGCTGATTGATTGGAGTCAGCGTATGCAGGGCTACGGCATCTCTGCTCCTACACTCTCTCTAAACTGGCAAGATTTGCTACACTTCAAAAACACTTTCACCGAGCCAGTGCCTGATACCACGGAAAAAGGCTTTGCGAAGGCTGGCATCAAGATGTGGCATGGTCGGGGCCATTTCATCGACGCGCATACCCTGCGTGTTGGTGATGAATCTATTACCGGTCGCTCTATTGTTATTGCGACAGGTGCACAGCATGCCTCGTTGGGCATTCCAGGAGAGGAATATCTAACCACTAGTACGCAGTTCCTCGACCTGGAAGCATTACCACGGCGCGTCGTGTTCGTTGGTGGGGGCTATATCGCGTTTGAGTTTGGGCATATCGCGGCCAGAGCTGGCGCAAGGGTCTCTATCGTCCATCGTGGCGCACGTCCCCTGGAAAAGTTCGATCCTGACCTGATCGCACAACTCATAAAGGCAACACAAGAGATTGGCGCTGATGTACAGGTACAAACGGCGGTGACCGCTATTGAGAAATTGGAGCACGGTCTACGCGTTCATACACGTAAAGGGGATCAAGAGCAAACGATTGAGGCAGATCTCGTAGTGTATGCCGCTGGCCGCGTACCCGAGATTGACGATCTGCATCTAGAAGCGGCAGGTATCGCACGCGAGAAAGCTGGTGTCACCGTCAACAACTACCTGCAAAGCACGACCAATCCTGCCGTCTATGCTGCTGGTGACTGCGTTGCCAGCGGGGACTTTCCCCTGACACCGGTCGCATCGATGCAGGGACGGATTGTTGCTCACAATCTGCTCAAAGGGAATGAGCAGACGCCCAATTATACAGGCATTCCCAGCATCGTCTTCACAACGCCAACGCTAGCCAGGGTGGGTCTCACCGAAGAGGAGGCGCGTGCACAGGGACGACGCTTCACAGTCAAGCACCAGGACACCTCAAGCTGGTATACCTCGCGGCGCATCAAGCTGCAAAATACGGGCTTCAAAGTACTTATTGAGGAGGGCACTAATCATATTCTAGGTGCTCATCTGCTCGGGCTGCATGCCGAAGAGGTCATCAACCTTTTCGCCCTGGCAATCCGTAAAGGTCTCGATGCGAACGATCTTAAAGATATGGTTTTCTCTTACCCAACGAGTTCATCTGATGTGAGCTATATGCTGTAGATTTTGGGGCCAGGGCAATTGCTGTTTTTGAAATGTCTACACTTCTGCGCTTCTGCGCTTCTGCGGTTCCCACGAGATGCGCAACGAGGTGGAAGCAAGTAGACAATAAAGAAGAAAAAAGAGACAAAAGGGAGAAAAGCTGGTAAACAAGACAAAAATATGACTCCTTAGAAGGGTAGACAAAAAACCATTCCCAAATAAGGAGGACACCAGATAGTATGACACATGCTTCCGTAGAAGTTCAAATCACCTCAGAAGCGGTTCCCAGCATTCCCTGTTGGTTTGCAGAGGTGACCATCCTGGCCCAACTCTTTACCACCTCGGGTGTGCTGCAACGCCTCCAGGACCGCGTCCGATTTGCCCGTGCGAGAATGGGCAGCTATGTTGTGATCGATTTTGTGGGGGTGCTTCTGGGATATGCGGTCAGCGGGGAGCCAACCCTTGAGGCCTTTTATGAGCGCGTGAGTCCTTTTGCTTCGGCTTTCATGGCGCTCTTTGATCGGCATGCATTGCATCATCGCTCCACCCTCTCGCGCTTTCTGGCGGCTCTGGATAAGCCAACGGTTGAGGCACTGCGTGGCCTCTGTTTGGACGATCTGGTCCAGCGAACGGGCCAGAGCGTTCTGCCTGGCGGATGGTGGGATCGTCAGGGTCGGCACTGGTACGTCATCGATGTCGATGAGACCCGACAAGCCGCCCGACAACGCGCCCTGCCCCAGATGGAAACCCTTCCCGAGCCTCATCGACGCTTAGACGCCGTCTGTGCCAAAGGCTATCTCAGACGCAAACGGGGAGAAGTGGGACGAACCCGCACCACGGTGCTCAATGCGCATTCCCACCACTGGTTGGGGACCTTCTCAGGATCCGGCAATGGGGACTATCGGAGAGAATTGGCACGGGCGGGTGAGGCGCTTCTTAGCTATGGGGGGTGGCTCGCTCTCCCACTCGCCCAGATGCTGGTTCGCCTGGATGGCTTGTATGGAACCGTAGCCGTGATCACCGATCTGTTGCAGATGG
>DAOTTJ010000214.1:0-20172 GCA_034437695.1 Ktedonobacteraceae bacterium
AAGATGCCACCTTCTTAGCGTTAGTAAAATACTATGCTTCTTCTACTCAACTGGCCCGCCCTACAAGGAGGAAATATTGCAAGATATCAATATTTTCAGAAAAGTTACACGCCCCATCCTCCCTTCAATCTTTCTCCATCGCGCCAGCCTGATCTCCATCTTTCAAGACGCCGTCGTGTGTGAAGCCCAACAACTGTCGTCCAGAGCTGTGAATAAACTGGTACTCCTCTGCGCTCCCGCCGGGTATGGCAAAACAACTCTACTCGCCGATTTCGCCAACTCCACCTCTATCCCCTGCTGCTGGTATTTCCTGGAAACAACCGATACGGACATCGTGGTCTTTCTCCACACTCTGCTAGCCAGCCTCCGTCAGACCTTTCCTACCTTAGGCCAACAATTTGCTGACTTCACTCATCTGTTCGCACGTGAGGTCGCTTCTCCCACTGAGGCGTATAAAACTGCCATCGATGCACTATGTAACGCTATCACCGCTGAGATACCCCAACGGTTCGCGCTCTTTCTCTGCAACTACGAAGCCATCAATGAAAATGCAGCACTCACTGAACTTATCAACTATCTACTCAGCAGACTCCCCGCTCAGACGGTGCTGGTGATCGAAAGCCGGGCGCTCCCGCAGATCGAATTTGCTCACCTCATCGTCCACAGTGAGATGTTTGTGCTCAACCAGGACTCATTACGCTTTTCTGCGCAGGAAATTATCGAGCTGGCTCAGTTGCACGGTTTAACAACGTTGACCCCCGCAGCGGCAGAACAACTTACCAGCGCATTTGAGGGTTGGATTACGGGTATTCTGCTCGGTACCTACCTGGGAGATTTCCGCATTCTCCCGCGCGTCCAAAGCACTGCTTTGCCACGCACAAACTTTATTGCCGATCCCAGGCGGCGCAATCTCTTTGCCTATGTCGTCAACGAAGTATTTCAGCGTGATCCGGCCATCTATGATTTTCTTCAACCTGCTTCGATCTTGCAACATATGGAAGTAGAGATGTGCAACACGTTGCTTGGAATGAACAACGCTGGCACGCTGCTGGCTCGTTTAGAACAGCAGGGTCTCTTTGTCAGCTATTATGAGAGCGACGATAGAACGATCTATACCTGCCATCCAATCATTCGCGATATCCTCACAGCCCAATTTCGTCTGCGCGATCTGGCACGGTTCACCAGTCTGCACAATCGCGCAGCAGAACTCTGGCTCGCTATGCAGAACTACGAGCAAGCAATGTACCATGCCCTTGAAGCGCAGAACTATGTGCTGGCGACCCAACTTATTCTCGACACCTATAAGGTCCTGATGCAACGCGGACAGTTAGATACGCTGATCAACTGGCTGCATGCGCTACCCGCAGCGACCCGAGAAAATACGCCACACCTTCTACTGGTCGAGGCAACTATCGCCTTTGCACGCAGTCAACATAGCACGATCTTCTCGCTGCTGGAAAAAGCCTCGACGCTGCTTGCCGCTCAGTCTACGCCCGTCCAGAGCGCTAAAACATATCGCTTGCAAGCCGAGATAGATATCTTGCTGGCCGAAACGCTCTTTCGCACAGGCGATTATCGCCAGGCCCAGATGCTCTGCCAGCAGACCTTGCAGGATCTACCTGAGCAGGAAATCGAACTGCGAGCAACCCTTAAAATGCGCCTGGGGATCTGCACTAATCTGCTAGGGGATTTTCCAGCGGGCATCCTCCATCTTCAGGAGGCACTACGCTATTGGAACGCTCAGATCCCGGCCCACGTGGCTCTGACTACCCACGGCGCACTGGTCAACGCCTACTACCTGACCGGCAACTTTACCCTGGCAGACTACCACCTCACTCGCGCACTCCACTACTGCGAGGAATTGCAGGATGAGCAGGGCAAGATAGATAATCTGCTGCGCAAGGGCATCATCTCGAAAGACCAGGGACGCTACGCCGAGGCCGAAGTGATCTTACGCGAGGTCCAGCGACTGGCCCATAACTCGGTCTTCTCTCAACATCGCGAGGCCTACGCCTTGACTAATCTGGGCGACCTCTCTCTCGACCAGGAGAAATACCACCAGGCACTGGCGTTCTGCGAAGATGCGCTGTCTCTTATACACCGTGGAGAAGATCTCAATCTCGTGCGTGTTATCTTGATAAATATGTCTCTGGCTCATCTGCTGATAGGAGATCCAACCAGCGCACTGCTGCTCCTGGAGCAGGTCGATTACCATCGCATGAGTGATGAAAGACTCGATGCCGAAAAGACCTGGAAGGATCTAACCTATGGCCTGATTCTACTCTATCAACAGCGCTATGCCGAAGCGTATACCTGCCTGACCGAACTGGAGAACACGTTGCGCCCCAATCGACTGCAACGCGAATATGTCCAGGTTCAATTGCGTTTAGCCTCCTGCCAACTCGCAAGTAAGCGCGAAACCGAGGTGCAAACCTTGCTGGCAGATGTAACTGCGACACTGACGACGTACACTCACTATCAACAGCTCGTGCTTCTAGAATTGCGCCGCTTGCCTGATCTTTTTCAAGTGGTCAAACGCCATCCACAATTGGCCAGGCTGCGCGAACTACTCGCGCTGGAAACCGAGCGCCCGCAAGAAGTCGAAGCGAGCGAAATAGCTGCAAGTGAGGTCATGGCCTTTGCCTGGATGCCTCAGCTCGCCATTCGCGCCTTTGGCGAGCCGGTCGTCTCGATCGATAACCAGCCGATTAAACGCTGGCGCATGGCACGAGGCATGGAACTCTTTTTCTTTTTGCTTGAAACCGACCATCCAGTCAGTAAAGAGCAGATCATCACCGAGATCTGGCAGGACTTTGACGAACAGACCAACCAGACCTTCCACTCAACACTCCACTACCTGCGTAAATTATTCGGAGCCTCTGCGCTCGTTCGCCTGGCGGGTGGCTATCGCCTCGATCTGGGTGTACGCTACGGAGAGCATATCTGGTACGACGTGCAGACCTTTCGCGCCCATCATGCCGAGGCCGAACAGGCACTCGGTCGCTCCGACTATCCCGCCGCCAGAACGGCACTCCTCCAGATGGTCAAACTCTATAGGGGCGACTATGGACGCTCGTTCTATAGCGACTGGTGTATCTTTCGGCGCGACGAACTGCGCACCATCTACCTGAACGCCCGTCGTCATCTGGCACAACTGGCCTGGCGTGGAGAAGCGCTCGAGGAATGCATCGAGCACTGGCAGCACATGCTGCAAGTCGACAAATGCCTGGAAGAGGCCCACCTCGGCCTGATGCAGTGCTATAGCCGTCAGTGCAAACGCAGTGCGGCCCTCCGTCAGTACCAGCAATGTAAAGCCACCCTCCTCCAGGAACTGGGCATCGAGGTCGGAGCGCCCATCCAGCAGCTCTACCAACGCCTGACTAGCTCACCAGGACCATAATCTGTCACTGACGGCATTATTGCCCGCTGAGTGGCTTATTGTGTCAAATCCTGCCTGATTGCTCTATGCTAAAAAAAGACACTTATATATCTTTAACAAAACATGATCTTAGTGACAAGAAAGCGCATAAAGGAGATTGGCGGCAATGACACAAAGGGAACGGATGGCGAGCGGGAAACTTTTCACCGACAGGGGCGAAGGATTACCGGAAGAGAGGCTGCGCGGCAAGGAGCGGATGTACACATTTAACCAGACGAGACCAACAGAGGTCGAAACAAGATTGGAACTGATGAGGGAGATGTTCGGCACGGTAGGGGAAGATTGTTGGATAGAACCCCCCATCTACTTCTGCTATGGAACCAATGTGTTTCTCGGCAAGGGGGTCTACGCGAATTTTAACTTGCATCTGGTGGACGATTATACGATCACCATTGGCAATGGCGTCATGTTTGGACCAAATGTCACGATCGCCGTGACAGGACACCCAATGAATCCCGCGCTCCGCGCTCAGGGATATATGTATGCGTTTCCTGTCACCATCGGGGACCGGGTCTGGATCGGTAGTGGAGCGGTGATCTGCCCAGGGGTAACTATTGGGGAGAATACCGTCATTGGCGCAGGAAGTATCGTCACGAAAGATATCCCGGCAAACGCGATTGCCGTAGGGAATCCCTGCAAAGTGCTGCGCGAGATCAATGAGCAGGATAAGATCTATTACTACAAAGATTTCAAAGTAGATTAAAGAACAATGCATAGGCTAAACGACAAAGGCCGGCAGATCGTCGAAAGGTTCCAAATCCTAATCAGTCCGGCTATCCCTGCTCAATAGCTTCGAGATAGATAGTAATCTGCGTCTCATTTCCTACTACGGCGATGCCATCTGCAATCTTGAGGTTGAAATGCATGCCAAAGGCACGACGATCGATGAGTGTGGTGGCAGACAGTCCAATACGCCAGAAGTCTGTCAGTGGGTCGCGCTCTATCCCTGTGTACGCAGCTCGAAAGGTAATCGGTTGGGTCGACCCATGCAAGGAGAGATCGCCAGAGAGCAAACAGCGACTTGCATCGACGAGATGCACCCGGTTACTTATAAAGGTGATCAACGGATACGCCACTGCATCAAAGAAATTAGCCGAACGCAGATGGGCATCACGCCTGGAAGCACCGGTATAAATGCTCTCCACAGCAACTTCGGCAGCAATCGAGGACTGCTCGGGGTGCTGAGGGTCAAGCGTGACGGTCCCGCGCACATCGGAAAAACTCCCTTTGACCAGGCTGATCTTTAAATGCTTGACGGAAAACTCGACGAGGCTATGGAAAGGATCTATACGAAAAATCATTAGAGTCGTTCTACTTTCATCTATCGAACGAGAAAGACGCTTTTTCTTGTCTTTTTGATAATAGCAGGTCGAGTGCTCTCTACCCGGTGTGTATGCTCACCTTTTATAGCCCCCGCAATGTCTTCTTTTTATAAAAGAGACGAATGACAGACGCTGGAAAACGATGGCCGGTATGAATGGCGGAAATCTTCAGACTACGTTCTCGCAATAAGGCGTGGACTTAGCGGGATTGTTAAGGGCACCAGTCCTTAACCGGGGCTTGGGGTGTCCCCAATACACTTTTTCTTTTGTTGCGCATATTTTGCCTCCGGCAAAATATGCACAACAGGAGTGCAGAGGGCCACCCTCTGCTAAAGTCCGCGCTAATGAGGGTGACCTCGTCACCTATCATACGGCTTCTGGTGCAACCAGCTCATTTACCTATGTAACAGGACAATTCCTCTAAAGGTTTTTTTTGCTCATGCAGCCTCCGGCGCAAGACATCGATGCTTGCATCGAGAATGAATGAGTAGACAAGGTGTACCAGGACCCTCTATAGATCTAGTATACCTCGCTTGTTTGCCTGAGTTCTCTCTACCAGAAGTTATTTAGGGCAGGCGGCGGGATGTTGAGGCATGGCATTCCCTGTATCGTCATACTCAGCACAGGTATAGGAACCATCAAAGGTGATCATATTGGTATATGCGCCGCTCTGAAAACGCGCTGAGTTGAGTATGTCATATGTAAACCTGAATATCAACGCTGTTTAAAAGCGTGCCATTGTTTCCCCTTGCCAGAACCAGCGATGCCCAGACTTTGTTGCGACAGGCAGAAGTCTGAGAATACGTCCCTCTCAGACGTATCTCCCACGTCTCATTTTCATCTGTGAAGTCCTTATAGTAAATAACGTATTAAGAGGTTGTACACCCGGACAGCACTGGATCTTGATAGGTGACATGACAATCATCAGCATAGGACCACACTAACCGGAACCAGGATCAGATCGCCTATCAACAACAGCAAAAGAGCACTTATTCAGAAGGAAAGGACATTTATCCTGTTCACACGTGTTATGATGGTTTAGGTATATTGCTCTGTCAAGCTTCGATCGATCAGTGGCGAGGCTATGTAATGCTCGACGTGCGGCCCCTCCTGAACAACGGATCGGGTTGCGAGGGTGAGACGGTTCCGCCCGATAGTCTAGAGAAGGGCAAAAAAACTGCCCGTGAAAATGGAGGTAGCTCGCTCAAAATGGAGCGAACAAAAACATACAGAGAGGCAACACGACATAGACATTCGATAGTCTAAATAGACAATACCAGGGAGGGTAAAAGAGTGTCACGGAAAAGAGCAGAGCGCTCCCAGTATGGAGCGTTTCCAGCCATCTTAAAACGAGAACGAGCTTTGCGTGGATGGTCACAGGCCGATGTCGCAGGCCGCATCGGAAGCGATCCAAAAACTGTCGGACGTTGGGAACGTGGATTGACAACCCCCAGTCTGTATCTATGCCAGCGTCTATGCGAACTCTATGGCAAGACGATTCAGGAATTGGGATTATTGTCCACTGACACTGACCAACAAACCCTGTCTGAAGATCCACCAGACAGCACACATGACGGTCGCGCCGAGCAAGACGAGGCATCCGTTCTGCCTTTTCCAATCAGCGAGCTACCCCCTGTGACGCCTGAACAGACTTTTGTTGCACCAACAAAAAGGAAGCGTCTGACAAAGCCTCGACTTCTCTTGCTCGCCTTGCTCATCGTGGTGATACTGGCGAGCGCGGGCGGCAGATGGTGGTACCTGCTATCGACAAACACACTGGCAAACGTCTACTTAGGGCAACAAACCCTGACACTCAACAACTCGCTACAGACGAATACCACCGCAGACTGGTCATTGGATAGCAATGATGAGGGTTCGTGCTTTTTCACCGATCATACCTATCATGTCCGTGTCATTAAACCTGGAGGCTATATGAAGTACTGCCTGGCAGCCGGAACGTATTTCACAAATTTTACCTTTGAGGCAAAGATGCAGGTCCTGGTCGGGGATTGCGGCGGCCTGGGCTTTCGCACTACTTTTCCTCAACTCTACTATTTCGTGATCTGTCAGGACGGAAATTATCGTTTTGTACGCTACAACAAGGACCAGGAAGCGGATAGACGCACAATGGTACAGGGCGTGTCCTCGCTCATTAAACGCGGCCTGAAGACTACAAATGTACTGGCAGTCGTCGCTATGGACGATACGTTCAAGCTCTATGTCAATCAACGGTTGCTCTACCAGGGGACAGACGACGCATATATGGATGGGCAGATTGGCTTGCTGGCCCACAGTTGCCGTATCACATATGCAGATCAACGACCTGACCTCTGTGCCGTACCTGATGAGGTAACCTTCAGCGATGCTCGTATATGGACATGAAGATGGCTAGACTACACCTTTTTTTAGCAACTGCTCTCAGGCTCGCACTATCTGTGTCAATACCCTGAGACGCAGTTGCACATACCGTTGCCTCACACCCTGCCAATCGTCAAAATGCGCATCTCCAGTTCCCCTAACAAATCAGCGCATCGTCTGACTTCTCGATAAAACCTACGTTGGCTCCCATCCCTCTTAGGCCTTCTCTTCTTGTGTAAAGAGAAAGGAGTGATCATGTTGCTACCCGCCGGAGAAACATGACGCAGGACAGGCTCTTGAAGACATGGTTGAAAATGGCTCTGTCTTTTTTGCCTGTAAACCGGAACAGCAGGTGCAACTGCCCACACAGGCCGAACTCTATGACCATCAGGGCAAGCTTGGGTGGCGGCAAACGGTACCCGATACTGGCTTGCCCTTCAGCAAAAGGTGAAACAACAGCGGACTCACTTGCTCATACTTCTCGGCTGGGGCTGCCCGTCAACTCGTTGATCTCTATGGCTTCGGCCATGCGTCGGTAGCCCTCATCATTCGGATGGATTCCATCACCACTGTCATAGGCTGGATGAAGGACCCCCTCATCATCAGGGGAGGCCAGAGGGGTCGCTAGATCGAAGATGGCATCAAACCACTGCCTTCCCTGTTCCCGCAACCAGGTATTGACCAGTTGGCGCTGCTCCACTTGCGCGGGTGAATAGCCACCAGACAAAATGGTGGTGCCAAACACACGTCGATAGGTGGGCCTGGCCTCGCTGGCCACCTGCTGGAGGGTCTCAATCACCGTTGTTCCCGACACCCCAAGACGCAGATCATTCGAGCCAATATGAAAAATGAGATCTGTTGCCCCTGGCTGCGTAAGCGCATCCCAAACCAGCCGTTTGCTCCCGGCCTCTCCGAATAGGAATTGGGGCATCCCTGCGGCGAGCAGAATCTCGGAAGATGTCAACTGGTTGCCACCAATGCCCGCGTTTAAGACCGACATAAAGCGCGTTTCCCCAGCATCCCTCAAACGGCGTGCCAGATAATCAGGCCAGTTCCGGTTGACATTGGGCGTTGAGCCGAAACCGTCGGTCGTCGATGATCCAAAAGCCACAACCGCGTTCAGGGGCGCAGTTGGTACAACATCAATGCCCGTAATCAGCCACCAGGACGAGGTCGACAGGGGATACGCGAGAAAGGTAGCTTCAGCCGGCACAGTAGTAATATCACCGAGACTTGAGATATACGAGGTGTGTAACGCGAACAGGTGACCCGTCAAGCTCTCTCCCTGGACCAGAACAAAGGTGATCGCCAGATCGCTAAACGCTTCGACGCGCAAGGAAACCGGATCACTCACTATGTCCTGACCTGGTTCCAGGGTGACGGTTGGCTGTCCCGCAAATTGCACTGCCTTAGCTCCCGGCGCAATCACTGGACCCTGCAAAACCTGCCCGACAGAAAGAGAAGTGAGCGTCACAGGTGCATCTCCATACCGATTGGAAAGGCGCAGTCGAAGCTGCGCTCCACCAGCGTGCAGGTGAACAATTTGCCGCAAAGTACGACCACTCACATTGGCCGAAAACATCCGGGAAGGGGCTGCATACCAGGCTCCTACCCAGTTCGGCTGACTCGGGATCTCTTCATTCGTCATACAGGTCACCATCCTTTCACAAGGCCCGGTTTCTTTTTGTGAGAATACTATAGCATAGCTTCTCGCTAGCGTCCGATAGAGCATAGAAGAGAACAGAGGTATTTCATGCTCGACGTGTGGCCCTGCCCCTTTTCACGGGTAAGCTTTTTGTCCTTCCCGATTGTCGGGCAAGCTTGCCCCGCCCCCAAAGAGAAGAAGGTGCAGAGTGCGCCTGACAAGCGCCTTCCTGCACGGTGAGGTCTGGGCTTCGCCATAGCGAAACGTTCAGCGAAAAACCTACCTGTGTAAAGGCCCTGCCCCCCTGAACAAAGGATCGTGTTGCGAGCGTGGAGGCCGCCGCCTCCACGCTCGCAACACGATCCCAAAACCCTGGGGTGGGGTGCAAGCCAGAGGCGTGCGGAGCACGAAATAGCCCCGGTTTCTTACCAGATATCCTTGACTATTCATTCCAAGATGATGTATACTCACCTTATAAAGAAAGGAGCAGGAGAATAAGCTATGACAGGGAAAAAAGCATTTCTTCCAGAGCAGGCGCTAGAAAAAGCGATGCATCTGTTCTGGGAGCGAGGATATGAAAGGACTTCCGTCGAGGATCTTGTACAGTGTACCGGGCTTGGACGCGGCAGTCTGTATAATACCTTTGGAGATAAGCACGCGCTCTATCTTGCTGCCCTGGATCGATATAGCACACTATATGGTGAACTCCTGCTCCCTGGACACCAGCAAACAGGGACGCTTCAGGAAGTTCTGACGAACTTTTTTCAGTATTGTATCGATGCCTTGCTCAATGATCCCGCTCACCGTGGCTGCTTTCTGGTGAACGCGAACGTAGAGCTGGCACCCTTTGATCCCGCAGTCTTAGCAAGAGTATCGACGGCGCATGGGAGGATAGAGAAAGCATTCTATTGCCTCCTCATCAAGGCTCAGGCCTCAGGTGAACTGGCATGGACCTATGATCCCCATCAATTCGCTCGTTTCTTGCTGGGTACCCTGCTCAGTATCCGCATCCTCGCACGCGCACGCGCCGAACGCGGCACGCTTGAGGATATAACACGAACTGCTCTGCTGGTGTTTCGCTAAATTTTTTGTACTCATGTTGAAATGTACATTCCAGTATGAGTACAGGTAGAACGTTGTTTTTTTCGCTATGAAAGGATTACTCTAATGAACATAAATGGATCGGTCGCACTGGTGACTGGGGGCAATCGTGGATTGGGCAAAGCGTTTGTCCAGGCACTACTCGATGCAGGGGCGAAGAAGGTCTATGTGGGTACACGCAGCCCTCTAGAGGTAGACGATCCCCGCCTTCAGCCAGTCCAACTCGATATTACCAATCCATCGGATATCGCCACCGCCGCCGAGGCATGCCAGGATGTGACGGTGCTGTTCAATAATGCTGGTGCGGCGCACTTAGGTTCATTGCTCGGCGCAACTACGATGGACGAAGCACGCAAAGAGATAGAGACAAACTACCTCGGCACGCTGGCGATGAGCCAGGCATTCGCCCCGATTCTCAAAAAGAATGGTGGAGGTGCGCTCGTCAATATGCTGTCAGTTGTGAGCTGGTATACCCAGAACATGCTCGGCTCCTATAGCGTCTCAAAAGCCGCCGAGTGGGCTATGACGAACGGCATTCGCGTCGAACTGCGTGCACAGAATACGCTGGTGGTCGGCGTCCATGCCGGTTATATCGATACCGATATGACTGCCGGTATCGATCTTCCAAAAACCCTGCCCTCTGATATTGCGACCGCTACGATCAAGGCCATTCAGGCAGGCAGCGAAGAGGTACTCTCTGACCAGGCGAGCCAGCAGGTCAAGGCCACGCTTGCCGCTGACCCCCAGGCGCTCCAACGAGAGATGCAAAAGGTCTGGGATAGCCAACTCTAAAAAGCCTTTGTCAGGGCTGAATGGCTGTGAACAACTCTCCAGTGTACAAGCTCGCGAAGTTGTTGAAGGGCGTTTCCGAAAAATATCTCTCCAATGGAAACTCACCAGAGGCTCTCATACAAAGTATTCAAGGCAATGACTCACTGAACTGAAAATACTGTTCAACCAGAGCAGTATTTTCAGCAAGCAAGCGCTTTCGTTTTACTCATCAACTCTTTTCACCAATCTCCCAAAAGATCTCTCCTTGTACCCTAAAGAAATTTGAACACCGACCGATTAGGGTAAAGAGCAGGGAATGCAATAGTTTCTACGCAGGATAGGCGACTATCAATCCATCGCCAGGGTCAGCGCAACTCTCACCGATGTTCATACTACGTTCCTCAGCGTAAGTCCGCAACTTGGGTCACGCACTTAAACAAATAGGCTCCGGGTACGTTCCGACCCTCATAGCGTTGTCACACAAAACAACCCTACTCATGTCGTCCCATTTGCATGTGGGGGGGTCGAATGTGATAGTCTATAAGAGTCTAGAGAGGTGTATCCTCCTTCTGGATGATGGACGAAAAGTCCGCTTCTCGCGATGCAGCGTCTCACACAGCACGAGAGATCTGACTGTCCCAATCTACCAGTCCTCTGTTCCTAAGTGGCCAGGGAGATGATCAAACATCCTTCCGCTAAACCAGACGGGGAGCGTCTCATCAAAGAAAGGGAGAAGAACGCATGGATCAGGCTGCTACTCCTTCTGAACTCTTGACACTTCGCCAAGCTGCAACTTTTTTAGGGGTTCATCCACGAACGGTTCGTCGATGGGCCAGTAATCATCAGTTGCAAGGACGACAAGTCGGAACGCGAGGGGATTGGCGCTTTACACCCGATGACCTTTTGAAAATGGTCAAAACGATGAGTGCTCAGGACACCGATGACCTTCATTCAGGCCAGGCTACACCCAGATCAGCAAGCACACGCCAACGTGAAACACGCACCAGGATGAACGCCTCGCTGGCCTACGTCGAAACCTTTCTTGAAACCGCACGCGAACCGTTTCTCGTCCTCGACGATGCACTGTGTGTCATTGCAGCAAACCAGCTCTTTGTTACAACATTCCAGTTGGGAAAAGCAGTGCTAGCAGGCCAACCACTCTCGGAGTTGGGACATCACCAATGGGATATTCCTTCCCTCCAATCCTCTCTACAAGAGGTCGTACGGACAGAGCAGTCCATCACGGACTACGAACTGATCCATGACTTCCCGCTTCTCGGGCGAAAAACTGTGCTCCTCAATGCGCGATACATCCCACAGACCAGGCTGCTATTGCTGGCCTTAGAAGATGTGACTGATGAAAGGGAGAGCAAGCAAGCGGCTGAAGTTGCGCACGAACGCCTCTATGATCTATTGATGCATGCTCCAGCCTTCGTTGCAGTGATCTCTGGACCCGATCTGCTTTTCGAAATCGCCAATCCATCGTATCGTCAACTGCTGGGTATAGAGAGGCCATTAGACGGCAAGCCGTTACTCGAAGCCGTACCTGATATCGACCCGACCCTCTTGCAGATCGTGAAAAACGTGGCGTTCACTGGCAAGCGCTTTATTGCAAACGAACTCCCTGTGACCTTAGATTGGGATATGAATGGAAAGCCCTCAACCAGATTTTTGAACCTGATCTATGAGCCTTTATATAACAAAGAGAAACAACCAGATGGATTGATGTGCTTTGGATATGAAGTCACCACGCAGGTAGAAGCACGCCAGGCGACGGAACGGGCAGAGTTGCAGAGAGAGCAGCAGGCCCGTATGTTTGACCAGATGCTGGCGGTGGTTCAAGATTTCATCTATATGTTCGATGCCTCTGGACGTTTCCTCTATGCAAGTCAATCGCTGCTGAATCTGCTCCAGCTGTCACTTGAGGAAATAAAAGGCAAGAATTTCCATGAGTTACCATATCCAGAAGACCTGGCGACAACATTGCAAGCGTACATTACTCAGGTCCTTACCACAGGCAAACCGATTGTAGATGAAACGCCATTTACGAGTCCAGCCGGTGAACTTGGCTATTATGAATATATCTTTGTTCCCGTCATCGACGCTGAAGGAAGCGTGGTCATGGTAGTTGGATCAACCAGAGACATTACACAGCGCAAGCACCAGGACCGCCAAAAGGAAGACTTCATGGGCATCGTCAGCCATGAATTGAAAACGCCAGTGACGAGTATTAAAGCGTTTGCACAGGTACTTCAGAAGCGTTTTGCGCAAGCAGGGGATGAAAAAGCCGCCCTGCTTCTGGGCAAGATGGACGCCCAGATCAACAAACTCACGGCTCTGATCGAGGATCTGCTCGATGCCACCAAAATCGAAGGGGGACAGCTACAGTTGAACACCAGTTGGTTCCCTTTTCAAGAGCTTGTTCTGGAAGTGATAGAAGAACTCCAGCGCACAACAAGCAGACATCACATCGACCTTTTGGGAACGGCAGATATCCTGGTATCTGGCGATCGAGATCGCATTGGACAGGTCATCACAAATTTCCTAACCAATGCCATCAAATATTCGCCGCGCTCGGAAAAGATTCAGGTCCAGCTCTCGACAGACCAGCGAACGGTCAGTCTCAGCGTCAAGGATTTTGGACCAGGCATCCCCCACGCGGAGCAAGAGCATATCTTTGAACGCTTCTATCGCGTACGTGGGAATACCTACGATACAGTCCCAGGGATCGGCCTGGGACTGTATATCGCCGCAGAGATCATCGAGCGGCAAGGAGGGAAAATCTGGGTGGAGAGCGAAGAAGGCCAGGGTTCACGTTTTTCCTTTACCCTGCCCATCCACCGATAGAAAGCACATCTTGCCTCTGAATAGCAATATGAGAAAGTAGATTGATCACTATTGAAGTACGTTAAAAATGGCCCCAGATTTTTTTAAGAGAACACGAAAGGATTACCTCAAGTTGGCGTAATGTCTCTTCTCTTATATCTGTCCCAGGATCACGGGCTACAAGCTGAAAACACGCAAACCCTGTTGGCCAATCATAGAGCAAATCATTCAAAGAGCTTATCTTCCCACAACACGGTAATAGTATGGTCAGATTTGCAAATTTTGTTGTAGTATATGCAGCGTCCATGACAGCCAGCCACCATTGCTCATTAGTATAGTTAGGCAGAATGGACAAGAGATCTTCTCCAAATTTCCGCCAGTTGCAATAAATTCCACCTGTTCAGTAAAAAGAGCTAGTATTTCCTGGGCTTGAGGAAGCACTGTCCTTAACAGCTCTTTTGCATATTCGCTTTTATTGCGCTCTGGCATATAGGTTGGTTCTCCAGGAATCAGTATAAGTTTATTAGATGACATAGGATATCGCCTTTCTATGCCGGTATTTTCTCTCTGATCAGAATTCCGTAGTTATGGTATGGGAGGAGTAATTATAGGCCAGAACGAGCTTACCAACACGAAGAGTTCCAATCGTTTGTTCACCATGATCTGTCATCACCTGGGTATTTGACGAAAAGCTACACATCCCGCCAGCCGCTGCAAAAGGAGGCAGTATCCTGCCACGCCCACCACTTCCGCCCGTTTGCGTCTGTGGTCCAACCACCGCGGTCGTACTTCCCACCGGGCTATCTGCAACTCCGACTTCGGTCGAAGCTTTTAAGAAAACGCTTCTTCATCCGTCATATCTCTGGAGATGACTCTCAGCCTTGTTTGATGAACGTCTCTCTTTATTTAGAGATTTCCAGTAGCACTTGGTAATCTCTATCTATTGACCAGAATTAACTCTTGGTTTGCTGCTTTCTTTTCTTCCGTCGACGTTGAACATCTGGAGGAACTCCCATACACTGCACCATCAGGGGCTTTGTTCTCCTGTTGTTGACCCACCAAACCGGGACAATTCCACTATCGTGAAGCTCTCAGATTAAGGAGTTGCAAGCCCATATGTTTCGCGTTTTCTTTTCTCCCCTGGCGTAGAAAGAGATGCTGTAAAATGAGCATTACTCTTTCTGTCGAAGCAAAATCTTGAAGACTTTGAAATTTTTGTTTGCTCTTTCCATAGAATTGGACAGCCTGAGAATAGTCTCCCATTGCCTGAGCAACTCTCCCCAGAGCGAAAAGGAGCACAGGTATCTTTTGACGCCGTTCTTGATAACCTATTATCCCTGCCTCTGCAATGAAACGTTCCAGGTTTCCTCCCAAGTCATCTAAAAGTGTTTGTGGATTCGTATAGAGAATGGTATTGTCTTGCCACTGTCTATCGTCTTCGCTCTTTTCCAGCCACCAAAGGTTGCGCGAGGTCAACACGAGAGTTGCATGAAAGGTATGCAAATGAGCCTTGATCGGAATAGAAAGAGGATATTGAAGAGGATGAGAATGACCTGCAAGAGTCATGAAAAACATTTTCTCTAGAGAAGTTGAGATTGGCTGTGTGAATGTGATGTCTGAAGAAAGCAGGCCAGACTGGTGATGACCATCTTGCTCAGTAAGAAGCAGAGAAAAAGCATCAGGTAACATGGGAGCTTGCATTGAAAGGTCCAGGAGTGTAGGAAAAACCTCGATCTGACCTAATCCAGCTCCATCACATTGGACCAATGGCCAAGTTACATGCAAGGTCATTCCCGCATCTTTTCCTGAGAAGATGACGCCAACCTCTTTAGACCAGGGCTGCTCTTTTAAAAGCTGAGGAAACGCATTGATCTCTATTATCTGCGAGGAGACATCAGAAGTAACTGAGAAATCTTCCGGCTGATCTTCTTGAAAAGGGGGATTGTTAGTATTCACATATTCTTCCTATCGTGAGTGTATGTAGCTCTATTCACACAGAAGCTCTTTTTCATTGCTTCTATGCAGGAGGAGAAGTAAAAGCTGAATAGAGCCTGCTCCCTCTTGCAGTTGACCAGTTTAGAAGATGAAGCACAACAAGGCTTTCTTCAGGAAATTGATAGCCAACGCGAAAAGGAGAAGTCATGTGTAAATGAAGAAAAACGTTCTCGGCGACGAGACGCTCAATGGCCTTCCAGAGAACAAGCATTGTTTGGCCCTCCAGGTAGTGATCCTGCCCTTCTTCTTGTGCAGGATAGTTCTTACTGTCTGTAAACGCGATCCAATTGAATGATAATGTGGTAAAGAAGGCATAGTGAAATAGGCTAGCATGAGAAGCATAATCAATGACAGACTGATTCAGGTAACTACGTGCATATCTCCAAGCAGAGGCATGTCCGGCCTGTTTCCATACAGCTTGTCGATGCTGCTGTACAACCAACTCGTGCTTGATAGCTTCATGTGTTGCATTTTCAGGTGTATCCAAACAAAAGGCAAACTCTCCCGAGAGAGGATCTGCTGCACAGGCAAAAAAAGAGCACATAGTTTCAGGATGTTCTCTGGCAAACTGCTCTACGGCTTCCTTCGCCTTTTCAAAGAGCCGTTGTTCAACGATTTGCCAATCTGGAATCCACATCATTTTCTCCTTGCTAGACTTAAACATCTCCTTAAATTTACTAAAACTATAGCACAAAGTAATTCAAAAACAAGTACTGCAATAGAACGGCTGCATTCCTCATATGCATTCCTTTGGTAAAGATCAAGTACGCTCCTAAATCTAGTATCAAAAACATCTTCTCTACTATGACGATATACTCAAAAAATCACATCATTAACTTGACATGCTATATCATCAGCAGCATCAAATTGTCCATTTTGAATGATTCTACCTCTCAAATAGCCGGTAACTTGCTTCATTACCCCGGCTGCAACGTTATCAGAAGGAATTCCACCTATTCCCCCGATTACATTGAGGATAAACCTGAATACTCGATAAGTATAATCGATATGCCCTCCAGTAGCATAATGAACAGGGAGACCTTGATTTATTCCATCAAGATCACTTACAGGAAGGCTGATCCCATTATCACTCGCACCATTGAGGTCCCAGCCACCTCTCATAGCAGCTTCCATAAAATTTGCTACATCAGGAGAGGGGAAATTTCCTGAATTGAGGAGGTTACAAGGCACAATATGATGTGCCTCCGATTGAAATTTTTGTGACCCCAAATCATTTCGGAGTGCGTCACGATCACAGTTGTTATGTACTATCCACTGACCAGAGCCGACCACAAATGTGTGATCCTGGTCTACCTCCAGATTATACATCTCCTGTGATCTCTGCACAGCCGTCCGTCCAGTGACAACACCAACACTGCCATCGGCACGCTGAATATGCATCCCTATCTGGAGATCGCCTGCGGATGTGAAGCCCTGTTCTTTCGTCAAGAAAGGGTGCTCGCTGGTTGTATGAATAACCTCGCTCTGTTTTATAGCTGGCTTGCCCGCATGAGCAGGAACGACGCTAGTCAGTGTTAAATCAACTAAATCGGTATCATTGTGTTGCCAGACATGCAAAATGGGTTCAAATTCGAAGGCGTGAGTCGTTGGATTATAGGCCAGAACTAGCTCACCAACACGAAGAGTTCCAATCGTTTGTTCACCATGATCTGTCATCACCTGGGTATTTGACGAAAAACTGCACATCCCGCCAGCCGCTGCAATAGGAGGCAGTATCCTGCCACGCCCACCACTTCCGCCCGTTTGCGTCTGTGGTCCAACCACTGCGGTCGGACTTCCCACAGGGCTATCTGCAACTCCTACAAACGGATCTGCACTTGGATCATAGTTGGTCGCGTTGTCAGTCGCGCCGACAAATGGATCGCTCCCCGAAGCAGCATGACTGGTTGCATTATCAGTATTCCCGACAAACGGATCGCCTGCAACGGTGTTTGGGGCAGAAGCACCATTCCCGCAGAGATTCAGAATGCGACAGCCAGCAAATCCGGCAATACCACCTACGATAGCACGTACGATTCCTGGCCAGTTTACACCCCCTCCACCTCCGCCACCAGAAGTAGTATCACCAGCATCCGTCCCCGGATCACCCTCGGTGACGACAACACCCCCCTCAGGTCCAGAAGTAACGAATGCTCCTGTTGGATCAGTCGCTGTTTCCGGGTTTCCATCTACATATTCATAGGGATTCATCCCTTGTGCATTGCCCTCGACACTATCAGGCGACAGGAATATGCCGACCGCAGGATCATAGTAGCGGGCGTTATAGTAGTCGAGGCTACTTAAATTGTCGTTATACTGACCGGTGTAGCCTTTGGTGGTTCCCATCGCACCCTGCTGATACTGGGACTTGCCATATGGCTCATAGGTCTGGTTCCCTAGTACTGCCGCACTCCCGGCGGTGTTGCTAAAGCTAGCGACGACGCTTCCCAGGCCGTCAGAAAGGAAAAAGGTGGTATTGGTGCCATCGAATTTGCCGAGCAGAAAACCTGCCAGCATATAATAATAGCTATTGTTGGTCCCACCAGCATTCACGCCGTTCCCTTGATAGTGCAATTCTTCCAGGCCAAAGGCATAGACGACCAGGGTCGTGGTTCCACCACTCGTTGACCGTTTGAGGACACGTGCGCCCGTGGGATCATAGACATACTGTTCCTGGTTGCCTCCACTGCTCCATTGCACCATACGATTGAGCGCGTCATACGAAAGCGTTGCGGTCGTACTATTGAAGGTCCGGCTGGTCTCATTCCCCCACGCATCATAACTGGCAGTGTAGACAGGCGTCGCGCTGCCGCGATTGGAACATGTGGTCCCAAGGGGATAGACGCCCGTGAGTTGATGGGGAGCGCTGTTGCAATAGAGATATTGGTAGACCTGGCTACTGCCCTGGACGGGACTTTGCCAGAGTTGGCCCAGATGAGTATAGACATAGCCGGAGGTGTACGCAGCACCACTCAAGCTATTCGCAAGCGTGCTGCCGCCACAAGTCCCATTCCCAGCCGCTGGTTGCGTGCCGCTATTGCCTGCCCAGACCATCTGGTCGCGTTCATCATAACAGTAGTTTTCGGTCTGGCTGCCACCCGAAGAACTTATGCCCTGAATATGCGCCTGGGTGGTCGTCAAACTGACCACATTACTGGTGTTATCATAGCTACGAACCTGATCAAAGAGGGTTCCACTCTGCCCACTCCCACTCACCCAGACTGATGAGGTCTCCGCAAGGCGCAGGTTGGCATCATAGCTTAGTTGCTCGTTGGCCACCCCCGTTCCACTGGTGGAACTCTGGAAATTGACTTGCGATAACAAAGCATTGACATTATACGTGAGCGTCGCCAGATTTGCCGTTGACGAACTACTGTTGCTCAGTCCTGTCAGCGTTCCTGTGGTAGAATCGTAGGCTTGCGTGAAGGTGTAACCAAGACCGCCCGCATTCGTTGTTGTTGTGGTCGGCTGATCCGCGTCGTTATATGTCTGAGTGAGTTGTGCGACTGGCAGGGCTGTCGACACTCCCCAGGCACTCGGCAAGGTGAATTGCATCTGCGCCAGCGTCGTTCGCCCACGCTGATCATACTGCATCTGGTTGGTAGTAGTGACAGAGGTACTGTCGGGATAATAGGTCGTCGCGACACTCTGTGTCAGTTCACCCACCGGGAAATCAGTACTTCCTTGTGTTCCCAGGATATTGGTATCATAGGTATTCTGCACAAGTGGATTGCCTGCACTACACGCGCCCGTCGCATTTTGCGTCGGCGCAGCGGTCTGCTCACAGGTCACACGACCTGAGAGATCATAGTTAAACCCTAGCGTTCGTGTACTCGACCCTGAGGTTTGTACGATGGCAAGCAAACGACTATCGGCATCATAGGTTGCAGTAAACGTTCCCTGGTCGGGATCGACTACCGTTAGTTCACGTCCGATGTCATCATAGGTATAACTCTCCGTGACGCTCGTGGTGCCTTCTCCGCTCTGTGGACTTTTATCTACCGTTGTGACCGAGTTTGGTTCGCCAAGTGCGTTATATTGTGTCTGGATCTGTTCTACCGAGGTGAAAGAACCACCATAGACCCCGCTATAGCTCTGGGTATATCGGGTTTCCCCTTCAGCGTCACTATACGCTTTTGTCTGATGTCCGTTCGGGTCAATACCTGTAACCAGTGCATAATAATTGGTGTCGCCTGAAACCTGGCCGAAACTATAGTTGGCACACGCGGTATAGGAACCACTCAGTATGCTGGAACAGGCAATCCCTGGTTCTTGCGCAGAACCGAAGTTGTAATCCTGTGTAGCAAGAATACGTCCAAGTGCATCAGCGAACGTCACACTGCCTGCTGGTGTATGGTTGTTGATATCCCTCGCGCTGGCAGGGTCCAACCAGGAACTCCCATCGGCCACCTCGAACGGTTCACTGGTCCACACCATGCGTGATTGATCTTCATACTTGGTCATCACAACAGTATCGTCGCCAGGAGTGGGGCCAGGCGTGAGCGTCTCGACGGCGCGTCCCTGACTGTCGTAAAAGGTGCGACTGAGCGCACTGCTATAGAGCGAAGCGTATGTATCTAAATCATAGCAGGGCAAGGCGCTGCTGCTGGTACACGATGAGTGCGACTGTTGCGCCGTGGTATACGATCCCGTCTCGCCGGGTTCACTGGTCTTGATGGTCTCGTTGCCCGAGCCGTCATAACTATAGGCGTAGC